>NZ_CP102772.1:4472500-4772500 GCF_026020075.1 Bosea sp. NBC_00550
ATTGATGATGGAACATTTATTCTTGATTTGAAAGACAGTGCTTCGTTCAAATTTTTGAATGAGGCCACTTGTATGTATCGGCTGTCAAAATCGACATTAACAAATTGATCAACAAGTATCCAATTATGGTGTGCATATCCGATAAGTCCGTCGTAAGAAATTCGATACCAATTATCAGAATTTTTGATTATAATTACCTTCGATTTGTTATCCAGAATGGAGATGGTCCGACTGCTTTCGTCCGCCTCTTCGCGGAGGCCAATAAATCCCGCCAATGCCCTCACCTGACCGGTTCTCGCAATCGGTAGCGAGGGGTTCTGAAGTGAGTTGTCCGGTCCGCTGCGAGGCTCCGGCGGCAACTCGTCGCTTCGCCGTTTTGGCGCGTTCATGGTTTGACGCGCGGAAGCGTTCGTAACGATGCGGTATTGCGTCATTTCCCCGCTAGATAAATACCGCATGTCCCAACTCGGATAGCTGAGCCAAATTTGCAAAAAGGCTGCATCTGCGCCCATCTCCGTGACGTAAGCAATTATCTGTCCAGTAAGACGCTGTATTCCCTCCGCGGCCTCTCCTGCATCAAGTGCATACGCCGATTTAACGGATGCCTGATGGACTCCGATTGAGCCCGCTTCAGCCGATCGGCGAACGCCTCCAAGAAAAGCAAGCGAGCATGCGGAAGCGCACAATGTCGCTCTGGGCTGAATTGTATCCAGCCCAAGATGACGTATCAACCGACCCAATTCTAATGCTTTAAATACTTGTCCACCGGGCGAATCGAATGTCACAAAGGCAATAGAATGACTTGTAGCAATCTTTGAAAATTCGGAAAGATCGTCAGATTTTTCAAAACTACCTTGGATAATTACAAAATTTGCTCCATCCGGAAGGGACGATGTCTTGTAAGTTAGAGCCGCCTTAGATGGAGTTGGGAGCCACAAAATTGTTAAAGCTATAATTAATGAATATAATTTCTTCATCATCGTTGCCCCCAAAATTCCGAATGTTCATATTGGTAGGCGTATGGAATTAAAATTCTGCAACTTGATGATGTAAAATTTCTGATAAAGTAAAATATAAGGTTACGTAGGTATGGTTATAACATTATACTGCGAATTTAGGCGAGTGGCTGAGTTAATCCGCAATATTTTACCAATCTTATCAAGTTTATCTAATAATTCCTTCAATCCAGACCTGCGCCATGACCGCCGAGGATCGGCTCGGCGTCGGCCCGAGCGATGATCGACTCAGTATTTCTTGCGCCGCTGAAACCCGCGCGCTGGCCGGCGCACGGGAATCGTTGCAAACGTCCAGCAGGGTCTTGAAGGCGGCTGCGGCTGCGACATCAAAACCAGCACTGATCTCGCCGATGATCGCACGGGCGATACGGCCGGAAGCGAGCAAGGTTGGAGCCGCGCGCTCGGCTTACTCCGGCGTGCTGCCATAGCCGGCGCGCTGCGCCGCTGCCACCGCATGCTGCGGGCCACCCAACGCCAGCAAGGCGGTAATGAATGCAACCTCGCGCGGATCGGAAAGATCGGCGGTGGTGATGGGGCGGCGCATTTCGACCTCACATGCTCCCTGCAATCCGGCCACGTTTGGGGTTTGTGGCGGCTCTTGAATTCTCGAAAAATGCCATACGCAAGCGCCCGTTACTAAGGGTGCGCTCGTGGGGGTATGGGGGACAGGGCGCACCCATCGTGCACCTGTCGTAATGGCCAGTGCCGCGCTAGCCGCGCTGGCCGTAGCCATTGCAGGGACGGCCGAGGCCCGGATAATCGGGAGCGTTCACGACCCAGCCCTTAGTGCAGCAGATGCCTGGTCTGCTCGCGCGCAAGCCGTTCGGCTTCCTCGCGGGGCAGGCCTTCGTCGTATTCGAGGATGCCGGCGCGTTCCTCAAATGCGGCGATCTGGTCTTCGAGGGTTAGCCCTTCCGGAGCCATTGGCTTGGCGATGAGATGAGGTTCCGGAGGTGTTCGATCCAGGGGCGTCGCAAAATCTGTTTTGGAGGTAGGGGCTGCTACATCTGCTAAATCCGCTACGCTTCCGGTCTTTTCTGCGCGAAACGTAGCAGGATTAGCAAACGTAGCCGGGGCATCTTCAGCTTCGATTTCGAAGAACGGCCGGTACGCCATTACTCTCCTCCATCATCGAGAAGCAGGAAACGCTTAGGCCGGGCGTTGATCTCACGAACCCAGCCGTGAGCTAGAAGTAGGGTGGTCGCATCATCGGCTGCGGCTTTGGTCCGGGTGGCTGTCGGTCCCAGCTGCAAGATTTCTCGAAAGCCAATCTCCGGTCTATCACGCGCGCGCAGCCAATCGAGCAACGTCTGAGCACGCATCAGCTTCGGGTCGAGACGCGACGCATGGGCAAGACGCAGCGCCTCGCGCAGATACCAGCCTGCCAGGGCGATGCCGCACAGCATGGATGCGAGCCCGATGTGATCCGTGTATCCCTTCTCCACAGCAGCGATGACGGCCGCGATGCGAGCGGCGTTTTCCGCCGCCTTTGCCGCGACATCTCGAATGAGCTTGAGATCACCTTCGGGACCGCTCTGGGCCTCGACGTGGTTGAAGAACGCAATCCATTTTGCCTCGGCCTCGGCCGACATGTTTAGTGTGACCGGGTCGAGTTCGTTGGCGCCGCCGGAAAGGCTGCGCGCAGGCCTCTCCAGCAAGGCCAAGACCCGCTTGCCGTAGTCAGAGATGGCATGCTCCTGATCAAGGCTCGCGGTCCTGTAGAGCCGCTTTCCGGCGATCGAGAGCGGCGCCGCCAGCAGCACGCGCGAGAGCAAGCCTTGATCGCGCAGGGTCCGGTCGGAGAGGAAGCCACCCGCTGCCTCGGGCTGGACCATAAGATGCGCAGAGAGCCGACGCCCCGACAGGAGCGTGATGCCGTCGCCAGCGCGGATGCGGACAGCGCCATTTCCATCCCACAGCCCGGACAGCATCGCGGCCGTGCGGAGGCGGTTAGCATCGTCCATGCCGTGGCCGGCAGTGAATTGCCCCCCCTCGGCTGAAAAGACGCCGAGAGCCCCGTGCATGTGGCGCCAGTTCTTTGTCAAGCCATCGGGCGTGATGTCGCCAGATGTCAGGACAGGCGACAACGGCCGTCGTGGCTCGTCGCCGAGATCGGCAAGACGATCACGCCGTTCGTCATGGTCGATCTTTGCATCATTCTCGATCTTGCGCTTCGTCGCGGCCCAAGCGGCAAAATCGATCTTCCATTCCCGGAAAAGAATGTCGTGGTCCTCGCGAAGGCGCTTTTCATGCGTCCGAACAGGCCAGTTGGATTCATTGTCAGCGCTAGATTTCCTGTCGCCGGATGCGGCGATGGTGACTAGGAACAGACTACAGGGCCGAACCTGGCCGTAGGGCAAGCGCACGTCGTAGTGGGCCTGAGCTGCCAGCGCCGCTGTGCCGAGCACGGACTGAGCGGCAAGCTCGATCGGCGCCTGCACCTTCGCCGAGATCGCCTCAGCAGCCTGCCGAAGACAAGGCCCAAGGCTAGCGACAGGATAGGGCGCTGCGGCGGCAGGCTGCGGGAACAGGGGCAAGGGCCGATCGGAATACTGGCGCCGAACCTGTTCTCTCCGGCTAAGGAGCAGAGCCGGCGCCAATTGCGCCGGCTTGAGGGAAAGGTCGGTAAGGTCGATCGGATCAAAGGCCATCAGCGGGCGATCCCCTTGCTATCGGCGAGCGCGCCGAGGTCATTGACGACACCAGCGACGGCCTTAGCGCGGGCGATCATGCAGGCGAGGGAATAACGGAAGCCGGCGTTGTCGCCGACCTCCAGAAAGTCGCGCGCCATCGTCGCGTTCATGGCGAGGAGCGACAGGTGTTCGGAAAGGAACGCGCCGGTATCGCAGGCCGGGGCGGTCTGCTGGTTCTGTTGCGAGGTCGTCTGCATCAACGCACCGCCTGCGACCCGAGGCCGGCAAGATGAGCGACGGTGGCTGCGTGCAACTCGCTGATGGCGAACCGCCGCTGGAGCCGGTTGATGATGAGGGCCGGTGTGCTATGTTCGGGATTGCACGCTGCCGAGCTATGCGCCCTGGCCGGCGTCGCGGGGTTCATCTGTTTCAGGTGCATGATCAGGCCGCCTTCCCCTGGTTGGAGGAGGACCGCACCGGCAGCGAAGCCAGCCAGTCGTTGGCGTCCTTGGTGGTGATCAGGAGATGCGCGCCGAGCCGGCGAGCCTTCAGCCGTCCACAGGACATATGCTCGAACGCGGCGGAGCGGCTGATACCGTAGCGCTTGAGAAAATCACGAAGCTTCATGGCTTCGGGTGTGTCGTGATTAGGCATTTGTGCCTCGCATTCCCACCCGCGGAGCCAGCACAATTGCTGCGAACCGGTGTGGTTGAATGCGACTGGGCACTGCCAGCACCCACCTTAACAGGGGGGGTTATTTCTTCTTGTCTGGCTGCGTCTTCTGCGGCGGATTTCTGCGACGTGCGCGGGCCGCAACTTTGGTGATGGCAGTGGCATCGGCCGTCCGGGCAGACAGCAATACGGCGTGCTTCAGGATGTTTTGCGCGATGGCGTTCGGATCGTCCGTCCCGAGCTTCTTTGCCAAGAAATCAATGTAGCGTTGACGTCCATCGAAGACAGACTGTGCCCCAGCGTCGGCGCTAATACCGGAAGCAAGTTCCTGATGCCATTTACCAACGAGTACGCCAAATTTCGACGCGCCGCCGGCCAATGTGTCGGCGAGGAATCCGAAGTTCTTTTCGATGACCGCAAGAGCTTGCTTCTTCAGCATTCCTCCGCCGACCATGATGTCCACCGCCAATGCGACATGTGCTCTGGCCTCCCAAAGGTCACTGCTGAGCATGGGTCTATGGCGCACCTTTTTGGGTGCCAGAGAATAGTGGACGGTGCCGCGATCAAGGTCACTGAGCGATGAGGTGAATCGCATCAGCTCGTGCACTAGGAAAGGCGAGATTTTCTGCTTGGCAAAATGAACAAATATCGTCTCCATTGCCTGCACCATGCGAGCTCGATCTCGTGGAGGTCTATCCTCGGAAACCTCTGAGAAAAGCGCGCGCTCCAATCCCGATTCGACTTCGCCCAGATCCTCGAAGTGCCGTCGAGCCACCTTCTCAGCGAACGACCCCCAAGGCCGAACGCAACCCGCTGGCGGGTTGAATGGGATGCCTAAACGCCAATGAAGAGCTTCCTCCTGCGAGAAAGTAACAGCGATAGACGCTGAAATCGTGGGAAAGCCCAAACTGCACCTGGAAATGACACCGTGGGGAGAACAGGGAAACCAAGCGGTGCAACTCGGCTTGTCGGCTGGCCGGCCTATCCCTGCCCGTCTGGCCCGCTACCAGGCCTTCGCTGGTGAGAGCGGAACGATTTTGGCATCTGCCTTCGGCGTGCTGATGAAACGGCTCCAAGCTTCCATGAGCTTCCGCCGCTTTTCCAATGCGTCGCCGCGTCTATAGGCCTGCTCGGCCTCGTCACCTACCGTGTGCGAAAGTGCCGCCTCGGCTATCTCGCGAGCGAACGGCGTGCACTCGCCGCACCAATCCCGGAATGATGACCGGAAGCCGTGCTGAGTGAATGCAGACGCGCCCATTCGGCGAAGCAGCATTTCCATAGCCATGCCCGAAAGTGGTCGGTCGGGCTTCTGACCCGGGAATACAAAAGCGCTGATCTTAGCGGCCGCCTGCTTCTCGATCACATGAAGCGCGGCCGCGCTTAGGGGTACCCGATGGGCCTTGCCGCCCTTCATACGCTCAGGCGGAACCGTCCAGATTTTCAGTTTCAAGTCGATCTCGTCCCACCGTGCGCCGAGCGCTTCGTTGGATCGACTGGCATTGAGAATCGCGAACTCCAGGGCAGTAGCGGCGGTCGCGTCGCGCTGGCGAAGTTCGGCAACAAAATCAGGCACGTCGGGATAGGGCATGGCGGCGTGGTGGCCGCGCGAAAGCTTTCTCCGCTGAGACAGCAGCTCTTTCAAATGGCCGCGCCATCGCGCTGGGTTTTCCCAAGGCGAGCGAATCTCGTTTTTGGCCTTCGCAGCCGCCAACACTCTCTCGATCCGCCCGCGCACGCGGGACGCTGTCTCCTGTTTTGTGTGCCACAACGGCTGGAGGATCTTAAGGATGTCCTCGGTGGTGATATCGCCCAGCACTTTCCCCCGGATCGGTTCGGCGTAGTGCACCAGCGCCCGCTTCCACTGAGCTTGATGCCGGACGTTTTTGTAGCCGGGCAGGATGGAGACGAGCATGTCATCAGCGAACTCGCCGAACGTCATCGGCTTCTTTTCTGCGGCGGCCGCTTTCTTGAACTCGATCGGGTTGACGCCGGACGATACGAGCTTCCGCGCTACAGACGCGGCCTCACGAGCCTCAGCGAGAGAAGTCCTGCTGATGCCGCCCAGCCCCAATTCCTTCAGCTTGCCTGCCAGCGGAACAGGAACAGCCAGCGGCGAGCGCCAGTTGCGTCGATCACGAGATAGAGCCCATCGCCATCGCTATGGCGGCCGGGCTTCGTCAGCGTCGTGACGCTTCGAGCCGAGAGCTTCTTGACTGATCGCGCCATGCCGCCCGAATCTACCCCAACATTTACCCCAACGCGCGACGCAGATCGTAGCAGACGGATATGGACTGGTACAGCATGTTGCCGCTTTGCGCTGTCCTAAATACCCGGTTTTGTCGGACTTATGTGGATTATGGCGGACTGCAGTTTAGCGTCCTTCCGGGACGCCATTCGACAGTTCGCATGAGAGCGGCCACGTTGTTCTCCAGCGTCTCGTCAAGGCGCCGGCCATTCCGGATTCCCCTTCTCGGCGCGGTGCTTTAAGCAACGTTCATGGAGAACGTGACGCCGCAAGAACTCTTCATCCATGTCCGCATCGTCATGGGCATGGTCATCGGCCTCGGTATCACCCGGATGCTGGCCGGCATTGCCGGCTTCATCCAGCATCCCGGCCGCCACCGCGTCTCGTTGCTGCACATGCTCTGGGTCGGCTCGATCCTGCTGGAGCTGGTGCTGTTCTGGTGGTGGGAGTTCGGGCTCTCGCGCATTCCGGGCTGGAGCTTCGGCATCTACCTGTTCCTGATCGGCTATGCCGTGGTCCTCTATCTGCTCTCGGCGCTGCTCTTTCCGGACAACATCTCGGAATACGCCGGCTACGAGGATTTCTTCATCAGGCGCCGGCGCTGGTTCTTCGGCCTGATGGCGGCGGCGTTCCTGCTCGACATCGTCGACACGCTGATCAAGGGCAGCGAGCACTGGAGCCAGCTCAGCGGCGACTATCTCATCCAGGTCCCGATCGGGCTGCTGCTATGCCTCGTCGCCTTCGTTTCCGCCCGGCGCTCGGTCCAGATCGCGCTGGCATCCGTGCACATCGGCTATCAGGCTTACTGGATCGGGCGCGTCGTCTACACGATGGGCTGACGCCGCGCGAACAGGTTCAGCGCTCGGCGAAGGGCGCGAAATGCCTGGCGACCTGCCGGTAGACGCCCTGCTTGAACGGGATGATCAGCTCCGGCGTCTCGTCGAGCCGCGCCCAGCGCCAGGCGTCGAACTCGGCCTTGTGGCCGCCCGCCGGGGTGAGGATGTTGATCTCGTCATCGGCGCCGACGAAGCGGAAGGCGAACCATTTCTGCGTCTGGCCGCGCCAGCGGCCTTTCCAGGCCTCCTTGCCGATATCGCCGGGCAAATCGTAGGTCAGCCAGCCTGGTGCCTCGGCGAGCAGCTCGACGGAGGTGACGTTGGTTTCCTCCATGAGCTCGCGGCGGGCGGCCTCCAGCGGGGTTTCGCCCTTGTCGATCCCGCCCTGCGGCATCTGCCAGGCATGGCCCGGCGCGACATGCTCGCGCTTCGTCTTGTCGGCGCGCCGGCCGATGAAGACGAGCCCCTCGGCATTGAACAAGGCGAGCCCGACGCAGGGACGATAGCCTTCGGGGGCGGTCTCGGTCATCGCTGCGATCCGGTGGAGAGTGATCCGGTGGTCTTGGGGCTGCGGAAGCCGCGCGCGGCGCTGACGGGGACGAGCGCGATCTTCTTGGCTTCCAATGATTGGGCCCAGCGATTGATCCGCTCGATCGAGACCGGCAGGGCGCTGGCCGAGGCGACGACGATGCCCTGATCGCGTGCCAGCGCTTCCAGCGCTGCGAGCTCCTTGTCGATGGCGTCGGCGCGGGTGACGGAATCGATAACCCGGTCGATCTTCAAGGCGGGGATCTGTGCGCGCGTGGCGGAGGCGGCCAGCAAGCTGCGCGGCGAGGAACCATCGTCGACGACCATCAGGCCGCGGCCCGCAAGCTCGCGCAGGATCGGCGAGAGGGCGCCTTCGTCCGAGGTCAAACGGCCGCCGAGGAAATTGACGATGCCGACATAGCCGGTGAAGCGGCCGAGCGACCAGTGCAGCCTGTCGAGATTGTCCTGCGCCTTGGGCCCGGTCAGCAGCGTATGCGGGCCGGGGTCGTTGTCGGGATAGTCGAAAGGCTCCATCGGCAATTGCAGGAAGATCTCGTGGCCTTCGCTGCGGGCGCGCTGGACAGTGCGTTCGAGCTCGGTGCCATAGGGCGCGAAGGCCAGCGAGACCGGCCCGGGCAGCTTGGCGATGGCGTCGGCGGTGCCATTCTGGCTGATGCCGAGGCCGCCGATGAGCAGGGCGATGCGGCCGGCCGGTTTCGCCCCCGGCTCCGGGCCGAGGGGGCGGGCATAGATCTTCGCAGGCGTCGCGCCGTCCGCGCCGAGCTTCGGCAGCAGGCCGTAGCGGGTGCGTTCGGTGAGGCGGCTGTCGGGGGCGGAAGCAAGCTTGATGGCGCCGGCTTCGTCGGGAACGGTGATGATGATGGCGCCGGGCGCATCCTCGCCCGCGCGCACCACCGTCACGCCGGCGCTGTTCTCGAGCTGCGCAGCGCTCGCCGGCCCGCGCGAGGCGGCAAGAGGCGTATCGTTGCTGGGCGGGATGGAGGCGACGGGGGCCGCCCGCTTTTCTATGGAGGCGACGGCGACGGGCTCGCCGCCTTCTGGGTCGCGGCGGATCGCAGCAACCAGCAGGAGGCCGAGTATCACGGTACCGACGCAGGCTGCGGCTGCAGTCGCAGACCAGCGGCCCCACGGCTTGCCGGAGGGCGCGGCTCGATCCTGGCCGAGCGGCCGATTGAGCTCCGTCAGCGGCGTTCCGGCCAAGGTCAGCCGTCCTCAAGGTTGCGACGCGGACCCGAATCAGTGGCCCGCGCGCTAGTCTTGTCGCCTAAGAAGCCCGCCGTCGAGCCCGAAGGCTCCCCTGTAGGCTCAGTTCGGCTGCTTCGGGGCTTCCGGGGCGGCGGGGGCCGCAGCGGTCGGAGCCGGGTCGGCCGCCGGCTTTTCGGCCGGTGCGGCAGCGTCCTTCTTGACGCCACGCAGCTGGTTGAAGGCCGCGATCAGCTGGGTGTCCTTGGCCGCGTCGTTCGGGACATAGGAGGCGGAACCGGACTGCTCCTCGCCCTCGCCGGCCTTGAGATGGCCTTTCAGCGCCGCCTCGCCCTTGTTCTCGACGAGCTTGTCCTTGATCTCCTGCGGGATGTCCTGCTGGACCTCGATGTCCGGCGTGATGCCCTTGGCCTGGATCGAGTTGCCCGACGGCGTGTAGTAGCGCGCCGTAGTCAGGCGCAGGCCGCCGTTCGAGCCGAGCGGGATCACGGTTTGGACCGAGCCCTTGCCGAAGGAGCGCGTGCCCATCACGACGGCGCGCTTGTGGTCCTGCAGCGCGCCGGCCACGATCTCGGCCGCCGAGGCGGAGGAGCCGTTGATCAGCACGACGACCGGCTTGCCCTTGGTCAGATCGCCCGACTTCGCGTTGAAGACCTGCGTCTCCTCGGCGTTGCGGCCGCGCGTCGAGACGATCTTGCCGCGATCGAGGAAGGCGTCGGAGACCAGCACGGACTGGTCGAGGCGCCCGCCGCGGTTGTTGCGGAGGTCGATGACGTAGCCCTTGAGCTTGTCGGCGCCGATCTCGTTCGAGAGCTTGTCGATGGCCTTGCGCAGGCCGTCATAGGTCTGCTCGGAGAAGGTGCCGATGCGGATGTAGCCGATGTCGCCCTCGACGCGCTCCTCGACCGCGGGCACGACGATGGTCGAGCGGGTCAGGGTGAATTCGAGCGGCTCGGTCTTGCCCGGCCGCTCGACCTTGAGCGTGACCTGGGTGTTGATCAGCCCGCGCATCTTCTCGACCGCCTGGGTCAGGGACAGGCCCTTCACCTCGGTGCCGTCGATCTGGCGGATGATGTCGTTGGCCAGGATGCCGGCCTTGGAGGCGGGCGTGTCGCGGATCGGCTTGGCGACCTTGAGGACGCCGTCCTCCATCGTCACCTCGATGCCGAGGCCGCCGAACTGGCCACGCATGTCCGTGTCCATGTCGCGGAAGGCCTTGGAGTCCAGATAGGACGAATGCGGATCGAGCGAGGAGACCATGCCGTTGATGGCGGCCTCGATCAGCTTCTGCTCGTCCGGCTTGTCGACATAGTCGGTGCGGATCTTCTCGAAGATGTCACCGAAGAGATTGAGGCTGCGGTAGACCTCCGCCGAGGCGGCGACAGCACTGGTCGAGCTGAGCAGCCTCGTCTGAGTAGCCAGTCCGGTCAGGCCCGCACCCATGATGGCGCCGGCGAGAACGAGGGAAACCTTGCGCATCATCCGCGAACCTTTTCGCCTTGCAATTTCGTCCACCACGGGCTCGGGTCGACCGAAACGCCGTCTTTCCTGAATTCGATATACAGGACCGGCTGGCCGGTTCCCACTCCTACTGTCGTCGCGGCAGCTTCCGATGTTTCGCCCATCATCGCAACCGGCTCTCCCGCCAGCACGAACTGATTGAGCGCGACATCGATCCGCTGCATGCCGGCAAGCAATATGTAGTATCCCCCCCCAGCGTTCAGGATCAAGAGTTGCCCGAACGAACGGAACGGCCCCGCATAAACCACCCAAGCGTCTGAAGGCGCCGAAACTAGGGCATTGGGCCGGGTCTCGAGCGAAATTCCGCGAATTGTGCCGCCGGCACCGTCGGGATCGCCGAAACCACGCAATCGTGATCCCGCGACAGGCAGCGCGAGCAGCCCCCTGGCATCGCCGAAGGCGATCTTCGGGGCGAGACGGGCCGGGTCCTTGAAGGCGAGCGCCGTCATGCGCTCGCGCTGCTCGCGGGTCTCCTGCTCGATCGCCTGGCGCGCGGCGTCGGCCGCCCTGTTGGCGACCGAGATCTCCTTCTCGATCTTCTCGACGAAATCGCGCATCGACCGGGCCTGGCCGGCGAGCTCGCTGCCCAGCGCGCGCTGGGCCTCGACATCCTTCGCCGCCGAGGTCTCGCGCTCGCGTCTTGCCTCGATCAGGGAGGCCAGGCGCTGGCGTTCGCCCGCGAGCTGCTGCATCTCCTCGCCGATCTTGATCTTCTCGGTGGCGATGCCGTCGCGCAGCCGCACCAGCTCGCCGAGATCGGTCGCGAGGATCTCGATCTCCTGGCGCAGATCGGGGACGACGGCGCCGAGCAGCATCGAGGCCCGCACCGCTTCGAGGATATCCTCGGGGCGCACCAGCACAGCCGGCGGCGGGCTTCGCCCGATGCGTTGCAGCGCTGCCAGCACCTCGGCGATCAGGCCGCGCCGGCCCTCGAGCGAGCGGCGAATCGCGGTCTCGCTGGATTGCAGCAAGGCGAGGCGCTTCTCCAGCGCGCCCAGCCGCTCCTCGCCGGCCTGCGTCCTTGCGGTGGTGTCGAGCAGGGCCTTGTTGAGCGCGGCACGGTCGGCGCGGATCGCGGCGATCTCCTTCTCCAGACCGGCGCGGGCCTCGGTATTGCCGGCGAGGCGCTGTTCGATCGCCTTGAGCTCGGCTTCGCGCGCCTGCTTCTCCACAAGCTTCTGCATCGCCTCACGGGCGAGAGCGTCCGGATCCGGCGCGTTGCCCTGTGCGAGGGCCGGCGTGCCGAGCAATGCCACGGCCAGCAGGGCGGCGAGGCCCGGACGGCCCAGCCCGGAGCGAATCAGCAGGGCGGCAAGGTTCATGCGCGATGATAGGGGTGTCCGGCGATGATCGTCATCGCCCGATAGAGCTGTTCGAGCACGAGCGCCCGCACGATCTGGTGCGGGATCGTCAGGGCGCCGAAGGCCAGGGTGATGTCGGCCTTGTCGCGGATCTCCTCGCTCAGCCCGTCGGCACCGCCGATCACGAGGCTGGCATGGCCGACGCCTGAATCGCGGGCGGCGGCGATGCGGCTGGCGAAGGCGTCGCTGCCGAGAGGGCGGCCGCGCTCGTCGAGGGCGATCAGCAGGCCGGGCTGCGCCTTGCCGAGGATGGCTTGCGCCTCCTCGCGCTTGCGCTCGTCAGGGCGCCGGCCCCGGCCCTCGGTGATCTCGACGATGTCGGGACCGCTCAGGCCGATGCCCCGGCCGAGCGCGACGCCGCGCTCGCGGTAGCGCTCGCAGAGCTCCCGCTCCGGCCCATCCTTGAGCCGGCCGACGGCGATGACTGCGAGCCGCATCCGAGAACGGCGTCAGCTATCGAGGCGTTCGTTCGGCCGGTCGGTGCCCCACATCTTCTCGAGATTGTAGAACTGGCGCACTTCGGGCCGGAAGACGTGGATGATGATGTCGCCGGTATCGATCAGCACCCAGTCGCAGGCAGGCATGCCCTCGACGTTGGGCGCGGGGAGGCCCGAGCCCTTCAGGGCTTCGATCAGCGCGTCGGAGATGGCGGCGACATGGCGGTTGACGTTGCCCGAGGCGATGATCATCGCGTCGGCCAGAGATGTCTTGCCAACGAGGTCGATCACCGTGATGTCCTCAGCCTTCATGTCTTCGAGGACACGTTGCGCGAGGGCGATGCTATCGGCAGAGGGGTTGTCTGCGATAGCGGCCTGGGGAAGCGGCATCGGCTCGGCTTCACCAAGGGTTTGACGGTTCAGTGACGTATCCTCTCGAACGCGACGCGCTCTCGGCGCGACGCATTTAAAATAGGCCAAAAGGCCCCGGAATTCAATCGCGGCCAGCCTGACGGCGCAGCATGGTCGAAGACAGCGCCGAGCGCTTGCCGTGCAGGAAAACCCAGGCAGGGGGTCGCGTGCGCGGCAGGCTCGCCGCCTGATTCTCCGGAATGCGCCAGCGCGACAGCCAGTTGGCGGCGGGCGAGGCCATGGCGCTGTGGGTCGAACCCGGCCGGTCGATGATGGCGATCGGCATCATCCGGGCGATCGTCCGCCACTCGGCCCAGCGATGGAAGCCGGCGAGATTGTCGGAGCCCATGATCCAGACGAAGTTGACGCCCGGGCAGCGCCGCTTCAGCGCGCGCAGCGTGTCGGCGGTATAGCGGGTGCGCAGCATCGCCTCGATGCCGGTGACCTGGATGCGGGCATGGTTGGCGACGCCGCGAGCCTGCCTTATGCGCTCGGCTAGCGGCGGCAATTTCGCATTGTCCTTCAGCGGGTTGCCCGGCGTGACCAGCCACCAGACACGGTCGAGCTGGAGCCGGCGCAGCGCGGTCAGGCTGGCGAGCCGGTGGCCGTCATGGGCGGGGTTAAAGCTGCCGCCGAACAGGCCGATGCACAGCCCCGGCGCATGGGGCGGCAGGCGCAGATGCTCGTTCGTCATCCCAGATGCATCGGCTCAGGGACGAATCTGGCCCGCGCCATGGACGCGGTACTTGAAGGAGCAGAGCTGTTCGACGCCGACCGGGCCGCGCGCATGCATGCGGCCGGTGGCGATGCCGATCTCGGCGCCGAAGCCGAACTCGCCGCCATCTGCGAACTGGGTCGAAGCGTTGTGGATGACGATGGCGGAATCGACCTCGGCGAGGAAGCGGGCGGCGGCGGCCTCGTCGGCGGTGACGATAGCATCGGTATGGTGCGAGCCGTAGCGCTCGATATGGTCGATGGCGGCATCGAGCCCGGCGACGGTCTTCACCGCGATGATCCGGTCGAGATATTCGGTCGACCAGTCCTCTTCGCTCGCGGGCGTCACGCGCGCGTGCACAGAAAGAGAGGCGGCATCGCCACGCACCGCGCAGCCGGCTTCGAGCAGCGCGGCGACGAGCGGCGCGAGATGGGTTCCGGCACAGGCCTCGTCGACCAGCAGCGTCTCGGCTGCGCCACAGACGCCGGTGCGGCGCAGCTTGGCGTTGAGCAGGATGTCACGGGCTATGGCGAGATCGGCTTGCGCATGGACATAGACATGGCAGTTGCCGTCGAGATGGGCGAAGACCGGCACGCGCGCCTCGCTCTGGACGCGGGCGACGAGGCTTTTCCCCCCGCGCGGCACGACGACATCGACGTTTCCGCTCAAGCCTGCGAGGATTTCACCGACGGCGGCGCGGTCCCGCGTCGGCACCAGCTGGATCGCGTCGGCCGGCAGGTCGGCCGCCTCCAGCCCCTCGCGCATGGCGGCGGCGATCTCGGTCGAGGAGCGGAAGGAATCAGAACCGGCGCGCAGGATCGCGGCGTTGCCGCTCTTCAGGCACAGCGCTCCGGCATCGGCGGTGACATTGGGCCGGCTCTCGAAGATCACGGCGATGATGCCGAGCGGCGTGGCGACGCGCTCGAAGCGCAGGCCGTTGGGCCGCGTCCATTCCGCCAGCACCCGGCCGAGCGGGTCGGGCAGGCCGGCGACGTCGGCGACGGCATCGGCGATGGCGGCGAGGCGCTTCTCGTCGAGGGCGAGGCGATCCATGAAGGAGCCGCTCAGGCCGGCCGCCTTGCCGTCGGCGAGGTCCTGCGCATTGGCGGCGAGGATGCGGGCGCTGCGGGCGCGCAGTGCATCGGCCATGGCGACGAGGGCGGCGTTGCGTTGCGCGGCCGGGGCGAGGGCGATCCGGCGCGCGGCGGCGCGGGCGCGCCGGCCGATCTCATGCATGACGAGCCCGACATCGTCGGCCCCGTTCGTCGCGATGATGCGCAATGCGCTGTCGCCCGTCATGTCATCCAGCCCAAAAACCCGTTCGCCAAAGCCTGTCCGAAAGGAAGCTTAGCCCAGCCCGAGCGCCATGTCGTCCCGGTGGATCATCTCGGCGCGGCCGGGATAGCCGAGCACCGCCTCGATGTCGCGCGAGGCCTTGCCGAGAACGAGCGCCGCCTCGGCTGCGTCGTAGGCGACGAGGCCGCGCCCAAGCAATTGCCCGTCCGCATCGCGGATCAGCACGGCATCGCCGCGCGCGAACTCGCCCTCGATGCGGCTGACGCCGACCGGCAGCAGGCTGGCTCCTCCACGCAGCGCGCGGGCCGCGCCGGCATCGACATGCAGCGTGCCGCGCGGCTCCAGCGTGCCGGCGATCCAGGTCTTGCGCGCGGTGGCGGGCGTCGATGCCGTCAGAAACCAGGTGCAGCGGCCGCCCGCGGCCACGGCGGCGAGCGGATTCTTGCCGCGCCCATCGGCGATCAGCATATGCGTGCCGCCGACGACGGCGATCTTGCCGGCCTCGATCTTGGTGCGCATGCCGCCGCGCGAGAGCTCGGAGGCCGCGCCCCCGGCCATGGCGTCGATCTCGGGCGTGATCCGCTCGACGACGGGGATGTGCCGGGCGGACGGGTCCTTCGCGGGCGGGGCGGTATAGAGCCCGTCGACGTCGGAGAAGAGCACGAGCAGATCGGCGCCCGCCATGGTAGCGACGCGGGCGGCGAGCCGGTCGTTGTCGCCATAGCGGATCTCGGTGGTGGCGACGGTGTCGTTCTCGTTGATGACGGGGATCGCACGAAGGTCGAGCAGGCGGCCGAGCGTCGCGCGGGCGTTGAGATAGCGGCGCCGTTCCTCGGTGTCGGCCAGCGTCAGCAGGATCTGCCCGGCGGTCAGCCCATGGGCGGCGAGCGCCTCGGCCCAGTTGCGGGCGAGCGCGATCTGGCCGACGGCGGCGGCGGCCTGGCTCTCCTCCAGCCGGAGCGGGCCCGAGGGTAGGTTGAGCACCGTGCGACCGAGCGCGATGGCCCCGGACGAGACGATGAGCACGTCGGCGCCGCGCTGATGCAGCTCGGCCAAGTCTTCGGCCAATGCGGCGAGCCAGGCATGGCGCAACCGGCCACGGGCCCGGTCGACCAGCAGGCTGGAGCCGACCTTCACGACGATGCGGCGGAAATCGGAAAGCGAGGGCGTCTTCACGGGATACACGATGGGTTGCAGCGGGCCTCCTGCCTGTTGGCGAAAACGGCGCGCTTGTAAAGACGTGGTTGCCACGGCAATTGCGCGGGACGCCGGAGGCTGGCCGGATTGACAGCGGGAAACCTGGCCCCCATATCCGAGGGCGCCCCGCTCGGCTTCGTTCCGCGCTGTCCACGCCTTCTTTATGGGCAGTCGTCGGTCTACACCGGCTCGATAAGCGCTGGATGCGGGGCTGCCGCGCGTCGATTTCGATACCAATCCTTCGCGATCTGGATTATTTCGCCCGCGCGGGCCGAAAATCGTCCGTAACAACCCGAGAGAAGATCACCCTTGAAGAACCCGAACGACCGCAGCTTCACCGACCGCCAGTCCAATTCCGCCAAAGCCAAGCAGGCTCTGCTCGAGCGCTTCAAGGCGCGGCCGAAAGCCGACGACCCGGTCATGATGCAGCGACGCGCGGAACGGGAAGCCATCGCCGGGGCCCGCGCCGAGCGCGAAGCCGAGAAGGCGAAGATCCGGGCCGAGAATGAACGTCTCGAGGCGCTCGAGCGTGCGCGTATCGAGGAAGAGAAGCGCCAGGAAGAAATCGCCCGCGAGGTCGCCCGCAAAGCGGAGCAGGCCAAGCGCGATGCCGAGCGTCCGCGCAAGGTGCTGCTCGAAGCCGTGCAGTACATGCAGCTGCGCACGGCCGGCAAGCGCCGCTGACGCGCTTTCCGTTCGGCTGGTCACGGCCGGAGGCCGGAATTCGCGCAAAATCATAGGTCGATCTGGGGCGCCGTGGGCGCCCCTTTTCATATCCGCCGCATATAAAGCTCGCGCGCGACCCCTTCACGCGCCGAAAAGCGCCTCTTGCCTATCGGCAAAATGAATTCACCGGATTAGTCTCTCGCCGATTGAACCTTTTCCCGCCTCGCCGCGACCAATTCATGCGAGCCGGAATGCTGGGTCTTCGAGGGGCGATGCATACGGAATCGGACGAGGATCTCGTCAAGCGGATCGCTTCGGGCGACCGGCTCGCGATGAAGGTGCTGTTTTCGCGGCATCAGGTGCGGGTCTACCGTTTCGTGCTGCGGCTTGTCCGCGACGAGACGCTTGCCGAGGATGTGATCAGTGACGTGTTCATGGATCTCTGGCGACAGGCGGATCGCTTCGAGGCTCGCGCCTCCGTCGCGACCTGGCTGCTCGCCATCGCCCGGAACAAGGCGTGGTCGCTTCTGCGCAAGCGCCGCGATGCCGAACTCGACGAGGATTACGCCGGCACCATCGAGGACGAGTCCGATGGGCCGGAAATCGTGCTGCAGAAGCAGGACAAGGGGCTGGCGATCCGCGCCTGCCTCGAACGCCTTTCTGCCGACCATCGCGAGGTCATCGACCTCGTCTACTACCACGAGACCTCCGTCGAGGAGGTCGCGCGGATCGTCGGCATTCCCGAGAACACCGTCAAAACCCGGCTTTTCCATGCCCGCAAGAAGCTGGGCGAGATGCTCAAGGCAGCCGGTATCGACCGTGGCTGGCCCTGAGACGACCGGAATCATGAACCGGGGCAGAGCCGCCGGAGGAGTGGCGTGATGAGCGACAGCATCGCAAGCGATCCGAAGCGCCGGGAGCTCGAGGAGCTGCTGCCCTTCTATGCCAATGGCCGGATTTCGGACGCCGACAAGCGCCGCCTCGAAGCGGCTCTCGCCGCCGATGCCGAGCTCGCCGCCCGGCTCGACATCATCCGCGACGACATGGCCGAGACCGTGCTGCTCAATGAAAGCCTGGGCGCCCCGTCGCCCCGGGCGCTCGAGAAGCTGATGGCCGAGATCGAGACGGTCCCCCGGCAGGCGCCGCTGTTGACGCGGGCCAAGGACGGCTTTGGCCAGAGCTTCCTGGGCTGGCTCGGCGGCCTGCTGGCGGCACAGCCGCAGCGCCGGCTCGCCTATGCCGGGGCGGCCGCGATCGCGCTGATCCTGCTGCAGGGCGTTGCCATCACCGGCCTTGCCCTGCGCGAAGGCGCCGGCTTCCAGACCGCGTCGGCGCCGGGCGCGCAGACCTCTGAGCGCTATGTGCTGCTGAGCTTCTCGCCGGACGCCAAGGCGGGCGAGATCGCCTCCTTCTTCAAGCGCTTCGACGCCTCGGTCGTCGACGGGCCGCGCGCCAACGGCTTCTTCAAGGTGCGCGTCGGCGACGCGTCGCTGTCATCGGCCCAGGTCGATGCCATCGCGGCGCGGATGAAGAGCGAGAGCGCGATCATCTCCTTCGTCGCACCCGCACCGTGATCGTGCTGGCGCCGTCAGCCGGCGCCATGGCATGATGTGTCCGCCGCAGGAGGGCCAGGCCATGCTGCAATCCGGTTTCGCTCGCAGGACGGTGCCGATGCGGCGCCTTGCCGGGGCCGCGTTGCTGGCATGGGGCGTCGCTTTCGTGCCGGCCGCCGCCCTGGCCCAGGCTCCCGCTGCCGGAAGTTCGGCCTCCGACAAGCGTGTCGCTCCGGCGACGGCACCTCAGCCGCCGCCTGCCGCCAATCCGCCCAATCGCTCGATGCGCGTGCCGCCGGGGTCCTGGATGCAACCGCGCCAGCAGCGCGCCATCGTGCCGGCGCTGGACGAGACCCGCTTCGTTCCCGACGAGGTGCTGTTCGAACTCGCGCCCGATGCCGAGGCCGACGCCGTGCTGCGCCGCTACGGCGCGACGCTGATCGCCCGCCAGCGGTTTGAGCTTGCCGGCGTCACCATTATCCGTGCCAAGCTCGAAGCCGGCCGCGACCTGCGGGCCGTGCTGACGCAGATGGGCGACGACAGCAGCATCGCCGGCGCGCAGCCCAATTTTTTGTTCGATTTGCAGCAGGGCTCGCAGTCCAGCCCCGGAACCCCGGCCGTTCCGGCCTCTCCGGCGACGGCGTCCTCCGATGCGAGCACCCCGCCGGCGCCTCCCGCGCTGCGGCTCGGCGAGCCGACGACCGCCGCGCGTAGCGGCGCGGCGGTGCGCCGTGTGCTGCCGCCGCAATATGTCGTCGACAAGCTGCGCCTCGGCGAGGCGCGCAAGCTCGCGCTGGGGCGCGGCATCCGGGTCGGGATGATCGATTCCGGCGTCGACATGGACCATCCCGAGATCAGCGGCTCGGTTATCGGCTATCTCGATGCCGTCGACGGGCTGGCGACGCCGCACGCCCACGGCACCTCGATGGCGACGGCCATCGTCGCCCATGGCGAATTGCAGGGCATCGCGCCGGCCGCGCGGCTGCTCGTCGCCCGTGCCTTCGGCGGGACGCAGGCGACCTCCGCCAACGGCAAGTCCTTCCAGATCCTGACGGCGCTGGAATGGGTGGTCCAGCAGCGCGCGAAGGTGGTCAATCTCAGCTTCGCCGGCCCGCAGGACCGTCTGCTCTCGAAGGCGCTTGCCGGGGCAAAGGAGCGCGGCGTCGTCACGGTCGCCGCTGCGGGCAATGGCGGCAGCCGCGCCGCGCCGCTCTATCCCGGCGCCGATCCCAGCGTCATCGCGGTGACCGCGACCGATGCCGACGACAAGGTTTTCGCCGACGCCAATCGCGGCAGCTACATCGCCTTGGCCGCGCCGGGCGTCGACGTGCTGACGGCGGAGCCCGCAGGCCGGTACGCCTTCACCTCGGGCACCTCGATCGCAGCCGCGCATGTCTCGGGGCTGGTGGCGCTGCTGCTCGAAAAGCAGCCCGAACTCGACCCCGACAGCGCCCGCCGCATCCTCGGCGAAAGCGCGAGCGATCTCGGCTCCAAGGGGCGTGACCCCGTCTTCGGCGCCGGACGGATCGATCCGGCGGCGGCGCTGGCGCGGGTGCTGCCGGTCGCGACGGCCCGGCCCTGATCTGCGACGGGCTTGACCTGCGCCGTCGCATCGGCCTCATGGCGCGATGCCGCGCCCGAAACTCCTCTTCGTCGCCACCGAGGACTGGTTCTTCGCCTCGCATTTCCTGCCGATGGCGCGGGCGGCGCGTGAACTCGGCTTCGACGTCGCGGTCATCGCGCGCGAGCGCAACCACCGGCGCATCATCGAGGCGACGGGCGCGCGCCTGATCGCGCTGGAAGCGGAGCGGCGCAGCCTCGATCCGCGCGCGCTGTTCAGGCAGATCACGGCGCTCAAAGCTCTGATCGCGGCGGAAAAGCCCGACATCCTGCATTGCATCGCGCTGAAGCCGATCGCGCTCGCCGGCCTCGCCGGCAAGCTCGCGGGCATCGACAGGCGCGTTTATGCTCTGACGGGGCTCGGTTTCCTCGGCGCGAAGCAGGGCGTGCTCGCCGCTGCCGCCCGCTTCGCCGCGATCGTCTGGCTGCGCGGCGCGATCGACGGGCCGCAGGTCCGCTTCCTGTTCGAGAATCCCGACGATCCCGTCACGCTCGGCCTCGATCCGCAGGATGTAGCGAAGGTTGCGCTGGTCGGCGGGGCCGGTGTCGATCCGCTGATCCTGATGCCGTCGCCGATGCCGAACGCGCCGCCGCTCAAGGTTGCGCTGGTGGCGCGCATGCTCTGGTCGAAGGGCGTCGATCTCGCGGTCGAGGCGGTCAGGCTCGCCCGCGCTGAGGGCGCGAAGGTCACGCTCACCATTCATGGCGCGCCCGACCCGTCCAATCCGAAGGCCATTCCCGAGGCGACGCTGAAGGAATGGGCGGCGCGGCCCGGAATCACCTGGGCCGGCCCGACGCGCGATATCGAGGCGGTCTGGAAGGCGCATCACCTCTGCATCCTGCCGTCGCGCGGCGGGGAGGGGCTGCCTCGCACCATTCTGGAAGCAGCCGCCTGCGGGCGGCCGATCCTGACGACGGATGTCCCGGGCTGCCGCAGCTTCGTCCGCGAGGGGCAGGACGGCATGGTCGTGCCCGTCGACGATGCCGCCGCACTCGCCAGGGCGCTCACGGTCTTCGCCCGCGCTCCCGGACTGGCGGAGCGCATGGGGGCGAATGCCCGCGCGCGCCTGCTCGACGGCCACACCGAGCGCGCCGTGATGAATGCGGTGAAGGCGCTCTATCAGGGGCTCCTCGCCACGCCGGCCGCGGACAAGGTCGCATGAGCGACGCGAGCGCTCCGCTTGACCGCGAGACGTTCATCCTCACGCATACGCGGCTGATGCCCGTGCCCTATGCGCCGGAGATCGCGCTGCATGTCGCCGAGGAGGCGACCGAGCTCTGGCAGAAGACCGAGGACGAACTCGCGGTCATCGGGCTGCCGCCGCCGTTCTGGGCCTTTGCCTGGGCCGGCGGGCAGGCCCTCGCCCGCTATCTGCTCGACCATCCGCAGGTCGTCGCGGGCCGGCATGTCCTCGATTTCGCCTCCGGCTCCGGGCTGGTGGCGATCGCCGCGGCGAAATCGGGCGCAGGCCGGGTAGAAGCCTGCGATATCGACGCTTTCGCCGGTGCCGCGATAGGCATCAACGCGCAGGCCAACGGCGTCGCGATCCTGCCCCGCGTCGACGATCTCGTCGGCCGCGACGAGGGCTGGGATATCATCTGTGCGGGCGACGTTTGCTACGAGCGCGAGATGGCCGAGCGCGTCATCGGCTGGCTCGCTGCCTTGTCGGCGCGCGGCGCGACGGTGCTGATCGGCGATCCCGGCCGCAGTTACCTTCCGAGGGAACGACTGGAAGCCGTCGCCACCTACGAGGTGCCGGTGACGCGCGCCCTGGAGGACGCCGAGATCAAGCGCAGCTCGGTCTGGCGCCTGGCGGGCTGAGGGCGCGGCGCTCAGGCCGCGCGCCGTCGTGACGGACCGGAACCGGGCTGCGGCTCCGTGCGGAAGGCCGCGACGAGGCGGTTGAGCTGCGCGATCTGGTCGAGCAGCGTCCGCGCCGAGGCCGCGCTCTGTTGGGCCAGCGCCGCGTTCTGCTGGGTGATTTCATCCATATGGCTGACGGTCTGGCTCATTTCGTCGATGCCGTTGGCCTGCTCGCCGGCCGCCGAGGCGATCTCGTCGACCGTGCTCGAAACCTTGGCGGAGGCGGCGACGATCCGGTCGAGCGTCTTGCCGGCCTGCCGCACCAGCTTGACGCCCTCGGCGATTTCCGAATCGGAGGATGAGATCAGGCCGGTGATGTCCTTGGCGGCGCTGGCCGAACGCTGGGCCAGCGCGCGCACCTCGGCGGCGACCACCGCGAAGCTGCGCCCCGCATCGCCGGCTCGCGCCGCCTCGACGGCGGCGTTGAGCGCCAGCAGATTGGTCTGGAAGGCGATGTCGTCGATCAGGTCGGTGATCTCCGAGATCCGCTTCGAGGCGCCCTCGATCCGGGCCATGGCTTCGACCGCTTCCTTGACCACGTCGCCGCCGGTGCGGGCGACATCGGCGGCCTCGTCCGCGAGCGCGACGGATTCGCGCGAGGCCTGCGAGGAGGTCTTGACCGAGGCTGCGAGCTGCTCGGTGGTCGCAGCGCTTTCCTCCAGCGCCGAGGCCTGCTGCTCGGTGCGCGTCGAAAGGTCCTGCGCGCCGCTGTTGATCTCCTGCGAGGAGGCGGCGATCGCGGCCGAGGTCGCCTTGATGGTCGCCGCCATCTCCTGGAGCCGGGCCATCGCCGCGTTGAAGTGCTCGCGGATCTGCCCGTATTCGGCCGGGATCTCAGCGCTCATGCGGTGGGTCAGGTCGCCTTCGGCTAGCGCCGCCATGCTCTGGCTGACGCAGGCGATGGCCTGGTCGCGCTCGGCCGCCTTGGCCTGCTCGATGGCGCGCGCCTCGGCCTCGGCCTTCAGCCGGGCTTCCTCCGAGGCTTCGAGATAGACCGTGATCGCGTAGTCCATGTCGAGCAGCGCCGCTTTGACGATGGCGCCGATCTCGGCAGCGCGCTCCTCGGCGCCGGGCATGCGCTTGCCGAACGCGTTCTTCGGCCAGCGCGTCTCGATCACGCTGGCGAGCATCTTTTCGAGGATCAGCGCGTAGCCGCCGATATACCAGCGCGGTTCGAGCCCGATCCGGGCATGGACCTTGCCGACCTTGGTGACGGCATCGACGTAATTCGCGTCGAACTGGCCCGTCGCGATGCCGCTCCAGTGCTGGAGCTGACGCTGCTTGGCGTTTTCGATGTGCTGCTCGCTACCGAAGAAAGCCCTCGTCTCCGGGAATTGCCGCATCTGGCCGTAGAAGGCGTCGAGCGCGTCCGGGATGGCGGCGCCCAGGGCGTCGCCGACATTGCGGATGCGCCCTTGCGCTGCGCTGTCGAGGCCGATGAATGCCAGGCGCCTGGCGAGGTGATCCGATGCGGACATGAAACGGAAATCCCAGCTGGGGCCACTGTTCGAGCCCGCCCCGGTCTCGCCGATCAAGGGTTAACGGCCGGTGATGGCCGGTATTGACCTGCATCAATCCGGCTGCGGCCGAGTGCCTCAGCTTTTACCGCCGCCCGCTTCGTATTTGTCGAGGAACGCCTCCACCGGGAGATGGCGGAAATCGTCCAGCCCTTCGCGCAGGCGGGCATGCTCCCAATCCCACCAGCCCAGCGCCTGCAACCTTTCCGCGACATCCTCGGAGAAGCGCCGCCGGACCGGGCGGGCCGGATTGCCGGCGACGATGGTGTAGGCCGGCACGTCCTTGGTGACGACCGCGCCCCCCGCGACCACGGCACCGGTGCCGATGCTGCGCCCGGCCAGCACGATCGCGCCATGGCCGATCCAGACATCGTGGCCGATCGTGACGGCATGGGAGCGCCGCCAGTCGAAGAAGGCGGAATCGTCCTGCGCATCGTCGAAATAGGCGGAGGCGCGATAGGTGAAGTGCGACTGGCTGGCGCGATGCATCGGATGGTTGCCCGGGTTGATCCGCGTCATCGCCGCGATCGAGCAGAATTTGCCGATCGTCGTGCAAATGACATTGGCGTCGTTCACGACATAGGAGTAGTCACCCATCGTCGACTCGACGAAGACGGTGCGGGCGCCGATCTCGGTGTAGCGTCCGAGCGTCGCCTGCCTGACCTGTGCGGTCGGGTCGATCACCGGTTCGAGTCCCAGCTTCTTCGCGGCCATGTCGTCATCCTCTCCTGATATCGCAGCAGCCGCCGCCCTGGCGGGTGCCCTTGTTCTCGTCGTCGGCCCGTCGGGTGCGGGCAAGGACACGTTGATGGATGGCGCGCGGGCGGAATTCGCCGGCGACGGCCGCTTCCGTTTTGCGCGCCGGCTGATCACCCGGCCGGCGATGCTCGGCGCCGAGGATCACGATTCCTGCGACGAGGCCGCTTTCGCAGCCGCCGAAACCCGCGGCGAGATGGCGCTGAGCTGGCGGGCGCATGGCCTGAGCTACGGCATCCCGGCGAGCGAACTCGACGGCATCGCCGACGGAACGGTGGTGATCGCCAACATCTCGCGCGGCACCATCGCGGCTGCGGAGCGGCTCGCGGCGCGTGTCGTCGTGGTCAACATCACCGCCCCGGCGGCCGTTCTGGCGAAGCGGCTGGCGGCGCGCGGGCGCGAAAGCGAGGCCGACATCGCGGCCCGGCTGGCGCGCGAGGCGCCGCTCGAAGCCGAGCACGCGCAGATCGTCACGATCATGAACGATCGCAGTATTGCGGAGGCGACCGGTGACCTGCTGGCGGTGCTGCGCGCGCTCGGCCGCCATGGTTGCTAGCCGAGCTGATAGGAATCGAGCAGCCTGAAACGGGCTTCGCGGCCATCCTGCCGAAACAGCGCGAAGCGGTCGAGCGCGACGGTCCCCGGCGGAACGGCAGCGGCATAGGCCGCCTCCAGCGACTGCCGGATCGGCCCGACCCGCTCCGCCGGCAGCGACCCGGTCAGCGTCATGTGGAAGCGGAAGGCGTCGCCGACATAAGGATAGCCATAGGCTTCGAGATAGGCGCGCTGCGCCGGGGTGAGCGGGCTCTTCAGGCGTCGCGCCCGGTCCGCTTCGGCCAGCGGCGCCCGGAAGGGTTCGAAGGCCTGCACGAGCGCGAAGGCGAAGCGCTGCAGATCCTCGCTCGGCTCCGATGGCGTCAGGGCTATGAACGAGCCGAGCGCCGTCACGGACAGCCCGCTCAGCGTCACGCCGTCGAGGCCGGCAGCGTAGTTGCGGGCGAAGGCGCGCAACTGATCCTCGCTGCGGCCATCGGCCAGTTCGAACGGCGCTTTGAGCGTGGCGTGGAAGCCGTAGCGGCGTGGCTCGTCGGTCAGCGCCGGCCATTCCGATCCGTCGCAGCCGGCGGGAACGGCGAAGGGGATGTCCTCGCCCGTCAGCGCGTCATAGCCCAGCGCCGCGCTGCCGAAGCGCCAGAGCGCGCTGTCGACGGCGGGAGCGTAATAGAGTGCGTAGCGCTGGCGGCTCAAAATGCGCGCTCGCCCTTCGACCAGACCGCCGCGAGGACAGGCGTCGCGCCCAACACCTTGAAGCGGACGAGATCGGCCCGCAGCCCGGTCTTGAGATGGCCGCGATCCCTGAGGCCGAGGATGTCGGCGACTTTCCAGGTCACCATGCCCATGGCCTCGGGCAGCGCGATGCCATGCTCGGCATTGAGCTTGACCACGGCCTGCAGCAGGCTCGCCGGCACATAGTCCGAGGAGAGGCCGTCGAGCAGGCCCTTTTCGGCGAGTTCCGAGACCGAGACGCCGCCGGAATGCGAGCCGCCGCGCACGACGTTGGGGGCGCCTGCGACCGTGGCGAGGCCGTGCTTCTTGGCGGCTGCCGCAGCCTCGACCGTGGTCGGGAATTCGGAGATCACAGCGCCCGAGGCGACGCCTTCCTCGACATGCTCGGGAATCGTGTCGTCATGGGTCGCGAGCGGGATGCCGCGGGCGCGGAAGATATCGACCACCGCCTGCCAGTTCCGGGCGACGTTGGCGGCGCCTTCGCGCTGGCGGACCTCGACGTCCTCCTCGAATTCCGCGACCGTCTTGCCGTTGCCGACCGCATAGATCTTGAGGTGCTGGAGATCGCGCCACTGGCGCTTTCCCGGCGTGTGGTCCATCAGCGACACCAGCTGGACCAGCTCGTCGTCCTGGTAGGGTGCGATGTCTTCCAGCAGCTGCGGGCTCGTCAGTTCGCAGCGCATATGGATGCGGTGGTCGATGCGGAAGACGTTCTCGCTCTTGCCATAGGCCAGCGACTTCATCACGTCGGCGAAGATGTCCTTGCGGTAGTCCTTGGCCGAGAAGGGCGTGCCGGCGCAGACCGCATCATAGACGGTGGTGACGCCGGCCGCCGCCATCTGCGCGTCATGGACCAGCGCCGCCGCCAGCCCGTTCGGCCAGAAGACCTTGGGGCGCGGCATGAAGTGCTTTTCCATGTTGTCGGTGTGCATCTCGACAAGGCCGGGCGCGACATAGTCGCCGCCTGCGTCGATGGCGTTAGGCAGGGATGAGCTGCCCTGATCGACAGATGTGATGCCGGTCTCGTCGAAGGCAATGGTGCCGGTGACGACCTCGTTCTCGAGGATCAGTCTGGCGTTGGTGAGAACGGTTTGCATCGTCAGGCCTTCCGGAAATCGGTGATGTCGAGATAGCGCGTCGCGACGCGTTCGCGAACCGCCTCGTCGTGGAAGATGCCGACGATGGCGGAACCGGTGGCGCGCGCCTCCGAGATGAGTTCGACGACGACGTCGCGATTGTTGGCGTCGAGCGAGGCTGTCGGCTCGTCGATCAGCATGATTGGCGAGGGGTCGACGAAGGAGCGGGCGATGTTGACGCGCTGCTGCTCGCCGCCGGAGAAGGTGGCGGGCGCGATGCTCCACAGCCGCTCGGGCAGGTTGAGGCGGGCGAGCATCGCCTTGGCCTTCTCCGTTGCGACCTCGGGAGCGGCGCCGCGCGCCAGCAGCGGATCGCGGACGATATCGAGCGTCGAGACGCGCGGAATGACACGCAGGAACTGCGAGACGAAGCCGAGCGTGCGGCGGCGGACGTCGAGCACGGTGCGCGGCACGGCGGCGACGATGTCGACGAGACGGCCGGCATGGGTAACGCGGATGCTGCCCGCCGTCGGCCTGTAGTTGCCGTAGAGGATGCGCAGCAGGCTCGATTTGCCGGCGCCGGACGCACCCGCCAGCACCAGCGCCTCGCCGGCCTCGACGCTGAAATTGACGTTGTCGAAGACAGGCAGCCGGGCTCCGCCCTGGTTGTGCAGGGTGAAGGTCTTGGCGACGTTCTCGACCTGAATCATCGTGGTCATGGTGTCAGTGCCTTGTGCCGACGAGGTGACGAGGATGTGACGGGACCTCCGCCGTCATTCCGGGGCGCGCCGCAGGCGCGAGTCCGGAACCCAGAACCGATGCCGATTGTCTTTCTACGCGACGCAGCCGCGCGGCTTTCTCCGCCATCGCATCGGTTCTGGGTTCCGGGCTCATCGCTACGCGATGCCCCGGAATGACGGTGGTGGTTCCCTCACACACTCAGCACCGCCGAGGTGAGAAGCTGCGTATAGGCGTGGTGCGGATCGTCCAGCACCTGGTCGGTCAGGCCCTGCTCGACGACACGGCCGTCCTTCATCACCATCAGCCGGTCGGTCAAGAGGCGGGCGACGGCGAGGTCGTGGGTGACGATGATCGCGGCCAGCCCGAGATCGCGCACCAGCACGCGCAGCAGGTCGAGCAGGCGCGCCTGCACGGAGACATCGAGGCCGCCGGTCGGCTCGTCCATGAAGACGAGGCGCGGCCCGGAGACCAGCACGCGGGCGATCTGCAGGCGCTGCTGCATGCCGCCTGAGAACTGGCGCGGACGGTCGTCGATACGGGCGCCGGCAATCTCGACGCGGCTGAGCCAGTCGAGCGCACGCTCGCGGATCTGGCCGTAGTGGCGGTCGCCGCGATCCATCAGGCGCTCGCCGACATTGCCGCCGGCGGTGACGTCCATGCGCAGGCCGTCGCGCGGATTCTGGTGGACGATGCCCCAGGCGGTGCGCATCAGGCGGCGGCGCTCCTGCTCGGAGACTGAATAGATGTCGAGCGGCTCTGCGCCGCCCCGGAACAGCACTTCGCCCTCATCGGGCTTGTCGATGCCGGCGAGGCAGCGCAGCAGGGTCGACTTGCCCGAGCCGGATTCGCCGACGATGCCCAGCACCTCGCCCGGCCAGAGATCGAAGGAGACATCGGCGCAGCCGATGCGCTCGCCATAGAAACGGCTGACGCCGTTGACCGAGAGCAGGGGTGCCGGTTCGAGAGCGGCTTCGGGGAGCGTGACGTGAAGGGTCATGATGCAGCTCCGGATTTTACATCCGCGCCGTCATCCCGGGCGGAGCGAAGCGCAGACCCGGGATCCATGCCGGAGCGCTGATCGGTGGGGTTCAGGCATGGGTCCCGGGTCTCCCTTCGGTCGCCCGGGACGACCTCGGAGCCTGAAACAAGCCCGCTTGCCGCCGCATCGCCCAGCATCGCGCCCCGATGCCCTTCGGCCCGGCGCGTCTCGCAGTAATGGCTGTCGGAGCAGACGAACATGCGCCCGCCCTGGTCGTCGATGACGACCTCGTCGAGATAGCTGTCATCAG
Organism: Bosea sp. NBC_00550; assembly: GCF_026020075.1. NCBI lineage: Bacteria > Pseudomonadati > Pseudomonadota > Alphaproteobacteria > Hyphomicrobiales > Alloboseaceae > Allobosea > Allobosea sp. NBC_00550. Next base: position 4,500,962 of record NZ_CP102772.1, read on the forward strand.
CGCCGCACAAGCCGCAGGGTTGCGTCCAGCTCTGGATGCGGAAGGGGTGATCCTCGAAATCGAGGCTGCGCACGCTGGTATGGGGCGGCAGCGCGTAGATGCGCTTCTCGCGTCCGGCGCCGAAGAGCTGGAGCGCGGGCGACATATGCATCTTCGGATTGTCGAATTTCGGGATCGGCGAGGGCGCCATCACATAGCGGCCGTTGACCATGACCGGGTAGTCATAGGTCTTGGTGATCTCGCCGTAGCGGGCGATGTCCTCGTAGAGCTTGACCTGCATCAGCCCGTATTCGGCCCAGGCGTGCATCTTGCGGGTCTCGGCCTCACGTGGCTCCAGCCGACGCAGCGGCTCGGGCGTCGGCACCTGATAGACCATGACCTGTCCGCTCTTCAGCGGTGCCTCCGGGATGCGGTGGCGGGTCTGGATGATCGTCGCCTCCTCCGTCGCCTCGCAGGTGCGGGCATCGGCGGTGCGCTCGAAGAACTTGCGGATCGAGACGGCGTTGGTGGTGTCGTCGGCGCCCTGGTCGATCACCTTGAGCGTATCGGCCGGGCCGATGATTGCGGCGGTGATCTGGATGCCACCCGTGCCCCAGCCGCGGGCGAGCGGCATCTCGCGCGAGCCGAACGGTACCTGATAGCCGGGCACCGCGACCGCCTTGAGCAAAGCGCGGCGGATCATCCGCTTGGTCTGCTCATCGAGATAGGCGTAGTTGTAAGCCGGCTTTGTATCGTCTGCCGGTATTTGATGGATGGTCATTCCGCAGCCTCCGGCATGGCATTCTGCTCTTGGGCCAGCCGCTCCTCGCGCTCCCTGCGGATGCGGCGGATCAGCTCGAGCTCGCCCTGGAAATCGACATAATGCGGCAGCTTGAGATGCTCGACGAAGCCGGCGGCCTCGACATTGTCGGCGTGGTAGAGGACGAACTCGTCCTGCTGCGCCGGATAGCTGGCGGCTTCGCCGAATTCGCGCGCCTTCAAGGCACGGTCGACCAGCGACATCGACATCGCCTTGCGCTCGCTATGGCCGAAGACGAGGCCGTAACCGCGGGTGAATTGCGGCGGGACTTCCTTCGAGCCCTGGAACTGGTTGACCATCTGGCATTCGGTCAGGGTGATGTCACCGAGATCAACGGCGAAGCCGAGCTCTTCCGGCACGAATTCGACCGCGACCTCGCCGACGCGGACCTCGCCGACGAAGGGATGCGAGCCGCCGAAGCCGCGCTGCACGGAATAACCGAGGCCGAGCAGAAAGCCCTCATCGCCGCGCGCCATCGACTGCAGGCGCACGTCGCGATCGGCCGGGAAGGAGACAGGATCGCGCGTCAGGTCGAAGGGCCGCGGATCGCCCTCCGGCGGCTCTTCCGCCTCCATCAGCCCTTCGGCGCCGAGGATATCGGGCACGCGCGGCATGGTAGCATCGAGGGGAGCTTTCAGGTCGTCATGCTCGGGCTTGACCCGAGCATCTCCTGACACCGAGGCTCCGGCGCCTTCTGGTCCTGAGATGGCCGGGTCGAGCCCGGCCATGACGTCGGGGGAATCCATCAGCGCGAAGTCGAACAGCCGGTGGGTGTAGTCATAGGTCGGGCCGAGCACCTGCCCGCCCGGCAGGTCCTTGTAGGTCGCCGAGATACGGCGGCGGATCGCCATGGCGGCGGTGTCGAGCGGCTCGGAGGAGCCGAAGCGGGGCAGCGTCGTGCGATAGGCCCGCATCAGGAAGGCGGCCTCGATCACGTCGCCCTGCGACTGCTTCAGCGCGAGCGCCGCGAGGTCCTGGTCGTAGAGCGAACCCTCGTTCATCACGCGGGCGCAGGCCAGCGCCTGCTGCTCACGGATCTGGGCGACACTGATCTCCGGCACGGCCGGGTCGCCGCGGCGGGCTTCGGCGACGAGATCATGCGTGGCGAGGATGGCGGCTTCGCCACCTTTGACTGCGACGTACATCAGCAAGACTCCCGGTGGGGCATCAGCGGGGCTCCTCGATCTGCGTCGAACGCGGCAGGCCGATCAGGCTGTCACCATGGGCGAAGACGACGTCGACCCCGAGCGGATAGAGCGCGCTGTTCTCGCTAAGCTCCTCGGTGAAGCCCGGGTGCAGGCCCTGAGGCGCGATCGAGCGCGAGCCGAGAATGCCGGGGCCTGAGAGCGAGAAGCCCGCGCCGCCATCCAGAGCAGCGCATTGCACGAACACGGTTGTCGAGCGATCCGGGAACTGGTCGTTGCCGGGATTGAAAGCGGCGAGCTTCGGCCCATCCGCCGCGCTGTCGATCACGGCGAAGGCGGCCTCAGCGGGATCGTCGACTAAGGCGGCGCCGCAATGGAAGCGCAGCCAGGCGCCGGCCGGGCCGTCGCGCAGGGCTTCCGGCAGCCAGACCGGCGTCTCGTAATCGGCGAGCGTCAGCAAAGCAGTCGCCGTCGCGATGTCGAGCCCTTCCGGCGGCGTGATCTCGGCCACGACGCGCTGCAGCATGCCGGGCTCGGACAGGGCGCTGAGCAGGGCGCGGAAGGCCGTTTGCGACTGGAAGACCGGGTCCGAGAAACCGGGGGAGATCATGGCTTGAGCCGACATCACGAACCCCTGACCAGCGTGAAGAAATCGACCTTGGTCGCCGCCGCCTTGCGCGAGGCGAGGTCGCGGGCGGTGGCCTGCTGCGCGGCGAGCGTGGCGACGCCTTGATGCAGTCCGCTGCCATCGGCCTCGTCCTGAAGCCGGGCGTCGAGCAGGGCGGCGAGCCGCGCCTTCCGGCCGTCGCGGCCGAGCGCATAGGAAAACCCCATCCGCCCGCTGGAGAGGCGCACGACGCAACGCGTCACGGTGGCTTCGCCGAGGTTGAAGCGGCGTCCGGCGCCGCCGGCGCGGCCCTCGACCATCACCGTTCCGGTCTCCGGCGCCTTCAGCACGTCGTGGTCGGGCGGGTCGCCGAGCAGGCTCTCGATCTCGGCGCGGGAGGCGCGCGCCAGCGTCGCCATCCAGCTTTGTCTCGGGGTTCTCTGGCTCATCGGCGCGGGCTCGCTGGTCAGTTCCGAATGTCTAGACTATACTAGGGGAGTTGATGGAAAAGGTCTATACTTTTCGGATGAAATTTTGATGACGGACACAGCAATCGCCGAACCGGATGGCGGCACTGCCTGGCGACGTATCGCCGACGAACTGGCGGAGGCGATCGGGCGTGGCGAGTACAAGCTCGGCGACACGCTGCCGGCCTCGGTCGCGCTGGCCGAGCGCTACGGCGTGCATCGCCATACGGTGCGGCAGGCCTTCCGCCATCTCGCCGAGCAGGGGCTGGTGACGGTCTCGCGCGGCCGCGGCACGCAGGTGACGGCGCCGCGCCTGCCGTATCCGATCGGCCGGCGCGTCAGCATGCGCACCAATATGGGCAAGCTCGGCATCCTCGGCACGAGCCGCATGCTCGCGGCCGAGACGGTGGTGGGCGAGGCGCCAGCCTGCGCGGCGCTCGGCCTGAAGAACGGGACGCCGCTCTGGCGCGTGCAGGGTGTCAGCCTGGCCGACGGCGTGCCGATGGGCACCGGCACGCATTGGCTCTCGGTCGAGCGCTTTCCCGATTTCGACAAGGCCTATCGCGAGGCGGCCGGCTCGATCACGGCTGCCTTCAAGATCTACGGCATCACGGATTACGTGCGCCTGTCGACGCGGTTGACGGCGCGGCTCGCCGACGAGCACGAGGCCGAACTGCTGGAGATCGCGCCCGAGGCAGCCGTGATGATCTCGACGGCGGTCGACGCGCTGCCCGACCTGACACCGATCCATCTCGTCAGCAGCGTCTTTGCGGCTGAGCGCATGGAGATGGTGATCGAGCCGTTCGGGGATTGAACCGCTCCGTCATGCTCGGGCTTGACCCGAGCATCTCAGGACGGAGAGGCGCCCTCTGCCTTCTTGCAAGAGATTCTCGGGTCAAGCCCGAGAATGACGCGCCAAGCCGAGCTTAACTCGCCCGCTTGCCGATGATCGCGAAGCGCAGCTTGCCGGAGAGGAAGTCGATGGCCGAGACCGCGGCGAGGATCAGCAGGATCAGGAAGGAGACCTGCTGCCATTCGAGCGTGCGGATCGTCTCGGCGAGATAGAGGCCGATGCCGCCGGCGCCGACGATGCCGATGATCGTCGAGGAGCGGGTGTTCGACTCGATATAATAGAGCACCTGGCTCGCGATCACCGGAAGGACCTGCGGCAGCAGGCCGAAGCGGATCTCATGCGCCTTGCCGCCGCCGACCGAGGCGACGCCTTCGACAGCTTTGCGGTCGGCCGCCTCGATCGCTTCCGAATAGAGCTTGCCGAAGGCGCCGAGATCGCTGGTCATGATCGCAAGCATGCCGGCGAAGGGGCCGAGGCCGACGACATTCACCCAGATCAGCGCCCAGATCAGCGCATCGACGCCGCGCACCGTGTCGAGCGAGCGGCGGGCGAGGAAATGCACGACGCGGTTGGCGACGACGTTGCGCGCGGCGATGAAGCCGAGCGGCAAGGCGAGCGCCGCCGCCAGCACGGTGCCGAGGAAGGCGATCGCGACGGTCTCGAACAGCGCCTGCACGAAGATCAGGGCGCGGGTCCAGGACCCCGGATGCGGCGGCAGCATCAGCGCGACGAAGGAGCCGAGATTGCCGAGCCCGGCGATGATCTTCCAGAGCGTCGTCTCGAGCGTGGTCAGTCCGTAGAGGAAGATGCCGAGCAGAGCGACGATGGTGCCGATGGTCGCGAGTTTCGTCTTGAGCGATCCACGGATCGCGGCCTGGTGGCGGCTCAGGATGGCCGAGCGCTCGGCCGTGTCGAGGGCGAGGCTCATCGGCCGTGCTCCAGGCTGAGGAGTGCGTGGCGCAGCCGCTCGGTGCCGTAGTCGATCAGCATCACCGTGACGATGATCAGCAGCAGGATGGCGCTGACATCGGTGAAGTAGAATTTGCGGATCGCTTCGATCAAATCCTGGCCGATGCCGCCGGCGCCGACGAAGCCCATGATCGAGGCGCCGCGGACATTGATCTCGAAGCGCAGCAGCGCGTAGCTGGCGAAATTGGAGAGCACCTGGGGCACGACGGCGAAGCGCACGATCTGCCACCAGCCGCCGCCTGTGGCGGTGACGCCGTCGACCGGCTTCAGGTCGATGTTCTCGACGACTTCCGAGAAGAGCTTGCCGAGCGCGCCCATGGTGTGGATCGCGATGGCGAGCACGCCGGGCAAGGGTCCGAGTCCGAAGGCGATGACGAAGATCAGCGCGAAGACGATCTCGGGAACGGTGCGGCAGAATTCGAGGTAGCGGCGGACTGCGAAGCGCAGCCAGGCGGACCGGCCGAGATTGGCCGCGGCGGCGAAGCAGAACAGGAAGGCGCCGATGGCGCCGAGCACGGTGCCGACATAGGCGATCAGGACGGTCTGCCAGAGCAGCTTCAGCCAGCCCTTCAGGCCCCAGTACCATTCGGCGAGGTCGGCACCGAAGCTGGAGAGGCGCAGTGTCGGCAGCGTCTCGAAGATGTATTTCGGGAAGCGGTGGATGTTCTCGGCGAACTTGCCGAGATCGACCTCCGAACCCCGCGCCGCGAGCAGCACGCAGACGATGAAGACGGCGGCGCCGATGAAGGCCTGCCGGCGCTTGACGGTCGCCGCCTGCCGATAGGCTTCGGCATGGGCCCGGATGGCCGGGTCGTTGCGATCGATCGCGAGTGTCATGGAGAGGCGCTTCCGAGAGGTCGCGGGGACCGGCTGGCGCCGACCCCGGACAAGGGCGTCATTCTCGGGCGAAGCGAAGCGCGGAGCCCTGAGAATCTCTGGCGAGAGATGCCCGGGTCAAGCCCGGGCATGACGGATGCTGCTTACGACGACTTCTTCTTGCGGAGTTCGTCGACGAACTTGTTCAGCTCGATGATCGGCTCGTAGGACTTGTTGTCGACGGCGACGAGCGGGCCCTGCTTGCCTTCATAGATCTTGTCGAAGGCGACCTTGTCCTTGGTGGCGAGGTTCAGCACCGCGTCGCGGATCTTGGCCTTCAGGTCGTCGGGCAGGTCGGTGAGATAGGCCATCGGCGAGTTCACGATCTGCTCGGACTTGTAGATGATCCGGAAATCCTCGGCCTTGACCATGTTCTTGCGGGCCATGCGCAGGAGGTTCGATTCCTGCTCGTCGTTCCACCAGTTGGCGGCGATGTCGACGGTGCCCTGCTGCAGCGCGATCACCGCGTTCTCGTGGCTGCCGGTATAGACGACCTTGGAGAAGAAGGTTTCCGGCTCGATCTTCATGCCGTTGAGCACGAAGCGCGGTACGTTGTTGCCCGAGGTGGAATTGGGGTCGACGAGGCCGAGGTTCTTGCCCTTGAGGTCCTCGACCTTCTGATAGGGCGAGTCCTTCTTCACGTAGAACACCGAGTGATAGCCCTTGGTGCCGTCGAGGTTGGTCTCGATCGCGAAGGCGTCGACCTTGGCGCCGGTCATGCGGGCGCGGGCGAAGGACGCCGGGCCGTACATGCCGATATGGATGTTGCCGGCGCGCTGGCCCTCGATGATCGCGGCGTAGTCGTTGGCGATGCGCAGCGTCACCTTGGTGCCGAGCTCCTTCGAAAGGTAGTTCACGAAGGGGGTGTAGCGCTCGACGACGCCCGAGGCGTTCTCGGCCGGGATGATCGCGAAGATCAGCTCGGGATACTTCGCCTTCCAGTCCTGGGCGAAAGCAACGTTGCTAAAAGGCTGGGCGGCGGTGGCGGCAAGGCCGGCGGCGGCGAGCTTGAGGGTATGGCGACGGGTCAGCATTGGGTCTGCTCCTGGTTGCTGTCGGGATAGTCTTCTCGCGGCGCCGGCCCCGGGCCGCGCCGGCGATGCTTTGACGTCAGGCGATCTTCTGGCGGGCGCGCTTCGCTTCGGAGGCGGCGATGGCGTCGAGCGCATCCAGCGCCTCGGCCCCGGCATCCTTGGCCTCGATGCCGTAGAGCTCGGCCGCGACCTCGCGGGTCAACGCCTGCGGCACGTCGTCGAACACGACCTTGCCGGCCGACATGCCGATCAGCCGGTCGCAATACTTCGCGGCGATGTCGAGGTCGTGCAGGTTGCAGACCACGGTGATGCCGTCCTCGCGATTGATGCGGAACAGCGCGTCCATCACGACCTGGGTGTTGCGTGGGTCGAGCGAGGCGATCGGCTCGTCGGCGAGGATGATGCGCGGCTCCTGGACGAGCGCGCGGGCGATGGCGACGCGCTGCTGCTGGCCGCCCGAGAGGGTCTCGGTGCGCTGTGCAAGGAGATGTCCCATATCGAGACGCTCAAGAGCCGCGATAGCACGGATCTTGTCGTCTTCCGAGAAGCTCTTGACCAGCGTCAGCGCGACGGATCGATGGTTGAGGCGGCCGAGCAGCACATTGGTCAGCACGTCCAGGCGGCCGACGAGGTTGAACTGCTGGAAGATCATCGCCGTGTCGCGGCGCCAGCGCCGAAGCGAAGCGCCCTTCAGCGCCGTGACGTCCTGCTCCTCGCAGACGATACGGCCCGAGGTCGGTTCGGCCAGGCGGTTCAGCATGCGCAGCAACGTCGATTTGCCGGCTCCGGACCGGCCGATCACGCCCACCATCTCGCCCTTCGGGATGGACAGCGCGACATTGTCGACGGCGTTCCTGTCGCCAAAGCGCTTGGTCAGGGCTTCGATACGCAGCATGGATGGCTTCTCGGGCACGATACGGGCATGAGCGCGGCCCCGGCGGCCAAGGCCGAGGGGCAAGCGCGTCTCCATGGCGACGAGAGCTATCGGCTGCGAATGACAGCGGCGTGACAGCAGGCAGGGTAGGGCGAGTGCGGCCGGGGCCGTCTCAGACCGAGGTCAGAAGCATGTCGACGCAGGCGCCGACATAGGCCTTTCGCCTGGCGGCTGGCATCGGCCTGACGCCGAGCAGCCCGCGTGCCTGATGGAAGCCGCGCAGCATGCCGACGAACTGCTCAGCCAGCATCTCGGCCTGCGCCGGGCCGATCGGCCGCGAGAGCCCGTCGCCGATTTGTGATCGCGCGACGAGCAGGGCTGCCAGATCGTTCAGCATCCGCCTGGCGCCGGCCTCGTAAGCCACCCGGCCGAGCTCGGGGAAGCGCGGGGCTGCGCTCGCGACGAGGCGATGCAGGTCCAGCGCCGCGGGGCGCAGCATCATCTTCAGCATATCCTCGCCGAGGCGCACCAAAGTGTTGCGCAAATTCGACGCGGAAGAATTTTCGCGCAGCGGAATCGTCAACGTTTCCGTGAGCTCGGTGCAAATCGCCTTGAAGAGCGCTTCCTTATCGGCGAAATGGCTGTAGATCGTCTGTTTTGAAACACCGGCCCGATGGGCGATCTGGTCGAGACTCGCGCGTTCGAAGCCTTCCGCGAGGAAGGTTTCCGCGGCTGCGCGGGTGATGGCGTCGTGCTTGTCAGGGCGCGCACGCTCGGCGGAAGGGGATTTGGCCGGATTTGTCTCGGTTTGAGCAGAGGCGAGCAGGCGAGCCTTGGCGCCGTTTCGCCGGAGCGATTTCGGCACGGGTCTTGCCTCGGCAATCGCCGGGTCGGTGAGAAGGGTCGCCCGGTGTCGGCGGAGGGGGGTGTCAGCCATGCTTCCGCCCACTAGGCCTCTTATCAAACTGGACCGTCCAGTCTAAGATAGTCCTGCGGTATCGGAGCGTCCAGTCTTATGAAGCGGTTTCTCCTCCTCGTTTTAGTCGCGGCGCTCGCCGGCGGCGGCTATTACGCCTACCGCAACCAGCGCGCCGGTACGCAGCAGGCACAGGCCAGTGCGGTCTCCGGGCCGCGCGCGGTGCCGGTCGAGGTCGCCTCCATCGAACTGATGACCGTCAACGAGGAGGTCGAGGCCCTCGGCACGCTCGCGGCGGATGAATCCGTGGTCATCGCCCCCGAAATCGCCGGCCGCGTCATCGCGCTCGGCTTCAAGGAGGGCGAGCGCGTCAAGGCCGGGCAGGAGTTGGTCAAGCTCGATACCGCGATCCTCGATGCCGAGCTGAAGCAGGCGCAGGCCGATCTCGGCCTCGCCCGTGACACGAATGACCGGCTGAAGTCGCTGGTGTCGCGCGGCTCGGGCACGCAGGTCGCGCTCGATGAATCGACGGCCAAGCTCGCTTCCACCGAGGCGCGCGTCCAGCTCGCCAAGGCGAAGCTCGCGCAATCGACCATCGTCGCGCCGTTCAACGGCGTCGTCGGCCTGCGCGCGGTCAGCGTCGGCGACTATGTCTCTGTCGGCAAGCAGCTGATCACCCTGACCAACATCGATCCGATCAAGGTCGATTTCCGCGTTCCCGAAATCTATCTGAGCCGCCTCAAGACCGGCCAGCCGGTGCATACGCGGGTCGATGCGGTCGCCGATCGCACCTTCACCGGCCGGATCTTCGCGATCGATCCCGTCGTCGACGTCAACGGCCGCGCGATCCGCCTGCGCGCCAACATCCCCAACGCCGATCTCACCCTGAAGCCCGGCCTGTTCGCCCGGCTGACGATCACCGTCGACCAGCGTGAGAACGCCATCGTAGTGCCCGAGATGGCCGTGGTGCCTGATGGCATCGGCAAGATGATCTACGTCGCCGAAAACGGAAAGGCGCGCCGCGTCGCCGTCGAGCTCGGCAAGCGGCTGCCCGGCAAGGTCGAGATCGTCAAGGGTCTGACGCCCAAGATGCAGATCATCACCGCCGGCCAGATGCGCTTGCGCGACGGCAGTGCAATCTCCATCAAGGAGAAGCCCGTCCAGACGAGCCAGCTCTGATGAGCCTGTTCGAGCTCTTCGTCCGCCGGCCCGTCCTCTCGACGGTGCTGAGCCTGCTGGTGATGCTGATCGGCATCGTCAGCTATGGCCGCCTCACCGTCCGCGAATATCCCAATATCGACGAGCCGATCGTCTCGGTGCAGACGGTCTATCGCGGCGCCTCCGCCGAGATCATCGAGACCCAGGTCACGCAGATCCTGGAGAACTCGATCGCCGGCATCGAAGGCATCGAGATCATCTCCTCGGCCAGCCGCCAGGAGCGCAGCCAGATCTCCGTGCGCTTCCGCCCCGACATCGATCCCGACGTCGCGGCCTCCGACGTGCGCGACCGCGTCAGCCGCGTGCGCGGGCGCATGCCGGACGAGATCGACGAACCGATCATCGCCAAGGTCGAGGCGGATTCGCAGCCGATCCTCTATCTGTCGCTGACCAGCACGCGGCACAGCCCGCTCGAGCTCACCGATTTCGCCGACCGCTTCATCGCCGAGCGCGTCCAGAACATCACCGGCGTCGCCGAGGTCCGCATCCTCGGCCAGCGCCAATATGCGATGCGCATCTGGCTCGATCGCTCGCGCCTCTCGGCCTACAACGTCACGGTCCAGGAGATCGAGGCGGCGGTCCGCGCCCAGAACATCGAGATCCCGTCGGGCCGGATCGAGAGCAGCGCCCGCGAATTCACGGTGCTGTCGCAGACCAGCCTGGTCACGCCGGAGCAGTTCCGCGAGATCGTCGTCAAGGACGCCAACGGCTTCCCGGTCAAGGTGAAGGATCTGGCGCGGGTCGAGCTCGGTGCGCTGGAAGAGCGCAACGCCGCCTGGTTCAAGGGCTCGCCATCGGTGACGGTGGGCATCGTCAAGCAGGCCACCGCCAACCCGCTCGACGTGTCCAGCGGCGTCCAGGCTGCCTTGCCCGGCATCATCGAGGACCTGCCGGACGGCATGTCGATCGCGACCTCCTACGACACCTCGATCTTCATCGATCGCTCGATCAAGGCGGTCTACCAGACGATCGTCGAGGCCATCGTCCTCGTCGTCCTCATCATCTTCATCTTCCTGCGCTCGCTGCGTGCGACGCTGATCCCGCTGGTGACCATCCCGGTCTCGCTGATCGGCTCCTTCGCGCTGATGTATGCGCTCGGCTTCACGGTCAACACGCTGACGCTGCTCTCGATGGTGCTCGCCATCGGCCTCGTCGTCGACGACGCCATCGTCGTTCTTGAGAACGTCCATCGCCATGTCGAGGACGGTATCGAGCCGACCAAGGCGGCGGTGCGCGGCATCAACGAGATCGCCTTCGCGGTGGTGGCGATGACGCTGACGCTGGTCGCGGTCTATGCGCCGATGGCGTTCTCGACCGGCCGCACCGGCAAGCTCTTCATCGAGTTCGCGCTCACGCTCGCGGGCGCGGTGCTGGTCTCGGGCTTCGTCGCGCTGACGCTGACGCCGATGATGTGCGCCAAGCTGCTGCGCCACCACGACAAGCATAGCTGGCTGTACAACGTGCTGGAGCGCGGCTTCGACGGGCTGTCGCGGGGCTACAAGGCCTCGCTGCGCGCCGCGCTCAGCGTGCGCCCGCTCGTCGTCCTGCTCGCGGTCGGCGTCGCCGGCTGCGGCTATTACTTCTTCACCCATCTGCGCTCGGAGCTGGCGCCGGTCGAGGATCGCGGCACGATCAACGTCATCGGCGTCGCTCCGGAAGGCGCGACCATGTCCTTCACGGCGGACTATGCCCGGCGGGTCGAGGAGTATTTCAGCAAGATCCCGGAGGTGGATACCTATCTCGTCATCGTCGGCTTCCCCGACGTGACGCGCGCCATCGCCTTCGCCCGGCTCAAGCCCTGGGAGGAGCGCCAGCGCAAGCAGCAGGATCTCGTCGCCGACATCACCCGCGACCTCGGGCAGATCCCCGGCATCCGCCTGTTCGCCAACAACCCGCCCTCGCTCGGCCAGGGCGGCGCCAACAGCAAGCCGGTCGAGTTCGTGCTGCGCTCGTCGGAGCCCTATGCGCAGCTCAAGGCCTATGTCGATCAGGTGATGGCGGAGGTCGCCGATTCTCCGGTGCTGTCGAACGTCGAGACGAACCTCATCCTCGACAAGCCGCAGTTCAAGGTGACGATCGACCGGCAGCGCGCCGCCGATCTCGGCGTCGGGGTCGATGTCATCGGCCGGACGATGGAGACGCTGCTCGGCGGGCGCCAAGTCACGCGCTTCAACATGAACAGCAAGCAGTACGACGTGATGCTGCAGGTCGCCGGTTCCGAGCGCAACACGCCGCAGGCCTTGCAGTCGATCTACCTGATGGGCCGCAACGGCGCGGTGGTGCAGCTGTCGAGCCTCGTCAAGATCGACGAGACCGTCGCGCCCAAGGAGCTCGTGCGCTTCAACCAGCTGCGCTCGGCCACCATCACCGCCTTGCCTGCGCCGGGCTATTCGCTCGGCGACGCGCTCAAGGTGCTGGAGGATGCGACGGCGCGCGTGCTGCCCAACACGGTCCAGATCGACTATTCCGGCCAGAGCCGCGAGTTCAAGCAGTCAGGCGCGAGCATCTTCCTCGTCTTCCTGCTGGCGCTCGGCTTCATCTATCTGGTGCTGGCGGCGCAGTTCGAGAGCTTCGTCGATCCCATCGTGATCATGGTCTCGGTGCCGCTCTCGCTGACCGGCGCGCTGGCCGCGCTCTACTTCACCGGCGGGACGATGAACGTCTACAGCCAGATCGGCCTGATCACGCTGGTCGGCCTGATCACCAAGCACGGCATCCTGATCCTGGAGTTCACCAACCAGCTGCGCGAGGAGGGCAAGGAGATGATCGACGCCCTCGTCGAGGCGGCGGAGCTGCGCCTGCGGCCGATCCTGATGACCACAGGCGCGATGGTGCTCGGCGCCGTGCCGCTCGCGATCGCCCATGGCGCCGGTGCCGAAAGCCGCTCGCAGATCGGCTGGGTCATCGTCGGCGGCATGACCTTCGGCACGCTGCTGACGCTCTATGTGGTGCCCGTCGCCTACAGCTACCTCGCCCGCAAGGTCCACGGCTCGCGCCATGGCGCGCATGACGAGGTGCAAGGGGCGCATCCGCATCCGGCGGAGTAGGCGTCCTCGCCGTCATTCTCGGGCGAAGCGTAGCGCAGACCCGAGAATCTCCGGACGGGATGGCGCAGGAGCCTCTTTCGGCATGATATGCTCGGGTCAAGCCCGGGCATGACGCCTCGGCCCGGCCACGGCAGGGCTGAGCCCAAACTTATCCCCGCTGCTCCACCCCATGCCTATCCTGCGCGCGTCCCATCCGACCGAGGGGCTTCGCGAGGCATCGTGGGCCGGATGGGTTTGCGGGCTTCGCGTCCCGGACCGTTGCGGGTCGATCGCCGCGCGTCCGATTGGACGCGATAACGGTGATCGATTTATCCAATATCGCATCGGAAACATCCGATGCGATAGCGCGGAGGTGCCGACTTCGTCCGGGCCCAACAGGCAGGCCCGCTCCTTCGCCGGAACCCAGAACGAAGCGGAACCCCCAGATACCCGTGCGCGGAGCCGGGCAGCGCGAGGTCGTCGCTGTTCGACACCATCGACATCGACTCGACATCGGCACGCAGCCGTCGACTGCGAAACGCCGCCCGGCTCCGCGAATCCCTCGGATGTCCAAGCCCGAAACCCCGCAGGCTCAGGCCTGACGGGGCTTTCGGTGCGCTACTGCAACCTGACCGACACGCTCTCGCTGGCCCCGGTCGCATCGATGACCGATATCCGCATGAAGCCCTTGCCGGGCGGCTGCCAGGCGGTTTCGCGGCGGCGCTGCGGGCCGGTGACCGGCGTGCCGTCGACCAGCCAGGTATAGGGCGGGGCGCCGCCGGCCGCCTTGAGGTTGAGCTGGCTCCGCCCGTCGAGGCTCGCGGCCGACAGGTCGATGCGGGCGCCGTCGGGCGGGAAGGCGAGCTTGAGCGTCGGCGTCGTCATCGCCATGACGGTCTTCGGCACATCCTGCCTGAGATGCCTGAGAGGCGGCGGCAGATGGCTGGTGCTGGCGACGATGGCGTCGGATGGCTGCGGGAAGGGTCGCTGGTCGATGCCGAGCCGGGCGAAGGCGTCGAACAGGATCGGCGCAGCCACCGTGCGGCCGACGAGGCCGGGCACGGCGCCATTGTCGGCTCGGCCGACCCAGACGCCGATCGTGTGCTTGCGGTCGAAGCCGACGGCCCAGGCGTCGCGATAGCCATAGGAGGTGCCGGTCTTGTAGGCGATGCGACCGGGCACGGCGTTGAGCGGCGGCGGCGCGCCGAGCAGCGTATCGGCGACATACCAGGCAGCGACGGGGTCGACGAGGCGTGGCGCGGGCGGGCTCAGCCCGGCCTGTTCCTTGAAGCGCAGCGGCACCAGTTCGCCGCCGCGCGCCAGCCCGACATAGGCGCGGGTCAGATCCTGCAGGGTGATGCCGAGCCCGCCCAAGCCCACGGCGAGGCCGGGCGCGCCGCTCTCCTTCGGCATGGCCAGCGCGATGCCGGCATCGCGCAGCCGCGAGACGAAGCGCTGCGGGCCGAGCGCCGAGAGCAGCTCGACGGCCGGCACGTTGAGCGAGAGCTGGAGCGCCTTGCGCGCACTGACCATGCCCTGGAAGGTCATGTCGAAATTTTCGGGGATGTAGATGCCGTAGCGCGCCGGACGATCCTCCAGCATCGTCTCGGGATGGGCGATGCCGTTATCGAAGGCGAGGGCGTAGATGAAAGGCTTCAGCGCCGAGCCGGGCGAGCGCAGCGCCCGCGTCAGGTCTAGCGAGCCCGCCCGCTCGGCCGCGAAGTAATCGACACCCCCGACTGAAGCCCGGACCTCGCCCGTCTCGTTGTCGACGGCGAGGATGGCGATCGAGATTTGTGGTGCCAGTCCGAGGCTGCGCTCGCGGGCGAGGCCTTCGAGGGAGGCCTGCAGCCGTGCGTCGAGCGCGAGCTTGTGGACGCGCAGCGCCGGCGCTTCCGCTACGACCTGCTCCGCGACATGCGGGCTCAAATTCGGGAAGGGGCGGCGCGCGGTCGGGATCGGCTCGTTGCGGGCGGCGGCGACCTCGTCCGATGTCGTGAGGCCGGCCTGCTCGACCCGTTCCAGCACGCGCTCGCGCGCTTTGCGGGCGGCCTCGGCGAAACGGTCCGGCCGGCGCGTCTCGGGCGATTGCGGGAGGGCGACGAGCAGAGCTGCCTCGGCAGTGGAGAGCCGCTTCGGCTCCTTGCCGAAATAGGCGAAGCTCGCGGCGCGCACGCCTTCGAGATTGCCGCCGAAGGGAGCCAGCGTGAGATAGAGGTCGAGAATCCCTGCCTTGTCGAAGCGCCGTTCCAGCTCGACGGCGCGCACCGCCTGCCGCAGCTTGGCGGCGAGCGTTCGCTCCTCGCGCGGTTCGAGCAGCCGCGCGACCTGCATGGTCAGTGTCGAGCCGCCGGAGACGACGCGGCCATTCGCCAGCATCTGGCTGATGGCGCGCAGCATCCCGAGCGGGTCGATGCCGGCATGGCCATCGAAGCGCTTGTCCTCGAAGGCCTTGAGCATGGCGAGATAGCGCGGGTCGACATCCTCGCTGGTGACGGGCAGCTTCCAGCGCCCGTCGGCGGTGAGGAAGGGCCGCAGCAGCTTGCCCTCGCGGTCGAGCACCACGGTCGAGCGCTCGGCCGCGGCCGAGAGGTCTAGCGGGGGCAGGGAGCGGGCGTAGAGGGCGAGGGCGCTGGCTCCGGCGATAGCTGAGACGGCGAGTGCGCCCGCGGCGATCTTCAGTTTGCGAAAGAGCCCACGGTGCGCCGTCATGCTCGGGCTTGACCCGAGCATCTCCTTGTCGAGATTCTCGGGTCTGCGCTGCGCTTCGCCCGAGAATGACGGATGGGGCGTCTCCTTGCCCATCACCGCGCCGAACTGATCTCCACCGCGCCGAAACCCGTCCGGCCGAAGCGGTCGGGCCGGTACATGTCCTCGATCACGGCGGCGGGGGAAACGTATCGGCCGGGCGAGACCGCTCGCGCGATATAGGCGACGGTGTAGGAGAGCTTGTCGGTCTTCGAGCCCGAGCGCTCGAAGGCGGCGACATAACGGTCGTCGCGCGACTCGGTATGAACAGGCGAGACCTCCTGCTTCAGCCAGTCGAGCCCCGCGACCGAGGCGCCCTCGGTCAGGTTGGCGTTCTCGATCTCCAGCCCGGCCGGGACGGGGTCGACCAGCAGCAGCCTTCCATAGCGCGGCGCGCCCTCGGTCACGGTCAGCGCCACGACATAGCGCTCGTTCTGGCGCAGGCGCGCGGGATCGGCCCGCTCGCCCTTCATCGTGTAGATCACCCGCTCCAGCCCAAAGCCCTGGTTCAGCGCCGGTTCGGGCGCGCTCGGGATGCCCGCCACGGTGATGACGGCCTGTGCGCTGGCCGCGCCGGGATTGGAGATGATCAGGGACTTCGCCTCCAGCGCCTCGGCCGAGAGCGTGCGATAGAGCGCGCCTTTCCGGGCCGTGCCGTCCACCGTCAGCGTCATGCCCTCGGCATCCTTGGCCATGGCCTGCGCCGCCAGCACCATCCACATCTGCTCCTGCGTCGAGGTGTAGCTGTCGCGGGCGCTGTTGCGGGTGGCGTCGAGGATCGAGACGGCGCGGCTGATGTCGGCGCGCTCGCCATTGGCCTCCGCGATCAGTGCGAGCACGCCGGCGCCGTCGCGCAGGCGCGAGCCGTAATCCGGCCGCGAGAGACCGTCATCACCAGCCTGCTGCAAGAGCCCGAGCGCGCTGGTGAAAGCGGCGCGGCCGCGGCCGCGATCGCCCAGCGCCGAGAGCGCCGCGCCGATCTGGGCGCGGGCGAGCGGGGTCGCGAAATCGCCGAGCTTGTTGTCGGCGAGATAGCGGAGATCGCCCATCACCGGCCGGCCGTTGCGGGCGAGCACATAGAGCGCATAGGCGATGCCGGCCGCTTCCTCCTTGTTGATGTCGCCGGTGTTGACGACTTGGTTGCGCAGGCGGTCGAGCGCGAGGTTGAAGGCGATCTGCGGCACGGCGAACTGCTTCTCGCGAGCCCGCGTCAGGAAGTCTGCGACGAAGGCGTCGAGCCACAAATCCTCGCCGCCGACGCTCCACAGGCCGAAGGAGCCGTTGCCGCCCTGGCGGGCAAGCACGCGCTCGATCGCGTTCTGCACGCGCTCGTCGGCCTTGTCGTCGAGGGCGAGCTGCTCCATCGAGGCGAGCTGATTGACCGCTAGCAGCGGCAGGGCGCGCGAGACGGTCTGCTCGGTGCAGCCATAGGGGTAGCGGTCGAGCGCCTTGAGCAGGCCGGGCACGTCGAGCGAGCCGAAGGGCGAGACCGTCACCGAGACCTGGCCCGAGTTCGGCACGAGATCGGCCATCAGGTCGGAGGAGACGGTGATCGCCCCGCCATTGCCGGGGATGGCCCGGACGATGCGGCGAGCGATGGTGGCAGCCGAGGGCTGCACGCGCACGGCGAGGTTCTGCACCGTGCCGATGCCGTTCGGGCCGGAGACGCGCACGTCGAACTCGGCGCGGCCGAGGCCGGCGGCGGTGACCGGGATCGTCATCTGCGTCTTGGCGCCGGCCGCGAGCTGCATCGTGCGGCGCGTCGCGTCGGCCGCGACCACCACCGGGCCCTTCACGTCGAGATCGACGGTATAAGCGCCGGCAGGACCCTCGACATTGTCGACCTGCAGATGGAAGCGCGATTGGTCGCCGATGGCGAGGAAGCGCGGCAGCGTCGCCTGCGCCACGATTTGGTCGCGCACGATCACGTCGGCGCTGGCCTGGCCGGTGCGCCCGGTCGACCAGGCGACGCCCATGACGCGGACCGAGCCGTTGAAGGCGGGCATGTCGAAATCGATCTTCGCCGTGCCGTCAGCCCCGACCCTGACCACGCCGGAATAGCGGGCGAGCGGCTCTTGCGTCGGCTTCTCACCATCCATCTTGGGTGCGGCATCGCCGCCGGTGCGGATCGCACCGCGCGTGCCCTGCATGCCGTCGATCAGATAGCCGTAGAGGTCGCGCAGGTCGTGGCCGAGCTGGCGCTGTCCGAAGAAGAACTTGCTGGGATCAGGGCTCTCGTAGCGGGTGAGATTGAGGATGCCGATATCGACGGCCGCGAGCGTGACATAGGCCTCCTCGCCGGCCTTCATGCCGGTGACCTTGACCGGAAGCGACAGCGTCGAGAGCGGACGCACCAGCTGCGGCGCGCCGAGATCGACAGCCAGCGTGCGCTGTTCCTTGCCGATCTGGAACCAGGACAGGCCGATGGCGCGGCCGGGCAGGCGCTTGGCGGCGGTATCCATGGGCCGATGCGCGAGCACGACGAGATAGGCGCTGGCGCCCCATTCCGCTTTCACCGGGATCGAGGCGGTGGTGCCGCCTTCCGCGATGTCGATGGTGCGGATATCCGCGACCTTGTCGGTGATCACCGCGAGCGTCGCCTTTCCGGCGAAGCGCGGCGAGAGGCGGAGCTGCAGGCTCTCGCCATCGGCGTAAGCAGCCTTGTCCAGCGCGACGTCGAGCACATCCGGCGTATCCGCCGTCTTGTCGCTCTCATAGCCGACGCTGAAGGAAACGGAGGTCTCGGCGGCCTCGTTGCCGTCAGAGGTCACGTCGAGCCGGTAATTGCCCCATTCGACGGGTGCCGCGATCCTGGCGCCTGCGGCTTCCGCCACCGCGATCTCGCCATCGGCGACACGGCGGGTGGTCTTGACGCCCTCATAGTTCCAGCGGCCGTCCTGGAAGAACCACTGGTAGTTGCGACGGACCTTCGACAGCACCCATTTGACGCCGGGGCGGGCGAGGCGCTTGCCGTCGCCGGTGGCCATGATGACTTCGAAATTCGCGGTCTGGCCGTTGCCGAGATCGCCGTCCCTGAAGAGCTTCTTCACGCCGATAGCGGCGCCCTTGGGCACGATCGGCAGGGTGACGGAGCGGGCGATGGCGCGCCCGCCGGGTTCGCCGACGCGCACGGTCATCTCGACCTCGAGCGGGCGGTTGGTGTCGGGCTGCTGGACCGGATTGGTGATCACCGCCTTGCCGGCAGCGTCGGTGGTGGCACTCTCTTCGAACTCGCTCTGGACCGGCTCGAACTCCTCGTCGGTCAGGCCGACCTGATAATCCTTGAAACCGGGGATGGCGCTCGCGCCCGCCGCGCGGATCGTCATCGAGCCGGTGACGTCGAGCGCGGAGCCCGGCGCGCCGTAGAGATAGCGCGCGTTGACGTTGAGCTCGGCCGGCTCGCCGGCCTGCAGCAGCGGCGTCTTGGGCGACAGCGTCAGCTCCAGCCGCTCGGGGACATAATCCTCGACGAGGAAGGAGGTCTCGCCGATCGCCTGCCCCTTCGGGTCGGAATAGGCGAGGACGCGCCATGTCCCGGTCGCCGCGCCGGAGACGAGCTGGATCGAGTGGGCCCGCCCACCCGCGCCCTGATCCTCGACCTGGCGGCGGCGATACTCGACGCCATCCGGGCGCTTGACGACGAGGGTCAGCGGCAGGCCGGTGACGGCCGCACCCTTGGCGTCGCGCAGCAGCGACGTCAGATAGACCGTCTCGCCCGAGCGATAGACGCCGCGCTCGGTATAAAGATAAGCGTCGAGCCCGGCCGGCGCGACGCGGCCCTTCACGCCGCGATCGGACAAGTCGAAAGCGGTCTGCTTCAGGTCGAGGAAGCCGTAATCCTCGGCGAGCGAGGCGGTGACGAGGCCCGGCGCATTGCCACCCTGGCCCTTGCCCAATCCGGCATCGAAGCGGGCATAACCGTTGCCGTCCGTCTTCGCCGTGCCGAGTACCTCGTTGTTGCGGGCGACCAGGCGCAATTCCGCATTGGCGACCGGCTTCGCATCGGCGAGCGAGCGGGCCAGCACATGCACGCCGTCGGGGCCGGTGAAGGAGGTCAGGCCGAGATCGGAGACGACGAACCACTGCGTCGCCCGGGTGGAGCCATCATCATAGTCGCCATCGTCGCCGGAGGGCGCCGCGACCGGCCCGCCCGAGGGCTTGGCGAACATCACGTAGACGCCGGGCTTGAGGCTGCCGACAGCCTCCGTCACCGGGAAGGCGGTGATCACGTCCTGATTGAGCTCGGACTTCACGTCCATCGTGCCGGTCCAGACGCTCTGGCCTTTGTCGCCGGAAATCTGCTTGGCGGAATAGGAGCCGAGCTGGCCGAGGAAGTCGTCGGAATGGACGGAGTTGATCAGGTTGCGGTCGCCGATCCGCATCACCTCGAGGTCGAGCTTTCCCGAGTTGACCGAGACGACCGGAATGCCCTGCTGGCCGGTGCGCGGCAGCACGTAGTTCTTGCCGGTGAAGCGAACGGAAGGCGTGCGGTCGCGGACATAGATTTCGTAATCGGCCGATTTCAGCAGGGTTTCGTCGGGGATGGCGGAGGGCACGCCCTGACGGATGACGATGGCATAACGCTCGCCATGCTTGAGCCCGTCGACGCAGATCTGCTTGTCCTCGGCGCTGACGGCGAAGTCGCCTTTCCCGCCTGAGATCGCGACATAGGGCGCGAAATCGACGCGGCCGCGCGCCAGCGCTTCCGAGAATTCGAAGCAGGCGCGCGGCGAGGCGGCGTCGGAATCGGTCTTGTTGGAGATCAGGCGGAAGCCGCGCTTCTCGCGCAGGCTCTCATAGGAGCTTTGCAGCGCTGGATTGGCGGCGAGGTCGAGGCTGAGGCGATAGCTGGTCAGCGCCGGGCGCCACAATTCGTTCTTCTCGAAGGTGCGGGCGAGCACGCCCAGCGACGCGGCCTCGTCATTGCGGTTGGTCGCTCGGCTGTAGGCGAGATAGGCGGCGCTGATCGCGCGCTCGCGCAGCTCCCAGCGCTCGCGATAGTCGCGCGGCTCGATGGCGTTGGCGGCGCGCGCCATCAGGCGCCAGCCGGCGGCATTGCTGGAATCGGCGACGATCGCGGCATTGGCCTGGGGCAGGGCGGCGCGGGCGTCGCCGCGGGCGAGCGCGATCTCGCCGGCCCGGATCGCATCGGCGGCGGAGCGGTTCCCGGCCGAGACCTCGCGCTTCAGGCGCTCCTCCAGCCGCTGCCCATCGGCGAGCAGGTCGTTTCGGACATAGGCCTTCTGGGCGAAGGCGGGTGCGGCTGCGAAGACGAGGCAGAGGGTGAGCGCGAGACGGGATAGCAGGGTCATCGTCGTTCCTCTTCGTCGGCCGCCCGCCAGCGTCGCCGGAGATTGCCTCGGGCGGATGACGGCGTGAGCGGGGCCGGCAGGCTATCACCGCCCGGCGCGCGTTCAAGTCATGCGAATGCAGGTCGCGGGGTGAAAGCTGAAGGGCCATCTCTTCGGGCTTATTGAACTCCGCCGTCATTCCGGGACTTCGCGATAGCGAAGGGACCGGAACCCAGAACCGATGCCTTTCGACAGAAAGCTCTCTGCTCTGGCCTCTTCTATCGGCCGCACCGGTTCTGGGTTCCGGGCTCATGCCTGCCATGCCCCGGATGACCGGCATCTCGGTTGCGGCGCCACGCATTCTGACGCTCAATGCAGCCGCTAGTCCGTTTTCCAAGGATCTGATGATGCCGCGCGCGCTTCGACCTCATTCGCGAAAGAACTCCGTCGCGGCCGCCGCGCTGGCGCTCGCGATGCTGGCGGTGCCGCTTGCGGGTGCATGGGCGCAGGCTCCCGGCGCGCCGGCTCAGGCTGCCAATCCGCAGATGGCGGCGGCGCAGGCGAGCTTCGAGGCGCTGCCCGAGGCCGAGCGCAAGGCGATCCAGTCCGACCTGATCTGGGCCGGGCAGTTCAACGGCGCGGTCAGCGGCTCGTATGGTCCGCTGACCTTCCGGGCGATCAACGCCTTCAAGGGCGCGCGCGGCCCGGCCGATGGCGTGCTGGCGCCGGCCGATCGAGTCGCCCTGGCGAGGGCCGCGCAGGCTGCGCGCGATGTCGCGGGCTTCCGCGTCCTGGCCGACGACAAGACCGGCGTGCAGATCGGCATTCCCTCCAAGCTCCTGCCAAGGCGCGACGCGACGCCCACGGGCGGCAGCCGCTGGCAGAGCATCGACGAGAAGGTCACGCTTGACACCTCCGCCTCGCCGCCGGGCGAGGATCTCGCCGCGCTGTTCGAGAAGGCGACCGCGCTCAACCCGAACAATCCCGGCCGCAAGATCACCTACAAGCTGCTGCGCCCCGACTTTTTCGTGGTGACGGGCGAGACCCCGACCGGGCGGTTCTATCGCCGCCTCTCGGCCGGGCCGCAGGGCTTGCGCGGCTTCTCGATCGGCTACGACAAGGCGCTGGCGCCGACCGTCGACAAGCTCGTCATCGCCATCGCAGCGAGCTTCGAGCCGTTTCCGAGCGGTGCGGTCCCGGCCGCGCCCTCGGCCGTCGCCGGCACGGCGAGCCCGGCGCCCGGCCTGTCGTCGCTGTTGCCACCGGCCGCGCGCAGCAACGAACGCTACGGCGTCGCGCTGGCGCTCTCGGACAGGACGGCCCTGAGCGCAGCCGTCGCCATCGACGGCTGCCGCAGCCTGCGTGTCGGCGGACGCACTGCGAAGCTGCGGCTGAAGGACGATGCGAGCGGGCTCGTGCTGCTCGATCTCGATGGCGCCGGTGCGGCCAAGCTGCCGGGACTGCGCACCGAGGCGCCGGGCGCGGAGGAGGCGTTGGTTCTGGTCGCCTTCGGCGACGATGCTGGCAAACGGGCGGCCGTCGCCCTGCCGGGGCAGAGCGTCCAGGCGGGTGGCAAGCCGGCGCTGCGGGCGCCGCTGCAGCCCGGGCAAGCGGGCACCCCGGCCTTCGACCGTCAGGGCCGACTGGTCGGTGTCATCACGGACAATCCCTCCGACAAGGTGCTGATCGCGGGCGTCGCGCCGCAGCGCAGCTATGCGCTGGCCAACGGGGCGGCAATTCAGGCGATGCTGACCAAGGCCGGCACCTCGCTGCCGCCGGCCGCGGCCGGCTCCGACCTCAGCACCGGCGCGGTGGTGGAGCGGGTTACGAGCGCGGTCCTGCCCGTCATCTGCGGTCTGTGACATCGGCCAAAATGAGGTGTTGTCACCCGCCGCGCGATCGGCTCAGATAATCCCGTCACATCAAGGGCGCCCCGTTCAAGGACGAGGAGCGCCCGGACACTAAATCGATTTAGCGGAGGAGATGGGGAATGAGCGATTTTATCGACAGGCGTAGTGTGCTCAAGGGCGCCGCGGCAGCGGGCGCGGCGAGCCTGATCGCGGCGCCGGCACTGGCACAGGCCAACTGGCCGAACCGGCCGCTGACCATGGTCTGCCCCTGGGGCGCCGGCGGCGGCACCGACGCCACCGCGCGCATCGTGGCGCAGCTTCTGGAGAAGGACCTCGGCCAGCCGGTCAATGTCGTCAACCGCACCGGCGGCTCCGGCGTCGTCGGCCATTCCGCCATCGCGACGGCGGCGCCGGACGGCTACAATATCGGCATGCTGACGGTCGAGATCGCCATGATGCATCATCAGGGCCTGACCGAGCTGACGCCTGCGAGCTATGTACCGCTCGGCCTGATGAACGAGGACCCGCCGGGCGTGCAGGTTTCGGCGTCCGGCCCCTACAAGGACATCAAGGGGCTGGCGGACGCGATCAAGGCGGCGGCTCCCGGCAAGCTCAAGGCCTCCGGCACCGGTCAGGGCGGCATCTGGCATCTCGCGCTGATCGGCTGGCTCGTTTCCATGGGGCTGAAGCCGGACCATGTCGCCTGGGTGCCCTCGAACGGCGCGGCGCCGGCGATGCAGGATCTCGCGGCCGGCGGCCTCGACATCGTCACCTGCTCGGTGCCCGAGGGGCGCGCGATGATCGACGCCGGCAAGGCCAAGTCGCTGGCGATCATGGCGAGCGCGCGCAATCCGCAGTTCAAGGACGTGCCGACACTCAACGAGACGCTCGGCGTCAACTATTCGATCGGCGCCTGGCGCGGTATCGGCGCGCCGAAAGGACTGCCGCCCGAGATCGCGGCCAAGCTGACGGCGGCGCTGAAGAAGGCCTTCGACTCGAAGGACTACCAGGACTTCATGAACGCGCGCGGCTTCGGCATGAAGTTCGCGGACGGGCCGGGCTTCGCCTCCTTCATGGCCGAAAGCGACAAGTCGATGGCCTCCGCCATGAAGGCGGCAGGGCTCGCCAAGGGCTAGTCGGCGCCAGACCACGACGCCGGGGGCGAGGAAAGCTCCCGGCGTTTTCGTCTCTTCACGATCAGAATTCCAAGGAGGTTGCCCCTTGCAACTATCCGACCGCATTTCCGGCTCTGCCCTCGCCGCGCTGGGGGCCGCCGCTTTCCTTTACGGTTCGCGATTGCCTCCCGTTCCCGGCCAGCAGGTCGGCCCCTCCGCCTTTCCGATGGTCGTCGGCGCGGGCCTCGTGCTCTGCGGTGGATTGATCGTCTTCGGGATCGGCCGGCATTTCGAGGAGGTCGCCGAGGCCGATGTCGTCAGCCATGCGACGCCGGAAGAGCTCGCGCCGCTGCCGGCCTGGCGCAACTGGCTGGCACTGCTGCCGCCGGCCCTGCTCGCCTTCTACGCGCTCGTCTCGGAGACGCTCGGCTTCCTGCCGACGGCCGCGATCATGGTGCTCGCCGCCAGCCTCGCCTTCGGCGCCAAACCGAAGCTCGCGGTGCCGCTGGCGATCATCGCGCCCTTCGCGATCAACCTGATCTTCCTCAAGCTGCTGCGCGTGCCCCTGCCCGGCGGCATCCTGCCCTTCCCTTGGTGAGCGAGGCCTGACGATGGACACCGTCATCAAGGCCTTCGGCCTGGTTTTTCAATTCGACGTCATGATCGCGATCGTTGCCTCGGCCTTCTACGGGCTGACCGTCGGCGCGCTGCCCGGCCTCTCGGCCACCATGGCGACGGCGCTGCTCGTGCCGGTCACCTTCTACCTCTCGCCGATCGCGGCGGTGGCGACGATCATCACCGCATCAGCGATGGCGATCTTCTCCGGCGACATTCCGGGCTGCCTCCTGCGCATCCCTGGCACGCCGGCCTCCGCCGCCTATACCGACGAAGCCTATGCGATGACGCGCAAGGGCCAGGCCGAGACGGCACTCGGCATCTGCCTGTGGTTCTCGGCGCTGGGCGGCATCGCCGGCACGCTCTCGCTGATGCTGATTGCGCCGCTGCTCGCCGAGATGGCGCTGTCCTTCTCGACCTACGAGAACTTCTGGCTCGCCATGCTCGGCCTGATGTGCTCGACGCTGGTCGCCCGCTCCTCGCCGATCAAGGCGATCGCGGCGATGCTGCTTGGCCTGCTCATCACCTGCATCGGCATCGACAATCCCGGCGGCGTGCCACGGTTCACCTTCGGCTCGACCAACCTGCTCGGCGGCATCGAGCCTATTCCCGCGCTGGTCGGCGTCTTCGCGCTGGCCGAGGTGATGCGGGCCCTGACCGAGCGCGAGCCGCCGAAGATCGAGAACCGGCGCCTCGGCTCGATCCTCAAGGGCCAGTGGCAGCTCACCAAGGAATATCCGAAGCAGCAGACGCGCGGGAACATCGTCGGCATCATCATCGGCGTGCTGCCCGGCGCGGGCGCCGACATGGCGGCCTGGGTCAGCTATGCGATGTCGAAGCGCTTCTCGAAGACGCCGGAGAAGTTCGGCACGGGGCACCCGGAAGGGCTGATCGAGGCCGGCGCCTCCAACAACGCCTCGCTCGCCTCGGGCTGGGTGCCGGCGCTGCTCTTCGGCATCCCCGGCGACACCATCACCGCGATCGCCATCGGCGTGCTCTACATGAAGGGGTTGAACCCCGGGCCTTCGTTGTTCACCACGCAGGCCGAGAGCATGTACGCGCTCTACATCATCTTCATCCTCGGCAACATCATCATGATCCCCTTCGGCATCATCATGATCCGGCTGGCGAGCCGCGTCGTCGGGGCGCCGCGCTCGGCAGTCATGCCGGTCATCATGATCTTCTGCGCGGTCGGCGCCTTCGCGACGGCCGGCAACAACCTCTTCGCCGTCTGGTGCGTCGCCTTCTTCGGCCTCTTCGGCTTCGTGATGGAGAAGAACGGCTATCCAGTCGCCGCCATGGTGCTCGGCATCGTGATGGGCACGATGGTGGAGCAGAGCTTCGTGACGTCGCTGATCAAGTCTGATGGATCGGTGCTGCCCTTCTTCGACCGGCCGGTCTCCTCGGTGCTGGCATCGATGACCTTCGCGGCGCTGCTCTGGCCGGTGTTCTCCTGGACCCGCGATTGGCTCAAGGGACGGCGCCGGGCGGTGGCGGCCTGAGTGTACGGCAGGCAGGTTCGCGGGGAAACACTGCCGTCATTCCGGGGCGGGCCAAAGGCCCGAGCCCGGAACCCATGAACACCACGCTATTCCAGAAGCGTCGTGCTTGCCCTTGTGGCGAGCATCCACGTCTTGAGCACTGACCTCGACGAAGAAAGACGTGGATGGTCGGGACGGGCGCGACCATGACGGAAGCGCCGTGTTCATGGGTTCCGGGCTCAAGCGCTCTGCGCTTGCCCCGGAATGACAGCTGCGGCTTCGCGAGCGCCCGCTGCTACTTCTTCAGGAACGCCGCGAAAGCCGCCATGGCTTCGGCCGAACGCAGGCGCTCGCCGAAATGGTGGGCCTCGGTGCCGATGGTCTCGGCCACGGCCTGAGCCGAGCCGCGCTTCAGCAGCATCTTCGTCAGCGCGACCGATTCCGGCGGCAGCGCCGCCAGTGTCTTGGCCTTGGCGAGCCCGGCTTCCAGCGCCGTGCCCTCCTCGATCACCGCATTGACGAGGCCGGCATCTTCAGCAGCCTCGGCGCCAAAAGGCTCGCCCAGCATCAGCAGTTCGGCCGCCTTCTTCGAGCCGGCGACGAGCGGTAGGAGATAGCTCGACCCGCCCTCGGGCGACAGGCCGAGCGTGACGAAGGGCAGGCGGAAGGTGGCGGTGCGGCCGGCGAAGGCGAGGTCGCAATGCAGCAGCATTGTCGTGCCGATGCCGACGGCGAAGCCCTCGACGGCGGCGACGATCGGCTTCTTCGCAGTCGAGATCGCATTCAGGAAATCGATGGCGATGGTCAGGCCCTGGCCCGTTGCGGCGGCGGCCGCGAAGTCCTTGATGTCGTTGCCGCTGGTGAAGCAACCGCCAGCGCCGGTCAGCAGGATCGCGCGGATCGAGGCATCGGCTTCGGCGGCGGCGATGGCGGCGATCAGCCCGGCATAGCTCGTGCGGTCGAGCGCATTCTTGCGGTCGGGCCGGTTCATCGTGATCTGCACGACGCCGGCCGCGACGGTTTCGCTGATGACACTCTCGCTCATCGATCCGCTCCTGATGGTGTTGCCGGGATGGCATGCGCTTTCGGGAGGGGTCAAGCGCGGCCGGATGCGTCTTTCGTCGCCGCGCGCTTGACATCGCGCGGGCCGGGCTCTCCCTACCCGGTGGACGCCTTCGCTGCTTTGGCTAGCGAGTCGGAGCGCGGAACGAGGATTGCGGAGGCCGTCGATGACGAAGGTTCAGTTTGAGGTGCGCGGCCCGGTCGCGGTCGTCACCATCGACAATCCGCCGGTCAATGCGCTCGGTGCCGCCGTGCGCGAAGGGCTGGCGAAAGCGATCGAGACCGCCAATGCGGATGCCTCGGTCACCGCCATCGTGATCGCATCCGCCGGCAAGGCCTTCATCGCCGGGGCCGATATCAGCGAGTTCGGCAAACCGCCGGCCGCGCCGCTGCTGCCCGATCTGCTCGACGCGATCGAGGCTTCGGCCAAGCCCGTCGTCGCGGCTATCCACGGCGTGGCGCTCGGCGGCGGACTCGAGGTCGCGCTCGCCTGC
Source organism: Bosea sp. NBC_00550 (assembly GCF_026020075.1). Lineage (NCBI taxonomy): Bacteria > Pseudomonadati > Pseudomonadota > Alphaproteobacteria > Hyphomicrobiales > Alloboseaceae > Allobosea > Allobosea sp. NBC_00550. The sequence goes on from NZ_CP102772.1 coordinate 4,528,402, forward strand.
CACGGTCGCGTCGCGTTGCCCGCAGCGAAGCTCGGCCTGCCCGAGGTCAAACTCGGGCTCATTCCCGGCGCGGGCGGCACCCAGCGCCTGCCCCGACTGATCGGCGCGGCGAAGGCCTTCCCGGTGATGCTGTCGGGCGAACCCGTCTCGGCCGGCCAGGCGCTCGAATACGGGCTGCTGGACGAGATCGTCTCCAGCGATCTCGTCACGGCAGCGATCAGGCTGGCCGAGGGGCTGGCGGCCGAAGGGCGCCGACCGGTCACGAGCGCCGACGACGAGAGGTTGACGGAGGCGGATCGCGAGGCCTTCGAGGGGCTGGCGAAGGAGGCGCTCAGGAAAGCAGAGGGCATGCCGACCGTGCCGGCGCTAGTCGAGGCGGTCCGAAGCGCCTTCCTCCTGCCCTTTGCCGAGGGGCTGGCGGTGGAGCGCAGGCTCTTCCTCTCGCTGATCGCCGACGAACGCTCCAAGGCGCTGCGCCATGTCTTCTTCGCCGAGCGCGAGGTCGCGAAGGTGCCGGGCATCGGGCCGGAGGTGAAGCCGCGCGAGATCGCCCGCGCCGCGGTGATCGGGGCCGGCACGATGGGCGGCGGCATCGCCATGTGCTTCGCCAATGCCGGCATCCCGGTGACCCTGATCGAGACCGGGCAGGCGGCGCTCGACAACGGCATCAACCGCATCGCCGCGATCTACGACATCTCGGTCTCGCGGGGCTCGCTGACACCGGAGGCGCGCAAGCAGCGGCTCGCCCTGATCAAGCCGGCGGTCGGGCTGGCCGCGGCGGCAGGCGCCGACATCGTCGTCGAGGCCGCCTTCGAGGAGATGGGCGTCAAGAAGCAGATCTTCGGCGAGCTCGACAGGGTGGCGAAGCCGGGCGCGATCCTCGCCAGCAACACCTCCTATCTCGACGTGCCCACCATCGCGGCGTCGACCGGCCGGCCGCAGGATGTGCTCGGCATGCATTTCTTCAGCCCGGCCAATGTCATGAAGCTGCTCGAAGTGGTCAGGCCGCAGGGCGTGGCGGATGATGCCGTCGCCACCGCCGTGGCGCTCGGGCGCAAGCTCGGCAAGGTGCCGGTCGTCGTCGGCAACGGCTTCGGCTTCGTCGGCAACCGCATGCTGGAGCAGCGCACCCGCGCCGCCGAGCGGCTGCTGATCGCGGGCGCCCTGCCGCATGAGGTCGATGCGGCGCTGGTCGATTTCGGCTTCAAGATGGGCCCCTTCGCCATGGCCGATCTCGCCGGCAACGATATCGGCTGGCGCTCGCGCAAGGCACGCGGGCTGAAGGCCGCCGTGGCCGACGCGATCTGCGACGCCGGCTGGTTCGGCCAGAAGACCGGGCGCGGCTATTACATCTATCCGCAGGGCGCGCGCACCGGCCAGCGCTGCCCGGAGGTCGAGGCGCTGATCGCCCGCATTTCGGCCGAGCAGGGCGTCACGCGCCGCGCCTTTACGCAGGCCGAGATCCTGGCCCGGCTGCTCGACCCGATGGTGAACGAGGGCGCGCGGATCCTGGAAGAAGGCATCGCGGCGCGGCCGGGCGACATCGATATCGTCTGGATCAACGGCTATAACTGGCCGGCCTGGCGTGGCGGCCCGATGTATTGGGCCGACAGCGTCGGGCTCGGCGTCATCGCGAAGCGTCTGGAGGCGCAGGCCGCCGAGACCGGCGACAAGGCGCTGGAGCCGGCGCCGCTGCTGAAGCGTCTCGCGGCCGAGGGCAAGGGGTTTGCGAGCCTGAAGGCGGCGGGTTAACCGCGCCGTCATCCCGGCCGCAGCGAAGCGGAGCGCCGGGATCCATCGTAGAGCGGCGCGCCTTCGATGGATCCCGGATCCGCGCTGCTTCGCAGCTTGTCCGGGATGACGCGCGGCTCTATCCCGGAATGGCGCGATCAGCTGGGTCGCTGTCCAACAGGGAGGGCGTTTTGGCTTCGGGTCTGTTCGCGCTGCTCGACGACGTCGCCGGCATCGCCAAGATCGCGGCGAGTTCGGTCGACGATGTCGTGGCGCAGGCCGGCAAGGCCGGCGCCAAGGCGGCCGGCGTCGTCATCGACGATGCCGCGGTGACGCCACGCTATGCCGTCGGCTTCGCGGCCGCACGCGAACTGCCGATCATCTGGCGAATTGCGCTGGGCTCGCTACGCAACAAGCTTCTCTTCCTGCTGCCGGGCGCGCTGATCCTCGCCCTGATCGCGCCCTGGGCGATCACCCCGCTGTTGATGGCCGGCGGCGCCTATCTCTGCTTTGAAGGCGCCGAGAAGGTGCTGGAGCTGGTGCTGCCGCACGGAGCGCATGGCGAGGGCGAGACTGCGGCGGGCGATTCTGCGGCACTCGAACAGCAGAAGATCGCGGGCGCGATCAAGACCGATTTCATCCTCTCGGCCGAGATCATGGCGATCACGCTGGCCGGCGTTGCGGATCAGTCCTTCTGGATGAAGGCAGCGGTGCTCGCCATCGTCGGCATCGGCATCACCGTCGTCGTCTATGGCGTGGTCGCGTTGATCGTGAAGGCGGACGATGTCGGCGTTGCGCTTGCCGCCAATCAGCGGCCAGCGACGAGCCTGCTGGGCTTGAGGCAGCCGGCGCCGGGCGAGGCCGGCGGGCTCGATCGCGCGCTGAGCTGGCTGACGCGGCCGCTCGGGCGCGGCCTCGTCGTCGGCATGCCCCATTTCCTCACCGGGCTCGGCGCTATCGGTACGGCCGCGATGCTCTGGGTCGGCGGCGGCATCATCATCCACGGGCTGGAAGGCTATGGCTTCTCGGGCCTCGGCCACGGCGTCCATGATCTCGCCGTGGCGGCCGGCCGTGCCTTGCCGGCTGCCGTGGCCGCTGCCGGCGAATGGCTGGCGGGTGCGGTGCTCGCGGCCGTCTTTGGGCTGGTCGTCGGCGGGATCGTCATCGTCGCGATGCATTGGCTGGTCGCGCCGCTGCTGAAGCTATTCAGGAAGGCGGCGACGCAGCCGGCCGGCGAAAAGCCCGGGGCCTAGATGTGCAGCGTTGACATGGAATTTAGGCGTCATGCCGGGGCTTCGCGTCAGCGAAGAGCCCGGAACCCATGAACACGGTGCGAGGAGGAAATTGTGATGATGGCAATCGCTCTCGTCTGGATATGACGGTGTTCATGGGTTCCGGGCTCATGGCTGCGCCGTGCCCCGGAATGACGCCGAGGTTCCGTGCGAAATAAGCACGCTCCAGCGGAGCCCTCAATCCAGCCAGCTGGTGAAGGCCTCGACCGGCTCGCGCTCGGGCACGAGGCGATTGGCCGGCGCGTCCGGATCGGCCTTGCCGATGGCGATGCCGCAGACCACGACCTCGTCGTCGGGAATCGCGAGCTCGCGCCTGACGATCGGGTGGAACTGCGCGAAGATCGCCTGCGGGCAGGAATCGAGCCCATGGCCCTGGGCCGCGATCAGCAGGTTCTGGATGAACATGCCGAGATCCAGCCAGGAGCCGATCTCCAGATCGCGGTCGATCGTCAGCATCAGCGCGACCGGCGCATCGAAGAAGCGCAGATTGGCCGCCGTTTGCCGCTTCATGCCCTCGACATCACCCTTCGCCACGCCGAGCAGGCCGTAGAGATCCCAGCCGACCTTTCGGCGGCGTGAGAGATAGGGCTCGCGGAAGCGCTCGGGATAATAGCGGTATTCCTCGACGCCGGGTCGTTCCCCGGCCTCCAGGGCGGCGCGCAGCGCGGCTTCGAGCCGCGCCCGCGACTGAGGACCGATCACCCTGAGCTTCCAGGGCTGCATGTTGGTGCCGGAGGGCGCCTGCGCCGCCAACTCGATCAGACGGCGGACTAAAGCTTGATCGACCGGATCGGGCAGGAAGGCGCGGATGGCGCGGCGGGTCGTGATGGCGCGCTCGACCGCATTCATATCGTTGGAGACATTCATCTTTATCGATCTCTCCATTCAGTCGCTCCGGCGACAGATCGCGGCAACCCGAACCGCCTGGGCCGGCGCCTGGGCGCAATCGGCTCTGTATGCGAGACCCGATTGCAGGAACACCTTTTTCCGTATCGAAGTGGGAGTCGCGAGCAAGACTATAGGCTGGCACCTGCCGAACGCCTGAGACGTTCCCGATCAGCGGCTGAGGAGCGATCGGATGCCGCTCAGGTTGTCGATGGTATGGGACAGATGTCGTCGCAGGCGCTCGGCTGCCTCCGATTGCCGCCCTTCCGCCAGACTGTCGAGGATCGCGAGATGCTCCTCGCATTGTTGGCGGTAGCGCTTCCGGTCGAGCATGGAGCGATAGGAGAGCAGCCGCCGGATACGGTTGATGCGGCGGATCGTATCCAGGAAAAACGGATTGCCCGAACCTGCCACGATGGTTTCGTGGAAGCGCACGCCGCGTTCGTGGAGGGCGTCGGCGCTGTCTGTTTCGATCGCGCCTGCGAGCAGCCGTTCCTCGGCGGCGCGGCATGCGGCTATGCTCTCCGACGCCAGGTGGTACCCCGGTTCGAGGAGCGCCGCCGGTTCGAGGGCGAGGCGCAGGCGGTAGGTCTGCTCCAGGCTTTCCGGCGTGTTCAGAACCGGAGCGAAGGTCCAGCCATAGCCCGCCCGCCGCTCGGCCCAACCCTCCTTGCCGATGCGGGCCAGCACCGCGTTGAGTTCGGCTCGCGTCAGATCGTACCCTTGTCTGAGATCGGCTTCGCTGACCTGTTCCGGCAGGCGGCCGCGAAGATGGTCGTCTGCGATGCGGAAATACGCCTGTGTGATCCTATCCGGCATGGAAAGTCCAAGCGCATCGCTCGAAGCCGGCGACGCCTGCTCGACGAAATAGCCGCGGTTGCGTTCGTGACGCAGCACGCCCTTGTCGGCCAGGATCTGGAGAGCCTGGCCGACGGGGAACCGCGACACGCCGAGGCGTGTCGCAATGTCCTGCGAGCGGAGATGCGTCCCCATCGCCAGCCCGCCGTCTCGAATGTCTGCGAGAATGCGTGCGGCAAGGGGTGTTGCGAGGTCTCGTCTTCCGCTGCCAGCCATCACCTGCCCCTCGTCGGCATTGCCGCGCACGGGTGTGGTTTATGGCCGGTGCGGCCGCGCGACAAGCGGCCCTATTTGACGAGGCCGATGGTCCTGAGAATATCGCCGACGCGGACCTGTTCTTCCTTGAGGAAAGCCGCGAAGGGCTCGCCGGCGAGATAGTAGTCGTCCCAGCCGCGCGCCTTCAGAAGCGCCTTCCACTCGCTGCTCGCGACCAGGCCGTCGAACAGCCTGGTCAGCTGCGCCTTCTGGTCCGGCGTGATCCCGGGAGCGGCCATGACAGCACGCCAGTTCACGACCTCGACATCGTAGCCGAGCTCCTTGAGCGTCGGCACGTCGGCGCCTTCGAGGCGTTTGCCCGAGGAGATTGCGAGAGCGCGAAGTTTACCGGCCTTGATCTGGCCTTCGAACTCGCCATAGCCGGAGACGCCTGCCGTCACGCGTCCGCCGAGCATCGCCGCCAGCGCCTCGCCGCCTCCGGAAAAGGCGACGTAGTTGACCTTTCCGGCATCGGCCCCTGCCACCTTGGTGACGAGCGCCGCGAGGATGTGGTCGGCACCCCCGGCCGATCCGCCGGCCCAGGTTACGCGTGCCACATCGACCTTGATGGCAGCGACGAAGTCCTTGACCGTCTTGTAGGGCGAGTCGGCCGGGACGACGATCACGAGCGGATCGCCTGTGAGGCGCGCAAGCGGGGTCACCTGCTCCAGGCTGACGGGCGATTTGTTGGTCAGGATGGCGCCGACCATGGTGATGCCGTTGACCATCAGCTGGCTCGGGTCGCCCTTGGCGTTATTGATGAATTGCGCCAGCCCGATCGTACCGCCGGCGCCCGTCACGTTGTTGACCTGGACGCTGCGGACGGCCCTGGTCTCGGTCAGCACCTGCTGGATCGAGCGGGCCGCGCCGTCCCATCCGCCACCCGGGCCGGCCGGTGCCATGATCTTCAGCTCCTGGATCGGCGTTTGGGCCAGCGCGAAGCCGGATGCGATGGACAGCGCTGCTATGCCGGCGGCCAGGAAAACTCTGCGGGTCGTCATGATAATCCTCCCAAGGATGACAGGTGATCGCGCTTTTGCGCTGTTCAGGCTTCCCGCAGGGCTGCGGGGGGTGTTTCACCGGTTGCGGTGAAAGGCGGACCGGACGCAGCCAGCAGGCGCCCGAGGATCAGGGAAATGATGCCGCCGGCACGCAGCGTGTCGCATTCGAGCGCGGTTTCGACGGCGGCCCGCACCGGCAACGGCTCGACCGCGCCGCCTGCGCGGTGGATGCGGGCCGCGACAGCGCCGCGCGGGGCGATCGCATCCGGCGCGGCCTCGATCTCGATGGTGTCGCCGGGGACGAGCGCCAACGAGCCGGGCCCCGTCCCGGGCGCGAGCTGGAGAGGCAGAATCCCCATGCCGATCAGGTTGGAGCGGTGGATGCGCTCGAAGCTCTGGGCGATGACGGCATTTACGCCGAGGAGCCCAAGCCCTTTGGCCGCCCAGTCTCGCGACGAACCCGTGCCGTAGCGTTCCCCGGCTATGACGACCATCGCATCTCCCGATGCACGGTAACGCTCGGCAGCGCGCCATAGCGGCAGGGTCTCACCGGTCGGCACATGCAGGGTCGAGCCTGCCGGCAGGTCGGCGGCGAGCCGGTTCACCAAGGTGCGGTTGGTGAAAAGGCCGCGCAGCATCACCTCCCAGTTGCCGCGGCGCGAAGCGTAGACATTCAGATCCCTGGGATCCTCGCCTCGCTCGACCAGCCATCGTCCGGCCTCGCTCGCCGCAGGAGTTTGGCCGGCCGGGGAGATGTGATCCGTGGTGATATCGTCGCCGAGCACCAGCAGCGGATGAGCGCGGTGATGGCCGAGCCTGCTGGGTTGTATCGCCTTGGCAAAGGGCGGCGGCCGCAGCGCGGTCGAAGCCGGCTTCCATGGAAAGAGCCCCGAGGATGGAGCGTCGAGGTCCGACCAGTGCCGGCTCGCGGTTGCCTCGGCAAAAGCATGGCTGAAATCCGCCGGATCGAGTGCGAGCGCCAGCGCGGCGTCGATCTCGGCGCCTGTGGGCCACAGCTCGGCAAGCGTCACCGGTCTGCCGTCTGCCGTCGAAGTCAACGGCCCCTGCAGGATGTCGCGATCCGCATCGCCGGCAAGCGCATAGGCGACGACCAGCGCCGGCGAGGCCAGGAAACCGGCCTCGACCTGGCTATGGACGCGACCGGGGAAATTGCGGTTGCCCGACAGGACGGCGACGGGAAGAACCTCGTCGGCGCGGACGGCGGCATCCATCACCGGCAGCAGAGGCCCCGAATTGCCGATGCAGGTGGTGCAGCCATAGCCGACGATGCCGAAGCCGAGGGCCTCGAGATCTTCGAGAAGCCCAGCACGGCTGAGATAGCGTTCGGCCGCAGGCGATCCCGGCGCCAGGGAGGTCTTCACCCATGCCGGCGGCCTGAGGCCGAGCCGACGCGCCTTGCGCGCGACGAGGCCGGCCGCCACGACGAGGCGAGGGTCGGAGGTATTGGTGCAGCTCGTGATCGCGGCGATGGCGATGGGAAAACGCGGCAATGAGGCGGAAGGCGTCTTCGGCCGCGGCATGGCGGCGAGGGCCGGCAACACGGCCGCCGGTGTAAGCAGATCCTGCGGTCGGCGCGGCCCGGCAAGGCTGATGGCGATCGCGGCGAGATCGATCTCGACGATGTCGGTGTAGCGGGGCCGTGCCTGCGGATCGAACCAGAGCTGCTGCTCCTTCGCATAGGCCTCGACAAGCGCGATCTGTTGCCGCGAACGCCCCGTTTGCGCCAGGTAATCCAGTGTCGCGCTGTCGATGGGGAAATAGCCGGTGGAGGCACCGAATTCGGGCGTCATGTTCGCGACCACGGCTCGTTCGCCCGCCGACAGGCCGGAGACGCCCGGGCCGAAGAACTCGACGAAGGCGCCGGTGACGTTGCGAGCCCGCAGGCGCTGCGTCACCGTCAGCGCGAGATCGGTCGCGCTCACGCCCTCGCGCAGCCGGTTCGTCAGACGCACGCCGATGACGTCGGGAATCCGCATCATCACCGGCATGCCGAACATGACGCTCTCGGCCTCGAGCCCGCCGACGCCCCATCCGAGAACGCCGATGCCGTTGATCATGGGGGTGTGGCTGTCGGTGCCGATCAGCGTGTCGGGCATCGCCCAGACACGGCCGTCGATCCGCCGCGTGGTCACGACGGTCGCGAGCTGCTCAAGGTTGATCGTGTGCATGATGCCGGTGCCCGGCGGATGGACCCGGACGCCGCTGAGCGCCTGCGTCGCCCATTTCAAAAAGCGATAGCGCTCGCCGTTCCGGTGATACTCGCGCTCCAGATTGACCCGCATGGCATCAGGCGAAGCCGAAAGATCGACACCAAGCGAGTGATCGACCGATACGTCCACCGGCAGAACCGGGCTGAGGCGCTCAGGGGCGCCCCCCGCTGCGGCGATGGCATCGCGCATCGCTGCGACGTCGACAAGAGCCGGTGTGCAGGTCGTGTCGTGCATCAGCACGCGGCCGGGCTGAAAGGCGATCTCCGCCGCGGACGTCCCGCGCACGAGCCAGGTTTGCAGATCGGAGAGCGCCTGGTCGCGCTCCTCCTGCGCCTTGGGCTCGCGCATGACGTTCTCGGCGATGATCCGCAGGACGTAGGGCAGTTTTTGCAGATCGACGCCGAACCGGCCCGGCAGGTCCGCGATGAGACAGGCCTGTCCGGTCGCGCTGCCTGTCTCCGAAAAAGATCGTGCTCGAAAACTCATGCCGAAAGATATGCATAAAGACGACTCAAAATGCAATATAGCGCCCGGCTCTGGGATTGCCGCTGATAAGGGCTTTCATTTCCGGTGAAGGTGCCGGAAGCGTCGAAACGAGCTGAGGGATCTGCGCCTATCGGCCGAAGCTGCCGGTGATCTGAATGCCAACCTTGACCGCGGTCCTGTCGTTGCCGTCCTTCGATGGCAGGTCGACTGCAAACCAGGGTCCAATGGTCGCCTGGACGATAGGCCGTTGGTGACGATCAAGCACTACGCCGGTGTGAAGCAGCCAAGGCGCCTTGTCGCCGGCAAGATCGATGGTTAGGTGGCGGAGCAGGCCATTCAGATCCCAATGGGTGTGGCCGTCGTGGTTGACCACGAAGCCGTTCCTGTCGACATGCACGTCGCAGAGGGTCTTGTTGAACGCGATGTGAAGGCTCGTACCGGTTCCCTCTTCGCGGAAGCTCGAGCCGATCGCGGCCCCGGCCGCGGCCTGACGCCACCAGGCATCGCGGTGATCGATCCCCGGATTGTCGGGGATGACGGGCTTGGCTCCTGGAACGACCGCCCGGATCGCTTCATTGAGAGTCTTGGGCGGGAAAGCCCGCTTATCCAGCAGCTTCGCGAATTCCTCGCGCATGCCGTCGCGGAACTGAAACAGGATGCCTGGCGAGGCCGGGGGCTCGAACACCTGCACGACATGTCCGACGAACGGATACAGGCTCTGGTTGAACACACGCTGGAAATGGGTCGCCGCGAACTGCACTTCCCATCGCAGGCGCAGTTCAGGCTGCATCGGGCCGGTTGGGCATCGGGGCGTTTTGATCGGAGCCATCGTCCCTTCTCCTGAAGAGAGCCAGGCTGCCAATCTACGCCAATATCGCGTTCTCGTCACCAAATGTCCGGACCGAAGCGGTCCGGGCGACCTCGCCATGGTGATGGAGAGTCGACCATTCGGAATGGGACAGAGTTGATCCTAGGCCGCAAAAGCCGGCGCTTGCTTGATGTCCCCGGCGCTTGCTTGATGTCCGTTTCAATTCGGAGGCTGCCACGTCTAGGCTCCGCCGATGAAAATGCCCGCCGCCAGCACGAGCAGACCGCCGAGAATGACCTGAAAAACGGCCCGCCCGACAGGCGTCTCCATAAAGCGATGCTGGATCCAGACGATGGCCCAAAGCTCCACGAAGACGACGCAGAGCGCGATCGAGGTGGCGGTCCAGAAATCAGGAATGAGATAGGGCAGGGCGTGTCCAAGCCCGCCGAGTGTGGTCATGACGCCGGAAGCCAGTCCGCGCTTCCACGGCGCCCCCCTTCCAGACAATTTGCCATCGTCATGCGCGGCTTCCGTGAAGCCCATCGAGATGCCGGCGCCGACGGAGGCCGACAGTCCGATAAGGAAGGTCGTCCAAGGGTTCTGGGTCGCGAACGCCGTGGCGAAAATGGGCGCCAGCGTCGAAACGGATCCATCCATCAATCCGGCAAGACCGGGCTGGACCCAGGTCAGAAGGAATTGGCGCTTGGCATGCTCGCCTTCGGCTTCTCCCGCGCGGCTGTGCACGAGCGCGTCCGTCAGCTCCAGCGCCATTTTCTCGTGATTGGCCTCTGCCGCGGCCAGGTCGCCCAGCAGCTTGCGCATCTCGGCATCCGGGCAGTGAGACGCCGCCAGCTGATAGAAGTTCTCGGCCTGCCGCTCCATATCGGCGGCTTCTGCGCGCACCCGCTCCAGCGGGAGCGTTTTCACCAGCCAAAGCGGCCGCCTCTCATAGAAGCCTTCGATATGCTCGCGGCGGATCGGGACGACGGCTTGGCCGAACCGACGCATGTAAAGGTCCAGCAGGCTGCGCCGATGCTCATTCTCTTCGGCGGCCATGTCCTCGAAGACCTTGGCCGACGCCGGATACTCTTCGCGCAGGTTCGCTGCGTAGGCGGCATAGATGCGCCCATCTTCCTCCTCGGCGAGAATGGCGAGGGACAGGACTTCCTTCTGGCTCAGGTCATCGAATCGGCGCCGGGCAGGTCGAAAGAAGGAAAACAGCGCGGGCATGGCGTCACCAGCCAGAATGGGTCGACGACCTTATTTAGAAATATTCTAAAGTTTAGTCCACTCCGGCATATGCTTTCGTGCGGGCCGTCAGGGCGCCGGAGTCCTGCTGCATGTGCTGGTCGGCGCCTGCGACGCCAGTCAGGCGGCGCAGGCGGGTGACGATCGTTCGTTCGACGGACTCGGTCCCGGCCGTCCCTCGCTAGCCCTTGCGCGCGGCGAGGAAGGCGGCGTGCTCCTTGACCAGATCGCCCGCCAGCGCCTTGGCGATCAGGGTGCGGGTGTTGGGCAGGCCGTAGATCGCGGCGAAGGAGCCGAAGCGCGGGCCCTGCTCCTCGCCGAACAGCACCTGGTAGATCGCCTTCCACCAGTCGCCCGAGACGCCCGGACGCTCCGGCGTCGCGTTCTTGGCGGCGAGGTTCTGGTAGCGCGGGATGGCGCGGGCCACGTCCAGCGCGGCGTCCTGCACCATCTCCGGTGTGGCGTCGGCCGGCAGGGCCGCGATGGCCGCGTCGAGCTTGGTGAAGGCATCGCGCTCGACCTCGTCGGCCGGACGGTAGCTCTTCGCCGGCTTCACGAAATCGCGGAAATAAGCGATCGCATAGCCGACCAGCGCATCGAGGCGCGGATGTGTTTCAGGCGAGATCGAGGGAGCATAGCGCTGGAGGAAGCCCCAGAGCACGGCCTTGTCCTCCGAATTCGCGACGGCGACGAGGTTCATCAGCAGGCCGAAGCTGATCTGCGTGCGCACCGCGTTGTCGCCCTCGCCCGAGGCGATCACCTCCGGCTCCGGCGGATCGCCGGCATGGATATGCCAGACCGGGTTGCCGAGCCGGTTCTTCCAGTCCTGCTTCTCATAGCCGTTGAGGAACTGGAGATATTCGTCGATGGCGCGCGGGATGACGTCGAAATGCAGCTTCTTCGCCTCGCGCGGGCGCTGGAACATGTAGAGCGCCAGGCTCTCCGGCGGACCGTAGGTCAGCCAGTCCTCGATCGTCAGGCCGTTGCCCTTCGACTTCGAAATCTTCTGGCCGAGATCGTCGAGGAAGAGCTCGTAGTTGAAGCCTTCCGGCGGCGTGGCATCGAGCGCACGCGCGATCTGCGAGGAGACCTTGACCGAGTCGATCAGATCCTTGCCGGCCATCTCGTAGTCGACGCCCAGCGCGACCCAGCGCATCGCCCAGTCCGGCTTCCACTGGAGCTTCACATGGCCGCCGGTGACCGGGGTGACGAAGCGCTCGCGCGTTTCTGGATCGGTCCAGGCGATGGTGCCGGTCTCGACATCGACCTCGTCGATCGGCACCTGCATGACGATGCGGGTCTTCGGATGGATGGGCAGGAAGGGCGAATAGGTCGCGGCCCGCTCCTCGCGCAAAGTCGGCAGCATGATCTTCATCACCGCATCGTAGCGGGCGAGCATCTTGAGCAGCGTCGCGTCGAACTCGCCGGCCCGGTACGAGTCGGTCGAGGACTTGAACTCGTAGTCGAAGCCGAAGCCGTCCAGGAAGGCACGCAGGCGCGCATTGTTGTGGCGGCCGAACGAGTCATGCGTGCCGAACGGGTCCGGCACCTCGGTCAGCGGCTTGCCGAGATTGGCGGCGAGCAGCTCCTTGTTCGGCACATTGTCCGGCACCTTGCGTAGGCCGTCCAGATCGTCCGAGAAGGCGATCAGCCGGGTCGGGATGGTGTTGCCGGTCAGCACCCTGAAGGCATGCCGGACCATCGAGGTGCGCGCGACCTCGCCGAAGGTGCCGATATGCGGCAGGCCCGAGGGGCCGTATCCGGTTTCGAAGATCACCGATTTCTTGCCGGATTTCTCGATGCGGGCCACGAGCTTGCGGGCCTCCTCGAACGGCCAGGCGGCCGAACGCTGGGCGGCGTCAACAAGGGCTGCGTCGAAGGCGGGCATTTGGGCGGGTATCCTCTCCGCGATGTGTCTAAAAAGCGGGTTCGTTAGGTACGACCTCGCCAAAAGCATAAACGGTATCGCTTATCGGCGAGCCACGGGCTTTCGCAGATTGCGAAGGCCGCCGTCAATGTGCGCGTGTTGCCAGGCTCGTCATGCTCGGGCTCGACCCGAGCATCTCGGCCCGGAAGAGGCGCGTCGCTGGAGCTTAGTTCGGACAGAGATTCTCGGGTCTCAGCTTCGCTTCGCCCGAGAATGACGGCGTGCAAACCGCTTGTCCGGAATGACGGCATTCTCTTTTCCGCGGTTGCCGTGCCCGTTGCGCGGGATAGTCTGGATGCTTTCGTATCTGACCATGCCTTGAAAGGATGCCGCTTTGGACCGCGACCTGCTCGACAAGCTGACCGCTTGGCGACGACATCTCCACGCCAACCCCGAATTGTCGTTGCAGGAGGCTGAGACCAGCGCCTTCGTGCAGGAGAAGTTGAAGGAGCTGGGCATTCCCTTCACCGCCAATGTCGGCGGCCACGGCGTGGTCGCCACGCTCCAGCGCGGTTCCTCGGAACGCTCGGTCGGCCTGCGCGCCGACATGGACGCGCTACCCATACAGGAGGTCAACGACCTTCCGTATAAATCCGGCAAGACCAACGTCATGCATGCCTGTGGCCATGACGGCCATACCGTCTCGCTGCTCGGCGCGGCGGCGCTGCTCAACAGCGACGAGAGCTGGAGCGGCACGGTCCAGTTCCTGTTCCAGCCGGCCGAGGAAGGCTATGGCGGGGCGAAGGCGATGATCGCCGACAAGCTGTTCGAGCGCTTCCCGATGGAGCGCGTCTTCGGCCTTCACAACTGGCCGGGGCTGGAGGCCGGCACCGTCGCCGTGCATCGCGGCCCCGTGATGGCCGAGCCGGGGAAATTTAAGATCACGCTGTCGGGCACGGCGGGCCACGCCGCCAAGCCGGAGCTGACCCATGATCCGATCACGGCGATGGGGCACCTGATCGTGGCGCTGCAGACCATCGTCTCGCGCAATGTCAGCCCGATGGAGAACGCGGTCGTCACGATCGGGCAGATCCATGGTGGGCTCGCCTCGAACCAGATCCCGACCCATGTCTGGATCGAGGGCACCTATCGCGTCTTCACGGTGCCGGTGCGCGAGCGGGTCGTGCAGCGCATCCGCGATATCGCCAACAACATCGCCGCCACCTTCGAGATGACGGCCGATGTCGATTTCTCGCTCGGCGGGCTCGCGACGATCAACACGCCGGACGAGGAGGACATGGCGGCGAATGCGGCGAAGGCCGCGGGGCTCGGGCTGTGCCGCGACATCCCCGCCAGCACGACCTCCGAGGATTTCTGCTATTTCCTCCAGGACGACAGGCCCGGCGCCTATGTCTGGGTCGGGAACGGCCCGGCCGTGAACGGCGGCGAGCTGCACAATGACCGCTACGACTTCAACGACGCGATCCTGCCGGCGACCTCCGGCTGGCTAGCGGCGGTGGCGAAGCAGGCGCTGGCCAGCAACGCGCCCTAAAACGGAAGCCCCGCCGTCATTCCGGGGCGGGCCGAAGGCGCGAGCCCGGAATCCATGACCACAGGAGGTGAAGAAGGGTCGGCACCGATGCCGCTCTTCCTGACCCGTCGTGGTCATGGGTTCCGGGCTCATTGCTGCGCAATGCCCCGGAATGACGGCGAGATTCCGTGCAGAAATTCCGAGCGCTAATACGGACTGACCGGGAAGAAGCGCAGATAGAGCCGGGCGTAGGTCCCGTCGTCCCACAAGCCCTGCAGCGCGTAGTCGATAGCGCGCTTCAGGGCGGGGTCGTCCCTGCGCATGAGGAAGGCGACGCCTTCGCCGAAATAGCGGCTTTCCAGATAAGGGCCGCCGGAGAAGGCGAATTCGCCCCCGCTGCCGGCGAGCGTCAGCGACAGCGCGACGCCGTCGGCGAAGACGTACTCCGCCTCGCCGCTGCGCAGTGCGGCGATGGCGGCGCCGAGATTGGCGCTCTCCCGGCGTTGCACGAAGGGCATCAGCCTTTCGAGGAAGGCCTGGTGCGCCGTGCCGGCGACCACCGCGACACGGCGGCCCTGCAGGGCGGCGCTGTCCAGCGTGGCACGGGCATTGCCGCGCGTGGTGGCGAAGCGGGCCGGGGCGCGGAAATAGAGATGGCTCGCGGCGAAGCGCTCCCGCAGCGCCGGCGTCAGGTTCATCGCCGAAGCCAGCACGTCGCCGCGGCCCTCGGTGAGCGAGTCCGGCAAGGTGTCGAAGCGGCGCGGCTGGATCGTGCAGGTCCAGGCGAGCTTTTCGCAGATGGCGCGGGCGAGCTCGACCGAGAAGCCGGTCAGTGCGCCGTCCGGTCCGGCGAAATGAAACGGCGGATAGTCGTCATCGGTCAGGAAGCGCACGACACGCGGCGGGCCGGGCTCCGGCCGGTCGAGCCGGATGCGCGGGTCCCAGAGATTGGGCACGGCGACGCGTGGTGGAGCCTGCGCCGTGGCGGTCGCAGCCAGCAGGGTCGAGAGGGCGAGGGCGGTCAGCGCGCGAAGCATCGCCGCGCATCTGGCGCCGGATGGAGTTGAGGATCAAGAGGCCCGCCGTCATGCTCGGGTTTGACCCGAGCATCTCTTGCCGGATGCGGCTCCAAGCCTTCGCGTCATGAGATTCTCGGGTCGAAGCTTTGCTTCGCCCGAGAATGACGGAGCTGTATCAGCCCAGACTGGCCGCAGTCGCCTTCGCGCCCTTGTCGAAGAGCGAGGCGAGATGAGCGACCACCGGTTTCCTAAACCGTTGGTCTTGCGGCAGGTCGCTGCCGAAGATCGCCTCGATGCCGGTGAGCGCCTCGGCCAGCGCCTTGGCATCACGCCGGGCTGCCTCGGTCCTGCGCTTGAACTCCACCGCCAGTGGATCGCGGACGTCGATCGCGCCGCCTTTTTCGTCGGTGCCGGTGACGTAGCGCATCCAGGCGGCGACACCGAGCGCGAGATGGTCGATCGGCGCGTCGGCCTTCAGCCGCTCGCGGATGGTGCCGAGCAGGCGCTGCGGCAGCTTCTGCGAGCCGTCCATGGCGATCTGCCAGGTGCGGTGGCGGATCGCGGGGTTCTGGAAGCGGGCGAGCAGCGCCTTGGCGTAGTCAGCGAGCACGACGCCCTGCGGGGCCGGCACGGTCGGCATGATCTCGGCCCACAGCCCTCCGAGGAAGCGCGCGAGGACGGGATCGCCGCTGGCCTCGGCGACCGTCTCATGGCCGGCGAGATAGCCGAGATAGGCGAGCGAGGAATGCGCGCCGTTCAGCATGCGCAGCTTCATGAACTCGAAGGGTGCGACCTCCGAGACCATCTGTGCGCCGACTTCGTGCCAGTCCGGGCGGCCGGCGGCGAAGACATCCTCGATCGCCCATTGCCGGAAGGGCTCGCCGATGACGGGCGCGGCATCCTCGACGCCGATCAGCTTGGCGACCTCGGCGATGTCGGCATCGGTCGTGGCCGGCACGATGCGGTCGACCATGGTCGCCGGGAAGGCGCAGTTGGCCTCGATCCAGGCCGCGAGCTTGTCATCCGTCAGCGCCGCGAAGTCGCGCACGAGGCCGCGCAGGACATGGCCGTTGGAGGGCAGGTTGTCGCAGCACAGCGCGGTGAACGGACCAAGCCCGGCATCGCGACGCGCCTTCAGGCCGGCGACGAGGATGCCGACCGCCGAGCGCGGCGCTTGGCGGTTGGCGAGGTCGTGGACGATGTCGGGATGATCCGCCTTGAGGCGGCCGGTCGCCGGATCGTGGCAATAGCCCTTCTCGGTGACGGTGAGCGAAACGATGCGTGTCTCGGGCGCAGCCAATCTGGCAACGAGGGCAGACGGGCTCTCGGGAGCGACGAGTACGTCGAGCACCGAGCCGATGATGCGCAGTTCGGGCCCTGCCGGAGCACGCTTCAGCAGGGTGTAGAGCCCGTCCTGCGGCTGCAGGCGGTCGCGCTGGTCCGGGCGCTGCAGGCTGGCGCCGACGATGCCCCAGGCGCCGAAGCGCCTCTCCAGCGCATCCTCGGTGTACTCCGCGAGATGGGCGCGGGCGAAGGCGCCGAGCCCCAGATGGACGATGCCGGGCTTGAGGCCCGAACGGTCATAGGCCGGGCGGCGGATGGGGGCTGGCAGGCCGGCGAGGGTCGAAGCGGAAAGGCGGGTCACAGCTTGTAGGCCTCCTTGGCGAGGCGATAGGCGAGGTCGTAGGCGACCTCGGCCGCCTCGTCCTCTTCCAGCCGATGCTCGGCGACGAGCTTGGCGAGATAGGCGCAGTCGACCCGGCGGGCGACATCGTGGCGCGCCGGGATCGAGAGATAGGCGCGGGTGTCGTCGTTGAAGCCGACGGTGTTGTAGAAGCCGGCCGTCTCGGTCGTCAGTTCGCGGAAGCGCAGCATGGCTTCGGGCGCATCGAGGAACCACCAGCCCGGTCCGAGCCGCAGCGCCGGATAATGCCCGGCGAGCGGTGCGAGCTCGCGCGAATAGGCGGTTTCGTCGAGGGTGAAGGCTATCACGGTCAGGTTAGGCTCGTTGCCGACGGCGTCGAGCAGCGGCTTCAGCGCTTCGACATAGTTGGTGGCGGTGGGGATGTCGCAGCCCATGTCGCGGCCGAAATGCTCGAACAGCGCAGCGTTGTGATTGCGATGGGAGCCGGGATGGATCTGCAGCACGAGCCCGTCATCGAGGCTCATCTTCGCCATCTCGGTCAGCATTTGGCCGCGGAAGAGGTCCGCGTCCTTGGCCGAAACCTTGCCCTTGAGGATCTTGGCATAGAGCTTTTCGGCATCCGCATCCGAGAGATTGGCAGTGCGCGCCGTGGCATGGCCGTGGTCTGAGGAGGTGGCGCCGCGCTCCTTGAAATAGGCGCGCCGCTTGCGGTGGGCGGCAAGGTAGCCGGTCCAGCTGCCGATATCCTCGCCCGTCAGCTCGCCGAATTTATCGAGATTGTCGGCGAAGCCCTCGAATTCCGGATCGACGACGCTGTCGGGCCGATAGGCTGTCACGACCTTGCCGCCCCAGCCGGACGAGCGGATCATGTCGTGCCATTTGAGATCGTCGAGCGCGCCTTCGGTCGTGCTGATCGCCTCGATCTTGAAGCGCTCGAACAGGGCGCGGGGGCGCAGCTCGGGCTCTTCCAGCTTGGCGGCGATCTTGTCGTAGATCCTGTCCGCGTTTTCCGGCGTCAGGCGCTCGTTGACGCCGAAGACCGTCGAGGCGGCGTGCTCGAACCAGAGCCGGGTCGGCGTGCCCCTGAAGAGATGCCAGTTGTCGGCGAACAGGCGCCAGATCTTGCGCGGATCGCTCTCGACCTCTCCGCCATCCTTGCGGGCGATGCCGAGCTCTTCCAGCCGGATGCCCTGCGAATAGAGCATGCGGAAGATGTAGTGGTCCGGCTTGACGAAGAGCGTCGCCGGATCGGGAAAGGCGTTGTCCTCGGCGTACCAGCGCGGATCGGTATGGCCGTGCGGGGAGATGATCGGCAGGTCGCGGATGGTGGCGAAGAGCCGTCGCGCGATGCCGCGCGTCACCGGATCGGCGGGGAAGAGGCGATCATCGTGCAACAGCATGGGGCATCTCCATCGGTCGCGTGATCTCTAGAGCCGGCTGCGACAGGGGTCAATCGCCTGGTATACTAGTGCGCCAGGCTCGGGCTTTTCGCGCGACGCGGATTGCGCCGAAGCAGGCTTGCGCTCGCCGCTCGTCCCGCGCCATCTTCGCTGCCGCAAACGGACCGGAGCGATGACGATGACGACGCGGCGTGAACTCCTGGCAGGGGCAGGACTGGCGGCGCTGGCGGCGCAGCTTCCCGTCGTCGCGCTGGCGCAGGCGAAGGACAGCGTCACCATCGCCCAGACGCTGGAGCCGCCGACGCTCGATCCGACCTCCGGCGCCGCGCAGGCGATCCGCGAAGTCACGCTGCAGAACATCTTCGAGGGGCTGGTCAAGATGGACCGGACCGGCAAGCTGCAGCCTTGCCTCGCCGAGAGCTGGACCATCGCCGACGACAACGTCACCTACAGCTTCAAGCTGCGGCAGGGCGCGAGATTCCATGACGACACGCCCTTCACCGCCGAGCAGGTGAAATTCTCCTTCGAGCGGGCCGTCGCGCCCGATTCGACCAATGCCCAGCGCCAGCTCTTCGCGCCGATCGCCGAGATCGCGACGCCGGACCCGGCGACTGTGGTGATCAAGCTCAAGCAGCCGACGGCGAACTTCCTCTACGGCCTGAGCTGGGGCGATGCGGTGATCGTCGCGCCGGCGAGCGCCGCCAACAACAAGACCAGCCCTGTCGGCACCGGCCCATTCAAATTCCTGCGCTGGAATCGCGGCGACCGGCTCGAGCTCGCCCGCTTCGACGGGTATTGGGGCGAGAAGCCGGCGCTGGCCAGGGCGATCTTCCGCTTCATGTCGGACCCGCAGGCGCAGGTCGCGGCGCTCAGGGCCGGCGATGTCGATGCGCACACCAATCTGGCGGCGCCCGAGGCGGTGCCGCAGCTCAAGGCCGATGCCAGGCTCAAGGTCACGATCGGCCGCACCGAGGGCGAGACGGTTCTCGCCACCAACAACGCCAAGCCGCCCTTCGACAACCTCAAGGTCCGGCAGGCCATTGCGCACGCGCTCGACCGCAAGACCATCGCGCTCGGCGTCTACGGTTTCGACGTCGACCTGATAGGCAGCCATTTCTCGCCGCTGCACCCGGCCTATGTCGACCTGACCAACACCTATCCCTACGATCCGGCCAAGGCGAAGGCGCTGCTGGCCGAAGCCGGCTTCCCGAACGGCTTCAACTGCACGCTCAAGCTGCCGCCGCCTTCCTATGCCCGCCGCTTGGGCGAGATCGTCGCGGCGCTGCTGGCGCAGATCGGCATCAACGCCGCGATCGAGCCGCTTGAGTTCCCGCAATGGCTGGAGCGGGTCTTCCGCAACAAGGACTACGACCTCAGCATCATCGCCCATACCGAGCCGCTCGACATCGATATCTATGCGCGCGACGGCTACTACTTCCAGTACAAGGACCCCGCCTTCAAGGAGCTGATCGCCAAGATCGCGGTGACCCTGCCCGAGGCCGAGCGCAACGCGCTCTACAAGCAGGCGCAGGAGAAGCTGGCGCGCGACGCGGTCAACGGCTTCCTCTTCATCCTGCCGAAGATCACGGTCGCCAACGCCGCCCTGGAGGGCATGTGGACCGACTGGCCATTGCCGGTGACGCCGCTCGCGGAGCTGCGCTGGCGGTGATCTCATTGTGATGGGCCCGACCGGGTCGTCCCGGGCGACCGGAGGGAGACCCGGGATCCATGCCTGAACTTTTATCGGGAACGCTCTGGCATGGATCCCGGATCGGCGCGGCTGTGCCGCTTGTCCGGGATGACCTCGCGGAGAGGTGCAGCTCGTGATCGCCTACGTCCTGCGCCGCCTGCTGGCGCTGGTGCTGACGCTGCTTGCGGCGGCGCTGGTCATCTTCGTCGTCCTCGAAGTGCTGCCGGGCGATCCGGCGGCGGTGACGCTGGGTCTAAACGCCGCGCCGGAGGCGTTGGCGGCACTCAGGACTGAGATGGGGCTCGACAAGCCGGCGGCGCTGCGCTTCGTCCTCTGGCTCGGCGGGCTCGTCACCGGCGATCTCGGCCTGAGCTACACCTATCGCGTGCCGGTCCTGCAGCTCATCGCCGAGCGCATGGCGGTGACGCTGCCGCTCTCCCTGATGGCGATCGCGCTGGCGACGGCGATCGGCATCCCGCTCGGCATGCTCGCCGCCTCGCGCCATGGTCGGCTGGCGGATGCGGGAGTGATGGCCTTCGCCCAAGCAGGGCTCGCCATTCCGAATTTCTGGTTCGGTCTTTTGCTCGTGCTGGTCTTCGCTGTCGGGCTCGGCTGGTTGCCGGCCGGCGGCTTTCCCGGCTGGCAGGCGGGCTTCGGCACGGCGCTGAAATCGCTGCTGATGCCGGCGCTGGCCCTGGCCCTGCCGCAGGCAGCGATCATCGCGCGAGTGACTCGCTCCTCCATGCTCGACACGCTGCAGGAGGATTTCGTCCGCACCGCCCGCGCCAAGGGCCTGAGCGAGGGCACCACGATGCGCCGGCACGCGCTGCGCAACGCGCTGATCCCGGTCGTCACCATCCTCGGCCTGCAGTTCTCGGTGCTGATCGCCGGCGCGATCATCATCGAGAACGTCTTCGCCCTGCCGGGGCTGGGGCGGCTCGTCTTCCAGGCCATCGCCCAGCACGACCTCATCGTGGTCAAGGATCTCGTCATGCTCTTCGCGGGCGCGGCGATCCTGATCAACTTCGCGGTCGAACTGCTTTACGGGCTGATCGATCCGCGATTGAGGCAGGCATGAGCGCGGTCGAGGACAAGGCGCCCGGCGGCAGGCGGCATTGGTGGCTGGCGCCGTCATTCGTCATCGGCGCGGTCATCGCGGTGCTCGTCATCGCCGCCGCGCTGACATCTTACGTCTGGACGCCCTATCAGCCGACACAGATGGCGATCCTCAACCGCCTCAAGGGGCCTTCCGCAACGAACTGGTTCGGCACCGACCAGTTCGGCCGCGACGTCTTCTCGATGATCATGGTCGGGGCGCGCAATTCGCTGGCGGTGGGGCTGGGCGCCGTCGGCATCGGCATGGTGCTGGGCACCGCGCTGGGGCTCGCGGCCTCCGTCCGGCGCGACGGCATCCTCGACCACCTCATCATGCGCACCGCCGATTTCACCCATGCCTTCCCGGCCGTGCTGACCGCGATCATGATGACCGCGATCACCGGGCCCGGCATGCTCAACGCCGTCGTCGCCATCGCCGTGCTGAACCTGCCCTATTTCGCGCGACTTGCACGCGGAGCGGCCTTGCAGATCTGGGCGCAGGACTTCATCCAGGCGGCGCGTGCGGCCGGGCTCGACAACCGGCAGATCACGCTGCGCCATGTCCTGCCCAATATCGCCGGCATCCTGGTGGTGCAGGCGACGATCCAGTTCGCGCTCGCCGTGCTGGCCGAGGCGGGGCTGTCCTATCTTGGCCTCGGCACGCAGCCGCCGAACCCGTCCTGGGGTCGGATGCTCAACGAAGCCCAGACCTTCATGGCGACGCAGCCCTGGCTTGCGATCTTTCCGGGTGCCGCGATCGCGTTGACCGTGCTGGGATTCAACCTGCTCGGCGACGGCCTGCGCGACGCAGTCGATCCGCGCCTGCGCCGTGCCCGGTGAGGAACACGCGCGGGTCATCCCGGGCTAGTGAAGCGCAGACCCGGGATCCACCGGAGCGCTTCCGTAGAAGGTTCAGGCATGGATCCCGGATCGGCCCCGCCGAAGGCGGCTTGTCCGGGGATGACCGCCTTTGAAGCTGATGTTTTGAGTATTGGAATGACGAGGCTTTTCCGATGACCGATCTTGCCGATCTGAGCGCCGCCGAGCTTCTCGCCGCCTATAAGGCGCGCCGGCTGTCGCCGGTCGACGTCACGGAAGCGGTGATCGCCCGCATCGCGGTCTGGGAGCCGAAGCTCGACGCGCTCTACGCCTATGACCCCGAGAGCGCGCACGCGCAGGCCAAGGCCTCCGAGGCGCGCTGGCTGAAGGGCGAGGCGCTGCCGCTCGATGGCGTGCCCTGCACGATCAAGGAAAACATCAGGACGAAGGGCGTGGCCGTGCCGCTGGGCACCGCTGCAAACGATCTCGCTCCTGCCGCCACTGACGCCCCCCCGGCAGCGCGGCTGCGCGAGGCGGGCTGCGTGATCCTCGCCAAGACGACGATGCCGGATTACGGCATGCTCTCCTCCGGGCTTTCCAGCTTCCACAAGCCGGCGCGCAATCCTTGGGACATCACCAAGAACCCCGGCGGCTCCTCGGCCGGCGCGGGCTCGGCGGGCGCGGCGGGCTACGGGCCGCTGCATGTCGGCACCGATATCGGCGGCTCGATCCGCTTGCCGGCCGGCTGGTGCGGGCTTGTCGGCTTGAAGCCGAGCTTCGGGCGGGTGCCGATCGACCCGACCTATTACGGCCGCGTCGCCGGGCCGATGACGCGCACGGTCGCGGACGCCGCGCTGATGATGCGCGAATTGTCGAAGCCCGACGCCCGCGACGGCATGAGCTTGCCGCCGCAGGAACTTGACTGGCTGGCTGTCGATATCGACCTGAAGGGCCTGCGCATTGGCCTGCAGCTCGATGCGGGGATCGGGCTCGCCGTCGAGCCGGAGACCAAGGCCGCGATCGAGGCGGCCGCGAGGGCCTTTGCCGATGCCGGCGCGATCGTCGAGCCGGTTTCGCCCTACCTGACCCGCGAGATGCTGGACGGGCTCGACGATTTCTGGCGTCAGCGCGCCTGGGTCGATATCGGCGCGCTCTCGCCCGAGAAGCAGGCGAAGGTGCTGCCCTACATCTTCGCCTGGGCGGAGGGCGGCAAGGCCTTGCCGGGCGACAGGGTTTATCGCGGCATGAGCCAGATGATCGCGATGCGCGATGCGGCGCTGAAGGCGATTGCGCCTTACGACTTCATCCTCTCGCCGGTTTCGCCCGTGCCGAGCTTCCCGGCGGAATGGGCTTCGCCGATCGACGATCCCACGCGGCCCTTCGAGCATATCTGCTTCACGGTCGCGGCGAATATGTCGGACCAGCCGGCGATCTCCGTCCATGCCGGGCTGACGTCTGTTGGCCTGCCGATCGGCCTGCAGATCACCGGCAAGCGCTTCGACGATCTCGGTGTGCTCAGGATGGCCCGCGCCTGGGAGGCGATGCGCGGCGCGATCGCCTGGCCGGTCCTTCCCGCATGAAGGCTCTTGAACGAACCGCATCGTCATCCCGGGCTTGACCCGGGATCCATCGTAGGGCTCGGCGCTCGACGATGGATCCCGGATCGGCGCGGCTTCGCCGCTTGTCCGGGATGACGCAGTGTTTCCGAGCGAACGAGAACCGGAGAAAATGCTATGGATCTACAACTGACAGGCAAACGCGCGCTGGTGACCGGCGGCAGCAAGGGCATCGGCCGCGCCATCGCCCGGCAACTGGCGCTGGAGGGCGTCGATGTCGTCATCGCCGCGCGCAATCAGGACGAACTCGCCGAAGCCGCCTCGGCGCTCGCGGCCGAGAGCGGGCGCAAGGTGATCGGCCACATCGTCGATACCCAGTACGACGAGTCGGTGAAGGCACTGGTCGCCCACACCGTCGCCGCGCTCGGCGGGCTGGACATCCTCGTCAACGCCGCCGCAAAGCCCGGCGGGCAGGCGCCGCCGCCGAAGCTCGCCGAGATCACAGACGCCGTGTTCTGGGACGATGTGAACGTCAAGGTGATGGGCTATCTGCGCATGGCGCGGGAGGCCGCGCCGCACATGGCGGCGAATGGCTGGGGCCGGATCATCAGCATCAGCGGGCTTGCCGCGCGCTCGACCGGCTCGACCATCGGCTCGATCCGCAATGTCGCCGTCTCCGCGCTGACCAAGAACCTCGCCGACGAGCTCGGTCCGCAGGGCATCAACGTCACCGTCGTCCATCCCGGCACGACGCGCACCGAGCGCACGGCTTCGGTCATTGCCGCGAGGGCAGCGTCAAGCGGCAAGAGCGCGGCGGAGGTCGAAGCCGGCATGGCGGCGAATGTCACCATCGGCCGGCTGGTCGACGCGGGCGAGGTCGCCGATATCGTCGCCTTCCTCGCCTCGCCGCGCAGCGTCGCGATCAATGGCGATGCCATCGCCTGCGGCGGCGGCATCCGCGGCGCGATCCACTATTGAGACAGACTAGGTTCTGACGTGTTTCCACGGAAACACGGGTCATCCCGGACGTAGCGAAGCGGAGATCCGGGATCCATGCCCGAGCCTCCGTCGGCAACGTCCCGGCATGGATCCCGGATCAAGCCGGGATGACGGCGAGGTTTCGTCTTTCCCTCAGAACAGCGCCGTCGGGGCGAATTGCGCCAGGGCCATTAGCGCGAAGCCTGCAAGGCCGAGCGCGACGCCCGTCCAGGCGAGCAGGACGACGCCGGTGATGATCGCGGCCGAGGAGATCACGATGGCGATCTGGATCAGGCCGGACGCGATGTCGAACTTGTCGTCGCGCGCGGCGGCGATATCGCGCTGCGCCTCGGCCGCCTTGGCGCGGGCGGCGAGCTCCTTGCGCCCCTCCTGGGTTTCGGGCTCGGAATCATAGCGCGCGGCGGTCTGCTTCCAGCTCTCGATGCGCTTGGTCAGTCGCTGGCGGGCGGCCTCGTCGGTGACGCCGGCAAGCTCGACCTCCATCGCCTCGGCGGCGGTGCGCACCGCCGTCCCGCGGATCGTCTTGGCCTGGAAGAAGGCCCAGAGATTGGAGGCCTCGATGTTCTTGGCGACCGCCTCCTGCTCGGCATTCTTGCCGCCGATCTCTGAGAAGGCGAGCATCAGCGCCAGCAGCGCGATCAGGAGCGCGATGCGCTTGTTGCCGCCCTCGGGCGTTTCGACGGAGCCGGACACGAATCACCTCGCAGGCCGATATTGGCGGGCGCTGTTTAAGGCTTTCCGTTAAGTCAGCAACAGCTCAGCGCCCGGCGCGTGGATGGGCGGCGTCATAGGCCGCCATCAGCCGCGTCGAATCGATGCGGGTGTAGATCTGCGTCGTCGAGAGCGAGGCGTGGCCGAGCAGTTCCTGGATGGCGCGCAGGTCACCGCCCCGGCCGAGCAGATGCGTCGCGAAGGAATGGCGCAGGGAGTGCGGCGTGGCGGAGGAGGGCAGGCCGAGCGCGCCGCGCAGGCCCTCGACCGCGAGCTGGATGATGCGGGGCGAGAGCGGCCCGCCCTTGGCGCCCACGAAGAGCGGGCCTTCCGGTGGCAGGCGCCAGGGGCAGAGCTTGAGATACTCGGCGATCGCGGTGATCACGACCGGCAGCACCGGCACCATGCGGGTCTTGTTCCCCTTGCCGATCACGGTCAGCGCGTCGCCGGCATTCTGCGGCGCCTGTGAACGAGCGAGCGAGAGCGCCTCCGAGATGCGCAGGCCGCTGCCATAGAGCAGGCCGAGCACGGCGGCATCGCGGGCGAGGACCCACTGCTCGCGCTCCTCTCCGGCGCGGGTATCGGCCTGCGTGACGGCGCGGGCGGCGCTGGGCTCGAGCGGGCGCGGCAACGATTTGCCCAGCCGCGGCCCGCGCGTCGCGGCGAAGGCGGCGGCGGTGAGCTTGCCGTTGCGCTCTCCGAAGCGGGCAAAGGAGCGCAAGCTCGCGAGCTGGCGCATCAGCGTGCGATTGCCGACGCCGTCGCGGCGGCGCTGGCCGAGGAAGGCGCGCAGATCGACGGGCTTCAGCGCGGCGATATCCGAGAGCGAGGGGGCGCCGCCGAGATGCTCGGTCAGGAACGCCGTGAACTGGCCGAGGTCGCGGCCATAGGCCTCCAGCGTCTTGGGCGAGAGGCGCCGCTCGGACGAGAGGTGGGAAAGCCAGTCCCGCCGGAAGCTGTCGAAATCGGTCATGGTGTACTCGTCATGCCGGGCTTGACCCGGGCATCTCTTCCCGCGCCTGCCTGTCCCGAGATGGTCGGGTCAAGCCAGACCATGACGCTCCCGCCTTAACAGGTCGCGAATCGATGCTAGACATTGGCGGGAGAAACACGCCGTCATCCCGGACAAGCCGCGCGAGCGGCGCCGATCCGGGATCCATCGCAGAGCACCGCGCCCTATGATGGATCCGGAGCTCCGCTTCGCTCCGTCCGGGATGACGGCGGTGGTAGTTTGGCGATGGCGCAGTTCGATTTGATCGATGACGAAACGACAGCGGCGGATCAGGGCGGCACGGTCGACGTGCTGATTCCGCTCGGGCTCGACCAGGCCTACAGCTATGCCGTGCCGGCGGGGCTCGTCCTCCAGCCCGGCGATGTCGTGCAGGTGCCGCTCGGGCCGCGCGAGATCGTCGGTGTCGTCTGGGAGGCCGGCAGCGGACGCGGCGGCAATCTCAAGAAGGTCACCGGCAAGCTCGACATGCCGCCGCTCGATCCGGCGCTGATGAAGCTGGTCGACTGGGTGGCGTGGTACACGCTGGCGCCCAAGGGCTCGGTTCTGGCGCTGGCGCTGCGCCGGCCACCGGACGATGCGCCGGAGCGGCCGAAGCTGGGTGTCAGGCTCGTCGGCCCGCCGCCCGGCCGAATGACGCCGGCCCGCGCCCGCGCCATGGCCGCCGCCGAGGGTGGGTTGCTGATCGCGAAATCGGCGCTGGCCGAGGCGGCGTCGGTCAGTTCCGCCGTGATCGATTCCCTCGTCGATGCCGGCACCTTCGCCGTCGAGCCGCTGCCGCGCGAGGCGATCGCAGCCGCGCCCGATCCGAACCATGCCGTGCCCGAGCTGTCCGACGGGCAGGGCGCGGTCGCGCAGGCGCTTGTCGCATCCGTGCAGGCGAAGACGTTCGGCGTCTCGCTGCTCGAAGGCGTGACGGGCTCGGGCAAGACGGAGGTCTATTTCGAGGCGGTGGCCGAGGCGATCCGGCAGGGCCGCCAGAGCCTGATCCTGATGCCGGAAATCGCGCTGACGGCACAGTTCATCGATCGTTTCGAGGCGCGCTTCGGCGTCCGGCCGGGGCTATGGCATTCGGCCGTCACCGGCCGCAAGCGCGAGCGGCTGCAGGCGGCGATCGCGAGTGGCGAGGCGAAGGTGGTGGCGGGCGCCCGCTCGGCCCTGTTCCTGCCCTACAAGGACCTCGGCCTCATCGTCGTCGATGAGGAGCACGAGGCGGCCTACAAGCAGGAGGACGGCGTCTCCTACCATGCCCGCGACATGGCGGTGGTGCGCGGCCGCATCGAGAACGCGCCGGTCGTGCTGGCCTCCGCCACGCCGTCGCTGGAGACCCGCGTCAATGCCGAGCGCGGGCGCTATGCCCACCTCAAATTGCCGGAGCGTTTCGGCGGGCGCGAATTGCCGGTGCTCGGCCTCGTCGATCTGCGCCGGGACAAGCCCGAGCGGGGCCGCTGGCTGTCGGGCGCGCTGGTCAAGGCGATCGAGGCCAATATCGAAGCCAAGGAGCAGTCGCTGCTGTTCCTCAACCGGCGCGGCTATGCGCCGCTGACGCTGTGCCGGGACTGCGGCCATCGCTTCCAGTGCCCGAACTGCACGGCCTGGCTGGTCGACCATCGCTTCCGCCGGGCGCTGGTCTGCCATCATTGCGGCCATGTCGAGCGCCGGCCGCATGAGTGCCCGGCCTGCCACCAGCCCGAGAGCCTGATGGCCTGCGGGCCGGGCGTGGAGCGGCTGGCCGAGGAGGTCGCGACGCTTTTTCCACAGGCGCGTTCGATCGTGCTCTCCAGCGATTTTCCGGGCGGAACCGAGCGCCTGAAGACGGAGCTGATGGCGGTGGCCGAGGGCGCGTTCGACATCGTCATCGGCACGCAGCTCGTCGCCAAGGGCCACAACTTCCCCGGCATGACGCTGGTCGGCGTCGTCGATGCCGATCTCGGCCTGACGTCGGGCGATCCGCGCGCGGCCGAGCGCACTTTCCAGGCACTGCGGCAGGTCACGGGCCGCGCAGGGCGGGGCGAGAAACCCGGCCGCGCCCTGCTTCAGACGCATGACCCGGAGCATCCCGTGTTGAAGGCGCTGATCTCGGGCGACCCGGAGCGCTTTTATGCCGCAGAGGAGGCTTCGCGGGAGGCGGCGGGGCTGCCGCCCTTCGGCCGGCTCGCGGCGCTGATCGTCTCGGCGAACAGCCAGGCCGAGTCCGAAAGCCATGCCCGCACGCTGGCGCGCTGCGCCGACGCCGGGGACGGAATCATGGTGCTGGGGCCGGCTGAAGCGCCCCTGGCGGTGCTGCGCGGGCGCCATCGCATGCGTCTGATCGTCAAGACAGCACGCGAGATCAACCTGCAGGACTATCTCCGCGCCTGGCTGAAGCGGGCGCCCAAGCCCAAGGGTTCGGTCAGGGTCGCGATCGACGTCGATCCGCAAAGCTTCCTTTGAAGAGCTGAAAGCCATGGCAAAATCGCCGCTTACGATGGCGAACTAGCGATTGCGTGGCCCGGAACCGCATGCTAGTGCACCGCCACATTTCGGTCGCGAAGTCGTCTTGCCGACTTTGCGCCTAAGATACTCGCAGTGTCGGGACCACGCACTCCACCTTCTCCGGAAGGTCGCCGGTGCAGTCCCTTGAAACGAGAGACGGGAAGCGTGGCAGAAGGCGGATCGCAGGGGACATTGGTGTCGGGCGTAGCTCAGCGCTATGCCACCGCTCTGTTCGAGTTGGCTGAGGAGACGGGTGCGATCGACACCGTCGCCGCCGCCCTCGATGCCTTCAACGGCCTGCTCGCGGAGAGCGCCGATCTCACCCGCCTGATCGAGAGCCCGGCCTTCACCGCCGAGGAGCAGGTCGCGGCGATCAAGGCCGTGCTCGAGAAGGCCGGCATCACCGGCATCGCCGCCAATTTCATCGGACTCGTGGCCAGCAAGCGCCGTCTCTTCGCGCTGCCGGGCATGATCGCCGGCTACAAGCGCCTGGTCGCCGAGGCCAAGGGCATCGTCTCCGCCGAGGTGACGGTCGCCGAGCAGCCCACGGCCAAGCGCGTCGACGAGATCCGCGCGGCGCTCAAGGGCGTCGCCGGCAAGGATGTCGACGTTTCGATCAAGGTCGATCCGACGCTGATCGGCGGGCTCATCGTCAAGATGGCCTCGCGGATGGTCGACGCCTCGCTGAAAACCAAGCTCAATTCAATTCGTCTTGCCATGAAAGAGGTCGGCTGATGGACATCCGCCCCGCTGAAATCTCCGCCATCCTGAAGGCTCAGATCTCGAATTTCGGCTCGGAAGCTTCGGTTACCGAAGTCGGCCAGGTTCTCTCCGTCGGTGACGGCATCGCCCGCGTCTACGGCCTCGACAAGGTCCAGGCCGGCGAGATGGTCGAGTTCGAATCCGGCGTGCGCGGCATGGCGCTCAACCTCGAGAGCGACAATGTCGGCGTCGTGATCTTCGGTTCCGACCGCGAGATCAAGGAAGGCCAGACCGTCAAGCGCACCGGCGCCATCGTCGACGTTCCCGTCGGCAAGGAGCTGCTCGGCCGCGTCGTCGACGCCCTCGGCAATCCGATTGACGGCAAGGGCCCGATCAAGGCCAAGACCCGCGCCCGCGTCGACGTCAAGGCGCCCGGCATCATCCCGCGCAAGTCGGTGCACGAGCCGATGGCGACAGGCCTCAAGGCGGTCGACGCCCTGATCCCGATCGGCCGCGGCCAGCGCGAGCTGATCATCGGCGACCGCCAGACCGGCAAGACCGCCCTGGCGCTCGACACGATCCTCAACCAGAAGCCGCTGAACGTCGAAGGCGCCCCGGAGAGCCAGAAGCTCTATTGCGTCTACGTCGCTGTCGGCCAGAAGCGCTCGACAGTCGCCCAGCTTGTGAAGGTGCTCGAAGAGCGCGGCGCGATGGAGTATTCCATCGTCGTGGCGGCCACCGCCTCGGACGCCGCCCCGATGCAGTTCCTGGCGCCCTTCGCCGGTTGCGCCATGGGCGAGTTCTTCCGCGACAACGGCATGCACGCCGTCATCATCTATGACGACCTGTCGAAGCAGGCCGTCGCCTACCGCCAGATGTCGCTGCTGCTGCGCCGTCCGCCGGGCCGCGAGGCCTATCCAGGCGACGTGTTCTATCTCCACTCACGCCTGCTCGAGCGCGCGGCGAAGATGGGTGAGGCCGCCGGCCTCGGCTCGCTGACGGCGCTGCCGGTCATCGAGACGCAGGCGAACGACGTGTCCGCCTATATCCCGACCAACGTGATCTCGATCACGGACGGCCAGATCTTCCTCGAGACCGACCTGTTCTACCAGGGCATCCGCCCGGCGGTGAACGTCGGCCTCTCGGTGTCGCGCGTCGGCTCTGCGGCGCAGACCAAGGCGACGAAGAAGGTCGCCGGCAAGATCAAGGGTGAGCTCGCCCAGTATCGCGAGATGGCGGCCTTCGCCCAGTTCGGCTCGGACCTCGACGCGGTCACGCAGCGCCTGCTCAACCGTGGCGCCCGCCTGACCGAGCTCCTCAAGCAGCCGCAGTTCTCGCCGCTGAAGATGGAAGAGCAGGTCGTCGTGATCTATGCCGGCGTGAACGGCTATCTCGACGCGCTGCCGGTCAACAAGGTCCGCGCCTTCGAGGACGGCCTGCTGTCGCTGGTCCGCTCGAAGCATGCGGATATGCTCAACGAGATCGGCACGAGCAAGGACCTGTCGGACGCGAACGCCGCCAAGCTCAAGGATATCGTGACGAACTTCGCGAAGTCCTTCGCCTAAGGCGGGGACTTTCCGCATGGTCGACCTTGTGCCGACCATCCACGCCTTGCGACCGATCGAGCAAGGCAGGCGGGGTTGAAGACATGGGTGCCCGGGACAAGCCCGAGCATGACGGAATGAGACGTAGATGGTCAGTTTCGACCATGACGGGGTGAGAGCGCCAAATGCCTTCTTTGAAGGACCTTAGAAATCGCATCGCTTCGGTGAAGTCGACGCAGAAGATCACCAAAGCCATGCAGATGGTCGCGGCGGCGAAGCTGCGCCGCGCGCAGTCGGCCGCCGAAGCCGCGCGCCCCTATGCCGAGCGCATGGAGACGGTGCTGTCGAACCTCGCTTCCGGCGTGTCCGGTTCGAGCGCGCCGCGCCTGATCGCGGGCACGGGCTCTGACAAGGTGCATCTGCTGCTGGTGGCGACCGCCGAGCGCGGCCTGTGCGGCGCCTTCAATTCCTCGATCGCGCGCCTCGCCCGCGACAAGGCACTGGCGCTGAAGGCCGAGGGCAAGACGGTCAAGATCATCTGCATCGGCAAGAAGGGCTACGACATCCTGCGCCGGCAGTTCGCCAACGATATCATCGAGTTCATCGACCTGCGCGAGTTCAAGCAGGTCGGCTTCGTCAATGCCGAGGCGATCGCGCAGAACGTGCTGACCCGCTTCGCCAATGGCGAATTTGATGTCGCGACGGTGTTCTTCTCCAAGTTCCGCTCGGTGATCGCCCAGATCCCGACGGCGCAGCGCATCATTCCGGCGGAAATCCCGGAAGGTACCAAGCAGACCGACGCCGTCTACGACTACGAGCCGGAAGAGGGCGAGATCCTCGAGGCCCTGCTGCCGCGCAACCTGACCGTCCAGATCCTGCGCGCGCTGCTCGAGAACGCCGCGTCCGAACAGGGCGCGCGCATGTCGGCGATGGACTCCGCCACGCGCAACGCCGGCGAGATGATCAAGAAACAGACGCAGCTCTACAACCGCTCGCGCCAGGCGATGATCACGAAGGAACTGATCGAGATCATCTCCGGCGCGGAAGCGCTCTAACCGCCTAATCTTTTGCCGGTGGAGCGATCCGCCGGCTGCCGCTACATCCGAATGCGCTAGTCCCGAGGTTCCACCATGGCCAAAGCCGCTACCAAGACCACCAAGACAAAGACCGCCGAGAAGCCCGCCAACACCGGCACCGGCCGTGTCACTCAGGTCATCGGCGCGGTCGTCGACGTGCAATTCGACGGCGAGTTGCCCGAGATCCTGAACGCGCTCGAGACCGACAATCTCGGCAACCGCCTTGTCCTCGAGGTCGCCCAGCATCTCGGCGAGAACACCGTCCGCACCATCGCGATGGACGCCACCGAAGGCCTGGTCCGCGGCCAGTCGGTGACCGACACCGGCGCGCCGATCGCCGTTCCGGTCGGCGACGAAACTCTCGGCCGCATCATGAACGTCATCGGCGAGCCGGTCGACGAGGCCGGCCCGATCCTGACCACCGCCCGGCGCGGCATCCACCAGCCGGCCCCGTCCTATGCCGATCAGGCGACGGAAGCCCAGATTCTGGTCACCGGCATCAAGGTCGTCGATCTGCTGGCACCCTACGCCAAGGGCGGCAAGGTTGGCCTGTTCGGCGGCGCCGGCGTCGGCAAGACCGTGCTGATCATGGAGCTGATCAACAATGTCGCGAAGGCCCATGGCGGCTATTCGGTGTTCGCCGGCGTCGGCGAGCGCACCCGCGAGGGCAACGATCTCTATCACGAGATGATCGAGTCCAACGTCAACAAGGACCCGAAGGAGAACGGCGGCTCGACCGCAGGTTCCAAGTGCGCTCTTGTGTACGGCCAGATGAACGAGCCCCCGGGCGCCCGCATGCGCGTGGCCCTGGCCGGTCTGACCATCGCGGAGGATTTCCGCGACAAGGGTCAGGACGTGCTGTTCTTCGTCGACAACATCTTCCGCTTTACGCAGGCGGGCTCGGAAGTGTCCGCGCTGCTCGGCCGCATTCCCTCGGCGGTGGGCTATCAGCCGACGCTGGCGACCGACATGGGTAACCTGCAGGAGCGCATCACCACCACCAACAAGGGCTCGATCACCTCGGTGCAGGCGATCTACGTCCCGGCCGACGACCTGACCGACCCGGCGCCCGCGACCTCCTTCGCCCACTTGGACGCACGCACCGTGCTGTCGCGTTCGATCGCAGAAAAGGGCATCTACCCGGCGGTCGACCCGCTCGACTCGACCTCGCGCATGCTCTCGGCCGACATCGTCGGCGAGGAGCATTACGCTGTCGCTACGGCTGTCCAGCAGACGCTGCAGCGCTACAAGTCGCTGCAGGACATCATCGCGATCCTCGGCATGGACGAACTGTCGGAAGACGACAAGATGACGGTGGCGCGCGCTCGCAAGATCGAGCGCTTCATGTCGCAGCCCTTCTTCGTCGCGGAAGTCTTCACCGGCTCGCCCGGCAAGCTCGTCCCGCTCGAGGACACGATCAAGGGCTTCAAGGGCCTGATCGAGGGCAAGTACGATCACCTGCCGGAGGCGGCCTTCTACATGGTCGGCTCGATCGAGGAAGCCGTCGAGAAGGCGCAGCGCCTCGCCGCCGAAGCGGCGTAACGTCGACAAACGCACGACGTCATCCCGGACAAGCCGCGAAGCGGCGCTGATCCGGGATCCATCCGAGGGCACGCCCTATGATGGATTCCGGCTCTCCGCTTCGCTCCGGCCGGAATGACGTCGGAGGAGAGAGTAGCGATGGCCACCTTCAAGTTCGAACTCGTCTCGCCGGAGCGCATCCTGTTCTCGGGCGATGTCGTCAGCGTCATCGTCCCCTCGACCGAGGGCGAGATGACCGTGCTCGCCGGCCATGCGCCGCTGGTGGCGACGGTCAAGGCCGGCATCGTCTTCGTCCAGACGACCGACAGCAACGGCAAGGAATTCTTCGTCAATGGCGGCCTCGTCGAGGTCAACCAGGAGACGATGACCATCCTCGCCGAGCAGGGCAAGTTCATCGAGGATGTCGACACCGCCGTGCTCGACGCCGAAATCCTGACCGCCGAGACCCGTCTCGCCGGCTCGCACAACGAGGACGAGCAGAAGCGCCTGCATGACACGCTGGTGCAGCTGCGCGAATTCAAGCACGTCTTCGAGCAGCGCAAGGCGGCCTGACGCCGCCTGCCAAGCTGGAAACAGGAAAGGCCGCGCGAGCGGCCTTTTTCATGCGTAGCTGATGAATTCGAGCAGCGAGCCGTCGGGATCGCGGAAATAGACGCTGGTGCCGTGGCCGCCGCGGCCGAAGCGCTGGACCGGGCCGAGCTCGATCGCGATCGACTGACGCTGGAGGTGCGTGATCGCCTCCGCGATCGGCCCCGGCCAGACGAAGCACAGATCGCTGCCGCCCGGCGGCACCGGCACGCGCGCGACCGGCGTCGGCTCGATGCCGGGGCCATGGCAATTCAATTGCGCCCGGCCGATGCGATAGGCGAAGCCGTCGCCGTTCCGGACGACCTCCGCGCCGAGAATGTCATGATAGAAGGCGTTGGAGCGTTCCCAATCGGAAACGTGGATGACGCAATGATCGAGCTCGACGATGCTCATCTGGTTGCTCCCTCTGCCGCGACGGGCGAAGCGAAGGCTGCGAAAGCCACGGCCACGCGCTCGTAGACGGGTCTTTTGAAGGGAACGACGAGCCCCGGCATCTGGTTCAGCGGGCGCCAGCGCCATTCGTTGAACTCCGGCGGTTCGTCGCCATTGGGCTTGCCGATATCGATCTCGTCCTCGCTGCCGGTGAAGCGGAAGGCGACCCAGCGCTGGCGCTGGCCGCGAAAGGCCGTGAGCTTGTGCGGCGGGCCGTCATAGGGCGGGAAATCGTAGCTCCACCAATCCTCCGTCACGGCCAGCAGGGCGGCGCTGGTGACACCGGTCTCCTCTTCCAGCTCCCGGCGCGCGGCGGCGACGATGTCCTCGTCAGGGTCGATCCCGCCCTGCGGCATCTGCCAGTCGAAGCCGGGCAGGACGATCTCGGGCCCGGCGCTGTGGGAATGGCCGGCAAAGACGAGGCCCTGCGCATTGAACAGGGCGATGCCGACATTGGGGCGGTAGGGCAGGCTCATCCGGCAAGCATAGGGCGCTGTGCCGGGGAGCGAAACGGCCGGGTGCTGATGCCGGCGATGTCACTTGGTGCGGTCAGCGCCGGCAAGCGAGAGTCTTCAGGCGCTGGGGGCGGAGAGAACGCAGGACAGCAGCCCGGGGAAACGGCGTTCGATGTCCTCGCGGCGCAGCGCGTTCATCCGTGACGCGCCTTCGCTGCGCGTCCGAATCAGCCCGGCTTCGCGCAGGACGCGGAAATGATGGGAGACGCTGGATTTCGGCCGGTCGCAGTCGAGGGCCTGGCAGCTCGCCTCGCCCTCGACGGCCAGACGCCGGACGATCTCCAGACGGATCGGATCGCTCAAGGCGTGAAAGACGTCCTCGAGCGCGATGTCTTCCAGAGCGGGCAGGCGGGTCTGTCGCATCGGGGGAAGCTATCACAGAGTTTTGATGTTGCCAAACTTCGAAAAATATCGAACTGTCGAATAATAAGATCCTGTCGCCAATTTCCCGTAGCGCGGAGCCGCTCCAATGCCCGGTCTGTTCGACCCCTTCAGCCTGAAGACCATCACCCTTCGCAATCGCATCGTCACCTCGCCGATGTGCCAGTATTCGGCGCAGGACGGCGTCGCCAACGACTGGCACCGCGCCCATCTCGCCGGGCTGGCGCGCGGCGGCGCCGGCCTCGTCGTCATCGAGGCGACTGGCGTCTCGCCGGAAGGGCGGATCACGCCCGGCTGCCTCGGCCTGTGGAACGATAAGCAGGCCGAAGCGCTGGAGCCCATCGTCGCGGAGATGCACAAGGCCGGTGCGGTCGCCGGCATCCAGATCGGCCATGCCGGCCGCAAGGCCAGCGCCAATCTTCCCTGGGAAGGCGACGACCATATCCCGGCGGGCGATCCGCGCGGCTGGGAGACGATCGCGCCTTCCGCCGTCGCTCAGGGCGGCGGCCTCGGGCGGGTGCCGCGGGCGATGACGTCAGCCGATATCGAGCGCGTGCGCGGCGATTTCGTTGCGGCGGCGGAGCGCGCCCGCGACATCGGCATCCAGTGGCTGAAGCTGCACTTCGCCCATGGCTATCTGGCGCAGAGCTTCCTGTCGCGCCACGCCAACAAGCGCGACGACGCCTATGGCGGCAGCTTCGAGAACCGCGCCCGCTTCCTGATCGAGACGCTCGTGGCCGTCCGCAAGGTCTGGCCGGAGGATCGCCCGCTCTCGGCCCGGCTCGGCGTCATCGAGTATGACGGGCAGGACGAGGAGACGCTGGCCGAGGCGATCGAGTTGGTGAAGCGCCTCAAGGCCGAGGGGCTCGATTTCATCGATGTCAGCGTCGGCTTCTCGACCAACGAGGCCAAGATCCCGTGGGGGCCGGCCTTCCTGGCGCCCGTCGCCGAGCGGGTGCGGCGCGAGAGCGGCCTGCCGGCCTCGACGAGCTGGTACATCAGCCAGCCCGAACAGGCGGACGCACTGGTGCGCGAGGGCAAGGTCGATCTGGTCACGCTCGGCCGTCCGCTACTGGCCGACCCGCACTGGCCCTATGCGGCGGCAAAGGCGCTCGGCGTCGAGGACGCGGCGTGGAAGACCCTGCCGGCGCCCTATGCCCACTGGCTGTCGCGCTACCGCGCGGCGTGAACCGGGAAGAATGGCGCGGTCATTCCGGGGCGCCCCGCAGGGGCGAGCCCGGAACCCAGAACCGAGCCCTTCGTCGGAAGGTGACAGGATCAGAGCCCTATCCGGTGATCGCATCGGTTCTGGGTTCCGGGCCCAAGCGCTTCGCGCTTGCCCCGGAATGACCGTGGCGAATTGTCACTGCTCGCCATAACCTGCAGGCGTTGTCGCTTCACTCGCCCATCGCGATCAGGCTGGCATTGCCGCCTGCTGCAGCGGTGTTGATCGTCACGGTCTGTTCGGTGGCGAAGCGCATCAGGTAATGCGGGCCGCCGGCCTTCGGGCCAGTGCCCGACAGGCCGTGGCCGCCGAAGGGCTGCACGCCGACCACGGCGCCGATGATGTTGCGGTTGACGTAGATATTGCCGGTCGAGAGGCGCTGCGTCACCCGCTCCACCGTCGTCTCGATGCGGGAATGCACGCCGAGCGTCAGCCCGTAGCCGGTCTCGTCGATCTGACCGATCACCTTGTCGAGTTCGCCAGCCTTCCAGCGCACGACATGCAGTATCGGGCCAAAATGCTCGGCGGTCAGGTCGCCGACGCGGTCGAGCCTGATCACATGCGGCGCGACATAGGTGCCGCCGAGATCGGGCGCCTGGCCGGCCCAGGCGACGCGGCCCTGCTGGCGCATGGCGGCGACATGGCCGTCGAGGCGCTGCTTGGCGGCGGCGTCGATCACCGGGCCGATATGGGTGTCGACCTTGCGGGGGTCGCCGAGCTTCAGCTCCTTGGTCGCGCCTTCGATCATCTCGATCATCTTGTCGGCGACATCCTCCTGCACGACCAGCAGGCGCAACGCCGAGCAGCGCTGCCCGGCCGAGCGGAAGGCCGACATCACGACATCGTCCGCGACCTGTTCGGGCAGGGCGGTGGCGTCGACGATCATGGCGTTGAGGCCGCCGGTCTCGGCGATCAGCGGCACGATCGGCCCGTCCTTGGCGGCGAGCGCCCGGTTGATGCCGCGCGCCGTCGCGGTCGAGCCGGTGAAGGCGACGCCGGCCACGTCCTTATGCGCGACCAGCGCCGCGCCGGCCTCGGTTCCGCCGGGCACGAGATGCAGCGCGCTCGCGGGAATGCCGGCCTCGTGCAGGATGCGGATGGCGACGGCCGCGATCAGCGGCGTCTGCGGCGCCGGCTTGGCGACGACGCTGTTGCCGGCGACCAGCGCGGCGACGACCTGGCCGGTGAAGATCGCGAGCGGGAAGTTCCAGGGCGCGATGCAGATGAAGGGGCCACGACCGCGCAGGATCAGCCGGTTCTCCTCGCCGGTCGGGCCGGGCAGGGCCGTCGGGGCGGCGAAATGGGTCTCGGCCTCGGCAGCGTAATAGCGGCAGAAATCGACGGTCTCGCGAATCTCGGAGATGGCGTCGTCGATGGTCTTGCCGGCTTCCGCCTGCAAGAGCGCGATCAGCAGGCCGCGGCGGGCCTCCAGCAGATCGGCGGCGTTGCGCAGAGCTGCGGCACGGATGCGGGCGGGGGTGGCGTTCCAGGCGGGGAAGCCGGCCTTCGCGGCGACGAGAGCTCGTTCGGCCGTCGCCGCGTCGGCTTCCGTCACCTTGCCGATCGGCTTGTTGTCGATCGGCGAGCGTACGTCGCGTACCGCGCCGGGCTGCGGCTTGCCGTCGATGATCGGCGCGGCATCGGGGAAGCTCTTCGCCGCCGCGATCTCCTTCACCAGGGCGTCCAGGCTCTCCTCATGGCCAAGCTCGGTGCCGGCCGAGTTCTTGCGCGAGGGTCCGTAGAGATCGGCCGGGAGCGGAATGCGGCGGTGACGCGCGGCGCTCGGCGTGCCGATGATGTCGGCCGGCGCCAGCAGGAGCTGCGAGACCGGCACGTCCGGGTCGCCGGAGGCGCTGACGAAGGAAGAATTGGCGCCGTTCTCGAGCAGGCGACGGACGAGATAGGCGAGCAGGTCCTGATGCCCGCCGACGGGGGCATAGGTGCGGCAGGCATAGCCCTCGTTCTCGCGCAGCAGCTTCTCGTAGAGCGCCTCACCCATGCCATGCAGGCGCTGGAACTCGAAGTTTTCGGTGTTGCCCGCCATTTCCGCGACAGCCGCGACGGTGAGTGCGTTGTGCGTGGCGAATTGCGGGATGATGCGCGGCCGCAGCTTCAGCAGCTGCGCGGCACAGGCCTCGTAGTTCAGATCCGTCATCGCCTTGCGGCTGAAGACCGGATAGTCGGGCAGGCCGCGCTCCTGGGCGCGCTTCAGCTCGGTGTCCCAATAGGCGCCCTTGACCAGGCGGACCATCATGCGCCGGTCATAGGCCTCGGCCAGCCGGCCGATATGGTCGATCACGGCCGAGGCGCGCTTCTGATAGGCCTGGATCGCGAGGCCGAAACCGTCCCAGCCGTCGAGCGAGGGATCGGCGAAGATTGCATCGATCACGTCGAGCGAAAGCTCGAGCCGGTCGGCCTCCTCGGCATCGATGGTGAAGTTGAGGTCGTAGCCCTTGGCCTGGCGGGCGAGCTCGATCACCTTCGGCACCAGCTCGGTCAGCACGCGCTCATGGCTCGTCGCCTCGTAGCGCGGATGCAGCGCCGAGAGCTTGACCGAGATGCCCGGCCGGTTCGGCAGCTTGTCGTTGCCGGCCGAGCGGCCGATGGCGTCGATCGCGGCGGCGTAGGAGGCGAAGTAGCGGTCGGCATCGGCCTGCGTGCGCGCGCCCTCGCCGAGCATGTCGAAGGAATAGCGATAGAGCTTGCCGGTGCCGGAGCCGGCGCGCTTCAGCGCTTCCTCGATCGTCTGGCCGAGCACGAAATGGTTGCCCATGACGCGCATCGCCTGGCGCGTGGCGGTGCGCACCGTCGGCACGCCCAGGCGCTTGGCGAGGCTGCTGACGATGCCCGTCGGGGTCTCGCCCGGCTGGATGACGCGCGCGGTGATACCGAGCGCCCAGGCCGAGGCCGAGACGAGGAAGGCGTCCGACTTCGATTCATGGTTGGCGAAATCGCCCTGGCCGAGCTTGTCCTCGATGAGGCGATCGGCGGTGACGGAATCGGGCACGCGCAGCAGCGCTTCGGCCAGCACCATCAAAGCGAGGCCCTCCTTGGTGGAGAGCGAGTATTCGCGCAGCAATTCCTCGATGCCGCCCAGGCCGACCTTGCGGGTGCGGATCGCATCGATCAGGCCGGTCGCGCGCGCATCGATCCGAGCCTTGGCCGCGGGGTCGCGGCGGGCCGAGGCGAGCAGTCGGCCAGCGATGGCACCGTCATCCTCGGCGAAGGGGACGCGGAAAGACGGCACGGCGAAACGCGGGGCAGAGGCGGCCATGAAGGGCTCCGGATCTGTCAGACTGGATTATCTGAAGGATGAGGGATGATATCCCACATATCAATTGGCATTTACAACGCCATTCCCGTATCAATCTCTACAGAATGGCAATTCCATAGAGTTTCATCATGCTTGACAGGACCGATCGCCGTATCCTCGCGTTGCTCCAGGGCGACGGCCGCATCGCGGGCGTCGAGCTGGCCGAGAAGGTCGGGCTTTCGCCGACCGCCACGGGCGAGCGGCTGAAGCGGCTGACGCGCGACGGCTACATCACCGGCTATCGCGCCACGCTCGATCCGATGAAGCTCGGATTAAACCTCCTCGTCTTCGTCGAAGTCTATCTCGACAAGACGACACCGGACGCCTTCGAGCGCTTCGCCGCGGCGGTGAAGCGGGCGCCCGAGGTGCTGGAATGCCATATGGTGGCTGGTGGCTTCGACTATCTGGTCAAGACGCGCGTCGCCGACATGAATGCCTATCGCCGCTTCCTCGGAGAGGTGCTGCTGGCGCTCCCGGCCGTGCGCGAGACCCGGACCTATGCGGTGATGGAGGAGGTCAAGACGGACGGTGCCCTGCCATTGTGACGCAAATGCCGCCGCGTTGACGCCATTTCAACATCTTATGGTGTCAAGAAGCGTGGATGGCACGGATATGCCGTGCCGATGCCCGCAGGGCACTCAGAGGCCTGCCATGCCGATCGCTCCGTCCCGTCCGTCCACTGACCTGTCGCGCCGTGCGCTCGGGCGGCTGGCGATGGGGGCCGCGATCGCCGCGACAAGCGGCGGCATGGCCGGAGCGCAAGGCAATGCGGCGATCCGCTTTGCCCTGGACGGGCGCTTCGATGGGCCGTCGGCGCCGTTTCTGATCGCGCAGGAGAAGGGCTATTTCGGTGCCGAGGGGCTCGACGTCACGATCGAGCCGGGCACGGGCTCTCGCGCCATGCTGCAGCGCCTGGCGACAGGTGCGCAGGACGCCGGTTTCGGCGACGTCAATGCGCTCATCCGCTTCCGCGACGAGAACCCCAGTGCCGATCTCAAGGCGGTGATGATCGTCCACGACCGGCCGGGCTTCGCGATCGTCGGCCGCAAGAGCCGCGGTCTGACCGCAGAGCCGCCCAGCCTGGAGGGGCGCAAGATCGGTGCTGCCAGCGGCGATGCCGCGCTGGCGCAATGGCCGGTCTTCAAGAACCTCAACAAGATCGACGACAGCAAGATCAGGCTGGAAACCGTGGGCTACCCCGTGCGGGAGCCGATGCTGGCCTCCGGCGAGCTCGACGCCGCCCTCGGCTTCGGGCCCTCCTCCTATGTCGGCCTCAAGGCGCGCGGCGTGCCGGTCGACGACATCATCCTGATGGAGATGGCCGATCACGGCCTCCTGGCCTATGGCAGCGCCGTCATCGTCGCGGGCAAGCTCGCGGC
Organism: Bosea sp. NBC_00550; assembly: GCF_026020075.1. Taxonomy (NCBI): domain Bacteria; kingdom Pseudomonadati; phylum Pseudomonadota; class Alphaproteobacteria; order Hyphomicrobiales; family Alloboseaceae; genus Allobosea; species Allobosea sp. NBC_00550. The sequence goes on from NZ_CP102772.1 coordinate 4,569,710, forward strand.
GGAGAAGCCCGATGCCGTGCGCGGCCTCGTACGCGCCGTCACCCGCGGCTTCCGCGATGCCGTGGTCAATCCGGCCCTGGGCGGGCAATTGGTCCTGCGCCGCAATGAGGATGCACAGCCGGAGATCGAGCGCGAGAAGCTCGCCATGGTCATCGCGCAGAACGTGCTGACGCCTTATGTGCGCGTCCACGGCCTCGGCGGCATCGACCGGGAGCGCTGGTCGCGGGCGCTGGACCAGCTCGCGCTGGCAGGGAGCTTCCGCGACAAGGCACGGGCGGGCGATGCCTTCTCCGACGCCTTCCTGCCGCCGCCGGGCGAACGCATGTTCTGAGCGCATCCTGACGCACGGAAAACTTGCGCGCGCGGCGGGGTGACAGCCGGGAGCCGCCTGCCTATCGTGCCGCGCCTCCCGCTGGACCCACATCTTGAAATTGCCAGACCTGTCCGACTATGCCGCGCTGCGCGACGCTTTCCGCTGGCGCATTCCGGATCGCTACAACATCGCCGTCGACGTCTGCGACCGCTGGGCGGCAAGCGAGCCCGAGCGTCCGGCGATCATCGAGGTCTCGCAGGATTGGCTGGTGACGCCGGTCAGCTTCGGCTGGTTCCGCGAGCATTCGAACCGGCTCGCCAGCGCCCTGCGCGCACGCGGCGTCGGCCGTGGAGACCGCGTCGCGATCCTGCTGCCGCAGGGCCGGGCGGTCCTGGCGGCGCATCTCGCCGCCTACAAGCTCGGTGCCATCGCGGTGCCGCTGGCGGCGCTGTTCGGCGTCGATGCGCTGGCCTATAGGCTGGAGGATTCCGGCGCGAAGGTCGTCGTGACCAATGATGGAGGTCTCGCGAAGCTCAGCCAGATCGCGCAGCCCCTGCCGGAACTCTCTCTGCTGATCTCCACCGACCGAGCGGATGGGCGCGCGGAAGGCTTGGACGCGCTGCTTGCCGAAGGCAGCCCGGATTTCGTGCCCGCCGAGACGACGCCGGACGACCCGGCACTGATGATCTATACCTCCGGCACGACGGGCAATCCGAAGGGCGCGCTGCATGGTCACCGCGTCCTGCCCGGCCATCTGCCGGGCGTGCAGATGCCGCACGAGTTCATGCCGCGCCCGGGCGACCTCGCCTGGACGCCGGCCGACTGGGCCTGGGCCGGCGGATTGCTCAACATGCTGCTGCCGGCGCTGCATTTCGGTGTCGCCGTGGTCGCGCGGCCGGTGACGCGTTTCGAGCCGGAGGAGGCCTATCGCCTGATCCAGGATCTCGGCATCCGCAACGCCTTCGTGCCGCCGACCGCGCTCAGGATGCTGCGCGGCGCCGGCAATCCGCGCGGGCGTTACCAGCTGCATCTCCGCACGGTCGCGGCGGCCGGCGAGGCCCTCGGTGCCGAGACGCTGGCCTGGGGGCGGGAAGCGCTGGGCCTGACGATCAACGAGGCCTATGGCCAGACCGAATGCAATCTCGTGCTCGCATCGAGCGCCGCCATCGGCGTGAGCCGGCCGGGCTCGATCGGCAAGGCCGTCCCCGGCCACGAGGTCGCGATCATCCGGCCAGACGGCATCGTCTGCACTCCCGGCGAGGAGGGACAGATCGCGGTGCGCCGGCCCGACCCGGTGATGTTCCTCGAATACTGGCGCAACCCCGAGGCCACGGCGGCGAAGTTCATCGGCGACTGGATGATCACCGGTGACGAGGGCGTCCAGGATGAGGACGGCTATGTCCGCTTCATCGGCCGCGACGACGATGTCATCACCTCGTCGGGCTATCGGATCGGGCCAGGCGAGATCGAGGATTGCCTGCTGAGGCACCCGGCGGTCGCGCTGGCGGCGGTGGTCGGCAAGCCCGACGCGCTGCGCACCGAGATCGTCAAGGCCTTCGTCGTGCTGAAGCCTGGGCAGGGCGGGTCGCCGGCCCTGGTCTCGGAGCTTCAGAACTTCGTGCGCGCCCGCTTGTCGGCCCATGAATATCCGCGCGAGATCGCCTTCCTCGGCGAACTGCCGATGACGACGACCGGCAAGATCATCCGCCGTGTATTGCGGGCCGAGGCCTGAACAGCGACTGGCCGACCCGCCTGCTGATGCGGGCCGCCAGATCGGCCGGGGTGCCGGCGCGCCGATGGCTGAGGCGCAGCGTCGCGAAGCCGTCGCTTTTGGCTCCGAAAACCGGCAGGCCGCCAGCGAGCCGGATTTGCCGCGACGGGGCTGTCTTGCGCATCATCGCCAGGAGCAGGGCCAGCGGCCGCGCCCGAGCCAACTCGTCCTCGTCGGCGGCCAGATAGAGCCAGCTCGCCGGAGACCGGCCGATCGTCAGCGCTGCCGCGATCGGTATTTCATCCAGCATCAGCAGCGCGATCCGGCAGAGCTTCTGGCGGCTGAGGCTGCGGCTCATGCTGCGCAGGAAGGCGGCCTCGCGAATGTCCTGCAGGGTCGCGCTGCCGGTCCGCCCACGCCGGCCCGAGGCTTCGAGCGCGAGCAGGATCTCGGCGGCGTCGCGCCGGCCGGCGAGCGTCGAGGGCTCTTCCAGACGCAGCGTTCCATGCGCCTCGAACGCGGCCCGGGCTTCTCGGAGGTTGGTCGGGGCCGTAAACTGCGCGTCCGGCCGGCCAAGGCTGTGCCAATCCGCCAAGAAGCCGTGCCTGCGGGCGAGGCCCGTGAGCGCCGCGGCGAACGGGCCGCCCGGGTCGATCGCGTGGAAGGTCAATCCGGCCGTCGGCCCCGCCTCACCGCGCCAGGCACGCAGCAGCGCCGACAGCGCCGGCGCCACGAAGGTGGCGTCGATCAGCGGCGTGCCGTTGAGCAGGCGCGGATCGGCGAATTCGTCGAGGGCCTCGGCCGCGAACAGACGCTGGCGCCTGCGAAAGGGCGCGAGGCCGATGAGCCGGCGCGGCTGGCCTCCGGGTCCGCCCTGCCAGAGAAGCATGAGCGCGACATCGCGGAACGAGACGAGATGCTGTGCCGCCGCCAGTGCAAATCCCGGATCGAGAAAAGGGTTGGGCTCGATGGCGCGGGTGGCGAGATCGGCCCATTCCCCGATGATGTCGGCACAGGAGCCGAGCGGGCGGATCTCGCAATGGACCGCCGTGCCGGGATGCAGTCGAGGCGGGCTCGATGCCGTGGTGGACATGGCGGCGCCCGTGCCCGCCAAGGCCATGATCTCGCTCATCCGATCCTGCTCCCGATGCATCGTTCCGGCGCATGGCTGTGCCGGATTGGCGAGAAACAGGCATGTGCCTCGCCGCGCGAGGGAACAGGTTCAAGAAGCGCGCCGCGGCGTTCTCAGTGGTGATGCGCCGTTTCGGCTTGCTCCGCCTGCTGGCCGAGGAAGGCGGACCAGAGGCGCTGCACGGTCTCCTCCTCGATATCCTTGACGATGAGGACGAGGCGCGAACGCCGGTCGGCATCGGGCCAGCCTTCGAGCTGGATGGGCGGGTGCAGGATCTGCTGCACGGCATGGACGAGCAGCGGACGGCCCGGCTGCTCGGCGAGATCGACGAGACCCTTGAGCCGCAGCAGCCGCGGTCCGTGGATCGAGCGCAGCAGCGTCCAGAACAGATCGAAGGTGCTTTGCGCGACGGGACGGTCGGCCGTCAGGGCGAAGGCGCGGATCGCCTCGTCGTGACGGTTGACGTCATGCGGGTCCTGCCCGTGGTGATGATGGTGGTCATGACCGTGATCGTGGCCATGATGGTCGTGGCCGTGATGGTGATGGTCGTGCCCGGATACCGTCGTTTCCGCCAGCCAGCGTCGCAGAGCCGCCGGCCGCCGCGCCAGATCGTAGAGGCTCGCGCCGACGAGGTCGCTCGCGGGCGCGTCGGGGAGCAGGATCTCGACGCCCGGGTTCAGCGCGCCCAGACGCCTGCGCAGCGCATCGGCCTCGGCCGGCGTCGCGATATCGGTCTTGGTCAGGACGAGGCGGTCGGCGGCGACGACCTGCCGGCGCGCCTCCTCATGCTCGTCGAGCGTCGCCATGCCGTTGACCGCATCGACGAGCGTGGCGACGCCGTCCAGCCGGAAGCGCATGGCGAGATAGGGGTGGTTGATCAGCACGTTGAGGATCGGTGCGGGATCGGCGAGCCCGGTCGTCTCGATGACGACACGGCTGAAGGCTCCGATGCGGCCATTGTCGCGGCGGCGCAGCAGGTCCTCTAGCGTCACGATGAGGTCGTCGCGGATGGTGCAGCACAGGCAGCCGGATTCGAGGAGGATCATGTTCTCCTCGACGCCCTCGACCATCAGATGGTCGAGCCCGACCGCGCCGAACTCGTTGACGAGCACGACTGTGTCGGCGAGCGCCGGGTCCTTCAGGAGCCGGTTGAGCAGCGTCGTCTTGCCGGCGCCGAGGAAGCCGGTGAGCAGCATCAGCGGAACGGGGGCGGGGCGGGCGGGGGTGCCGGTCATGGTCTGTCGTCCGGTCCGATGCATGGTCAAAGGTTGGATCGCCATCATGCGTCCCGTGACGCAAGAGCGATGCGGCCTTCAGGCGGGCACGACGCTCCGCCTTGAATGTTCTAATATTACATTAGTGACCAGCGCCACGATGACAAGGGCGCCGCCGCCATACTGCAATGGCCCCAGCCGCTCGGCCAGGACGATGGCCGCGATGGCCACGGCGAAGACCGGCTCGGCGCAGAAGGCGAGGCCGGCCGGTCCCGGGGCGATCCGTGCAAGGGCGAGGATCTGCAGGACGAAGCCGATGATGTAGCCGCCATAGGTGATGGCGATGGCGATCGGCGCGAGCAGGAAGGTCTGCGGCGGAAGCAGGCCGCCGGTGATTGCCAGGATCGCCAGCGTCACCGGCAGGATGACGACATGCGACCAGAACAGCTTTGGCAGCGTCGCGACCTGCGCGCAGCGGGCGGCGGCGAAGAACTGCGCGGTCGCGCTGAGGCTGGCGAGGAAGGCGAGGGCAAGCCCGCGCGGATCGAGCCCGTGCAGGTCGGGCCCGACGACCAGGGCGACACCGAGGAAGGCGACGAGCGCGACGGCGAGCCTGTCGGCCCGGAACGGCGCGGAGGTGAGGAGAGGCTCGGCCAGCACGATGAGGATCGGGAAGGTGTAGAACACCACGGCCGCGACCGAGACGGGCACGAAGCTGACCGAGGAGAGATAGGCGATGCCGACGAGCGCGGTGGCGAAGCCGAACAGCAGGACCGGCTGCCTTTCGCTGCGTGCGAGCCTGAGCGAGCCCCGCCACACCAGCGCCGTGCCGCCGACGAGGATCAGCATCAGCAGCACGCGATAGAAGACGAGCAGGGGGCCGCTGAGGCCGGCCTGTCCGGCGATCTGCGCGCTGACGATATTGGTGCCGAAGGCCGCGGCCGAGGCGAAGGCCAGCAGCAACCCGTTACGTTCGCTCGCCGGCCTTGTGTCCAATCAGGCCTCAGGCGTCGCTGGCGGGCTTGGCTTTCGCCTTCGCGGCGGGCTTCTCGGCCGGCGGCTTCACGGCGGCCTGCGATGGCCGCGGCTTGGGCTGCGGGATCGAGGCTGCGGGCGTCTTGCCGGGCTGGGGCTTTGCGGCCGGAGTCTTGGCAGGCTGCGTCTTGGCCGCCTGCGCCTTGGCGTTGCGCGGTGCCGCCTTGATGCCGGCGGCTGCGCCCGGCCGCAGGCTCGCTGCATTCGCGGCGCCCCGCTGGACCGCGCCCTGGAGCCGCAGCGGGCCGCCCTCGAAAGCGTCGGTGGAGGGCTGGACCGGGGTATCTGCCGGCGCGAAGGCCGTGGTGCGGCGCGGGATCGCGCCATTGCTCGACGCGGTACGCCGGGTCGGAGTGGCAGCGAGCCCGGCGGCGATCGGAGCGCCCGGCTCGATCGTCGGGGCGGTGCCGCGCGCGACGCGCGAGTCCGGCTGCGCCGTGACATTGGCTGCGAGCGGAGCCGAGGCGGAGCCGGCGGTGCGCCCGAAGGAGACCTGGATCGGCACGACCTGCGCCCGCTGGCCGAGGATGACGCGCCCGCGCGGCGAGCGCGTCGCGACCGTGCCGGCCGACTGGGTCGCGAAGGTCCCGAACCGGCCGCCGTCGGAATCGTTGCCGGCCGCCGCCGCTGCCGATGCCGAGAGCGGGCCGGAGAGATCGGCATCGTCGGCCAGTGCGACGCCGCCGCCGCGACGGCGGACATCGTCGCAGATGTTCGGCGCCCGCGTGCCGCTCGGTGGCATCGAGGCGACATTGTAGCCCGTGCCGCCCCAGCGGCCGAAGCTTTCGTCGAGAATCTGGGCTGCCTTGACGGTTCGCTCAACGCCGGAGACCGAGCCGAGCACCACGGCGATCAGGGTGCGGCCGCCGCGATTGGCGGTGGCGACGACGTTGAAGCCGGAGGCGCAGGTGAAACCGGTCTTCATGCCGCCGATGCCGGAATAGCGCCCCACCAGGCCGTTGGTGTTGTGCATCACCTGCTTGCCGAGCTGGACGGCCGAGGTGTTCCAGTAGTCCGAATACTGTGGGAAATCGTGCATCAGCGCCATGGCGAGGATGGCGAGGTCATGCGCGCTGCTCTGCTGGTCGGGATGATCCCAGCCATTGGGATTGACGAAGCGGGTGTCGCGCATGCCCAAGCGCTGCGCCTCGGCGTTCATCATGTCGACGAAGGTGCCGACATCGCCGCCGACGCCCTCGGCCACGACATAGGCGATGTCGTTGGCCGATTTCACCATCATGATGCGCAGGGCGTTGTCGAGCGTGACCTCCTGCCCGGCCCGGATATAGACCTTCACGCGCGGCTGGCTCGCGGCCAGCTTCGAGGCCGGGATCGCCGTCTCCAGGCCGATGCGCCCCTCCCGCACTGCCTTCAGCGCGAGATAGATCGTCATCATCTTGGTCGTGGAGGCCGGGCGCCAGGCCTGCGTCGCGTTCTCGCTGGAGAGCACCTCGCCGGTCGATGCGTCGACGACCAGACTAGCCCCGGCGAGGGCGGGACCCGTCACGGCGAAGGTGAGGGCGAGGGCGGCAGCGCAGCGTGAGAGGATCATCGGGCGGTCTTGAACCTGTCTTGGCGGGTGGCGAGGACGGCGCAGGGTTCAACGCGATGCATGCGGCGATTTCGAGACGGCGGGCAGAATTGTCCGCCCATGAACGCATACCTACCCCTAGCCGAGCGATTTGCCTAGTCGCGCAGGCCGGTTCAAAAGCCTAGGCCCGTCTTGCTTTCCCAAGGCTTACCGTGGCTTTCGGTCTTCTCTGGATTCCCGCGACCATCGTCGCCTCGCTGCTGCAGACCGCGCGCAACCTCGCGCAGCGCTCGCTCACCGACATCATCGGCGTCGTCGGCGCCACGCAGGTGCGCTTCCTGTTCGGCCTGCCTTTTGCCGCGCTTTTCCTGCTCCTGGCCTGCATCGGGCTGCAGCGCCTGCCGCCCGCCATCGGCATGGCGTCCCTCGGCTTTACGCTCTGGGGCGCGTTGACGCAGATCGCGGCGACGGCGCTCATGCTGGCGGCGATGCGCGAGCGCTCCTTCGCGGTGACGACGGCCTATACCAAGACCGAGCCCGTGCAGGTCGCGCTGTTCGGTGCCGCGCTGCTGGGCGATGCGCTGACCCCGCTGAAGTTCCTCGCCATCGCGATCGCGACGGCCGGCGTGATCGTGGTGTCGTGGAAGCCGGGCGAGAAGCTGACCCGCGCGGGCATGCGCCCGGCCGTGCTCGGCATCGTCTCCGGTGCCTTCTTCGCCCTGTCCGCCATCGGCTTCCGCGGCGGCATCCAGGCACTGCCGGAAGGCGGCTTCCTGATCCGAGCCTCGACCATCCTCGTGCTCGGCCTCGGCCTCCAGACCGCGATCCTGACGCTCTATCTGCTCGCCGCCAATCGCGACGCGCTGATCCAGAGCCTGAGGAACTGGCGGCGCTCGCTCTCGGCCGGCTTCCTCGGTGCCGCCGCTTCGCAGTTCTGGTTCATCGGCTTCTCGCTGACCACTGCCGCCAATGTCCGCACGCTCGCCCTGATCGAGGTGCCGCTGGCGCAGATCGCCTCGCGTCGCCTGTTCTCCGAAGGCACCAGCAAGCGCGAGATACTCGGCATGGCGATGATCGTCGGCGGCGTCGGCTTGCTGCTCTCGGTGGCATTGCGATGAGCGGAGCGGCCGGCTAGTGCTGAACAAAAGCCCGTCAGCCGATCCGCGCACGGCCATCATGCGCGGATACCGGCTTGCCGGGCGGAGCAAGGCTGCCAAGATATAGTGTAGCTGCACATTAAGGGAGAATCCGTCATGAGCGCTGCAATCGTCGGCTGGGCGCATACGCCGTTCGGCAAGCAGGATGCCGAAACCGTCGAAAGCCTGATCGTGCGCGTCGCGACCGACGCGCTGGTCGATGCCGGCATCACCGCCGACCAGGTCGACGAGATCGTGCTCGGCCACTACAATGCCGGCTTCTCCGCCCAGGATTTCACGGCATCGCTGGTGCTCCAGGCCGATCCGGCCCTGCGCTTCAAGCCGACCACGCGCGTCGAGAATGCCTGCGCCACCGGCTCGGCGGCCGTCCATCAGGGCGTGCGGGCGATCAAGGCCGGTGCTGCGAAGGTCGTCCTCGTCGTCGGCGTCGAGCAGATGACCAAGACGCCATCAGCCGAGATCGGTAAAAACCTGCTCAAGGCCTCCTACCTGCCCGAGGATGGCGAGACCCAGGGCGGCTTCGCCGGCGTCTTCGGCCAGATCGCCGCCGCCTATTTCCAGCGCCATGGCGACCAGTCCGACGCGCTCGCAATGATCGCCGCCAAGAACCACAAGAACGGCGTCGACAATCCCTATGCGCAGATGCGCAAGGACCTCGGCTACGCCTTCTGCCGCGAGGAGAGCGAGAAGAACCCCTATGTCGCCGGGCCGCTGAAGCGCACCGACTGCTCGCTGGTCTCGGACGGCGCCGCCGCCATCGTGCTGGCCGACGAGGCGACCGCGTTGGAGATGCGCCGCGCCGTCGGCTTCCGCGGCATGGCCCATGTGCAGGATTTCCTGCCGATGTCGAAGCGCGACATCCTGAAGTTCGAGGGCGGCGCGCTCGCCTGGCAGAAGGCGCTGGCCGATGCCGGCGTGACGCTGGAGGACCTCTCCTTCGTCGAGACGCATGACTGCTTCACCGTCGCCGAGCTGATCGAATACGAGGCGATGGGCCTGACCAAGGAAGGCGACGGCGCTCGCGCCATCAAGGAAGGCTGGACGCAGAAGGACGGCTGGCTGCCGGTCAACGTCTCCGGCGGTCTCAAGGCCAAGGGTCATCCGATCGGCGCCACCGGCGTGTCCATGCATGTGCTCTCGGCCATGCAGCTCACCGGCGAGGCGCCGGAGGGCATGCAGCTCAGCGAGCCGCGTCTCGGCGGCATCTTCAACATGGGCGGGGCCGCGGTCGCCAACTACGTCTCCGTGCTCGAACGGATCAAGTAAGCACTGCCACAGCGGGCCGGATACAGCCGGCGCGCCTGGAACGACATGTCATCCCGGCCGCAGCGAAGCGGAGCGCCGGGATCCATGCCTGAACCTCGTCGGTGACGCTCCGGCATGGATCCCGGGTCAAGCCCGGGATGACTTGAGGTTCCGTGCGATTCAGAATTCTCCGAGTTCCCGGCTTAGCAGCCCAAGCGGATACTCTCTCGACGTGACGGTCTTCATCGCGCTTCTGCCGGCCTACATCCTCTCGATCTTCTACCGCTCCTTCCTGAGCGTGATCGCCGGGCCGGTGATGGCCGATCTCGGCATCGGCCCGGCTGCCTTCGGCCTGCTCGGCGCGGCCTGGTTCATCGCCTTCGCATTGGCGCAGTTCCCGGTCGGATGGGGGCTCGATCGGGTCGGCCCGCGCCGGACGGTGGCTGTCGCGATGGCGATCGGCTCGGCCGGTGCCTTCCTGTTCGCGCAGGCCGGCGGGGCGCTTTCGGCCGGCGTCGCCATGGCTCTGATCGGCATCGGCTGCTCGCCGATCTTCATGTCATCGCTCTTCCTGTTCGCCCGCACTGCCGCGCCCGCGCGCTTCGGCCTGTTGACCTCGCTGTTCATCGCGCTGGGTTCGCTCGGCAATATCGCCGGGGCGGCGCCGCTCGCGATCGCGGCGGCGCATTTCGGCTGGCGCGGCGCGATGATGGCGATGGCGGCCGCCTTCCTGGCTGCGACCATCCTGGCGGCGTTGCTGGTGCGCGATCCGCCGCCGCGTCCGGCCTCGGCGGCGCCGGATGAAGGGTTGCTGCAAGGGCTAGCCAGCATCGTCGCCATCCGACCGCTCTGGCTGCTCGCGCCCCTGACGATCACCGGCTACGCCATCGTCGCAACCGTGCGCGGCCTGTGGATCGCGCCCTTCATGACGCAGGTCCATGGCTTCGATGCCGTCTGGGCCGGGCATGCCGCGACGATCATGGCGGTGGCGATGATCGTCGGTGCCTTCGTCTATGGCTGGCTGGAAAGCCGGACCGGGCAGGCCAAGGCGATCGTGCTGTGGGGGACGCTGCTGACGGCGCTCGGCTTCGTGTTGCTGGCCTTGAGCGGCCAGAATTCGCATCTGACGGCGATCGCGCTGTTCTCGCTGATCGGCGCGGCGGGCTTCACCTATGCGATCCTCATGGCACACGCCCGGCAGTTCTTCCCGGAGCATCTGATCGGGCGCGGCATGACCTTCGTGAACTTCCTCTTCATCGCCGGAGCCGCGGCTGTGCAGTCCGCTTCCGGCTGGTTCATCGCCGAGCAGCGCGCGACCGGGTTCGATGCGGCCTCGACCTTCGCCAACCTGCACTGGGCCTTCGCCGCCCTGCTGCTGGCCTCGGTCGCGATCTACGCTTTCGCGCCGGCGCGGCCGAAGGGCTGACGGACCGGCGGAGCCGGATGGTTCTTGTCGCGAGCCCGCCCAGGTATTACTTTTGGATCAGGTGGTAATACGGAGGTGGCCATGGCGACGACTGTCACCAGGAAGGGGCAGGTCACGATCCCAAAGGTCGTGCGGGATAAGCTCGGCATCAAGCCCGGCAATGCGGTCGATTTCCGGATGGAGCCGGATGGCAAGGTCGTCCTGCTGAAGGTCGGCGCGGAGGTCGTAAAGAATCCTCTCGATAAATGGCGCGGTATCGCCGGGCCGGGCCCGAGCACCGACGAGATCATGGAAATGACCCGGGGAGAATCTTGAAGGCGACGCTCGTCGACTCGAATGTCTTTCTGGATCTCATCACCAATGATCCGGAGTGGGGTAAATGGTCTGCCGGACAACTGGGCGCGGCGATGAGCAGGGGAGGCCTTGTCATCACCGAGGTGATCTATGCCGAGCTCTCCATTCGCTTCGACGATATCGTGACGTTCGATACCATGTTGGCCGACTTCCGCGTCGAAATCGATCCGATGTCACGGCAAGCGCTGTTCGTCGCCGGCAAGGCCTTCCGGCGCTATCGCGCGGCCGGTGGCACACGGGCGAGCGTTCTCCCGGATTTCTTCATCGGAGCGCATGCCGCTGTGGCGGAGGTCCCGCTGCTAACGCGTGATGCGCGGCGCTATCGCAGCTATTTTCCATCGGTCGAACTGATCGCACCCGAATAGAGCTGCGCGCTCAAACCTCGTTTGGCGCCTTTGCCGCGATCGCCAGCGCGTGGACGCGGTCCGCGAGCTCCTGCGCGAGTGCCGCATTGACCAGGCGGTGACGCTCGAGCCGGCTCTTGCCGGCGAAGGCATCCGACACGATATCCACGCGGAAATGAGTCTCCCCGCCCTCGCGCCAGCCGCCATGGCCGTGATGCTGGTGCGATTCGTCGATCACCCTCAGCTCCTGTGGCGCAAAGGCCTCGGTCAGCTTTCGCGTGATTCTTTCAGCGATTGCGGTCATGATCGCGCCACCGTTGCAATGATTGTCCTATCGGTTCGGCGGTGTGTTGCATCGCACTTGCCGGTCCGAACCTTGCGTCTCATAACCCTTCGACGATGAACATCAACTCGCGCCTTTTCGATCGCATCAGGATCGGCCCTTCCGAGGCGGAAGCGGTCGAGGGTAATGATGCGCCCCGTTGCGACCATCCCGGCTGCACGCGCGTCGGCGAATTCCGCGCGCCCAAGGGGCGCGGCCGCGAAGGCCAGTTTTTCCTGTTCTGCATGGAGCATGTGAAGACCTACAACGCGACCTACAACTATTTCGCCGGGATGGATGACGAGGCGCTCGCCGCCTACCAGAAACAGGAAGAGATCGGCCACCGGCCGACCTGGAAGCTCGGCGTCAACTCGAAGGCGGCGCGGATGTCGCAGCGCGGCCGCGCGGCGAAGGGCGAGGCCAGCGCCGACATGCACGACGCCTTCAACCTGTTCGGCGCGCGCAACAAGCAGCAGGCGGCGCAGCCGGAATCGCGCGTCGGCGTTGTCGCGCGCAAGGCGCTCGATACGCTCGGACTCGACGACACCGCCGACTCGGCCGCGATCAAGGCGCGTTACAAGGAACTGGTGAAGCGCTTCCATCCGGACGCCAATGGCGGCGACCGCTCGCGCGAGGGCACGCTTCAGGAGATCCTGAAGGCCTACCAGCAGCTCAAGAGCGTGGGGATGGTCTGACCGGGCGTGTCATCCCGCACGCGCTGCGGCACGCAGTGCTGCTGCGCAGATGCGGGATCGCATGACGAGAAGGCGCATTATCCTGCACAAGGCCCCGTGTCTGCGCAGCGGCGTTACACGCCGCAGCGCGCACGGGATGACGGCTACCGCTCCTTCGCCGCCAGCCCCGCCACATCGGCGATGATGCCGTCCAGTGCGAAATCCTTCGGCGTATAGACCCGCGCCACGCCCATGTTGCGCAACGCGTTCTCGTCGTCGGGCGGGATGATGCCGCCGACCACGACCGGCACGTTCATGCCGGCGACGCGCAGCCGCGCCGTGACGTCGCGCACCAGCGGCAGATGCGAGCCCGAGAGGATGGAGAGCCCGATGATGTCGGCGTCCTGCGCCTTCGCCTCGGTGACGATCTCCTCCGGCGTCTGGCGGATGCCGCCATAGCTCACCGCCATGCCGGCATCGCGGGCGCGCACGGCGATCTGCTCGGCGCCGTTCGAGTGTCCATCGAGCCCCGGCTTGCCGACGAGGAAGCGCGGCGGGCGTCCGAGCCTTTCCGTCGCCTTCTCGACGGCTGCGCGCGCTGTGGCGAGGCCTGCGGCGTCGCCGAGCTTCTTGGTGTCCACGCCCGTAGGGGCGCGGTACTCGCCGAATATCTCGCGCAGGGTCTGCGCCCATTCGCCGGTGGTGACGCCGACTTTCGCGCAGACGATCGAGGCCGGCATGACGTTGCGGCCCTCGCGGGCGCTGCTTGCAAGATCGGCCAATGCCGCCTCTGCCGCTTTCGTATCGCGGGCCGCGCGCCAGGCCTTGAGCCGCGCGATCGCCTCGATCTCGACCGAATCCGGCACGGTGACGACGTTGCCTTCGCCGGCCGAAAGCGGCGAGGGCTCGCTGCTGGTGAACCTGTTGACGCCGACGACGACCTGCTCGCCGCGCTCGATCGCCTCGATGCGCCGCGCGCCGTTCTCGACAAGCGCCTGCTTCATGTAGCCGCTCTCGACGGCCGCGAGCGCGCCGCCCATGTCGTCGATCTTGGCGAGTTCCTCCAGCGCGGCCGCCTTGAGCTCGGCAACCTTGGCGTCGACCACGGTCGAGCCGTCGAAGATGTCGCCGAATTCGAGCAGGTCCGTCTCGTATGCCAGGACCTGCTGCATGCGCAGCGACCATTGCTGGTCGAACGGCCGGGGCAGCCCGAGCGCCTCGTTCCAGGCCGGGAGCTGCACGGCGCGGGCACGCGCCTTCCGCGACAGCGTCACCGCCAGCATCTCGATCAGGATGCGGTAGACGTTGTTCTCCGGCTGCGGCTCGGTCAGCCCGAGCGAATTGACCTGCACGCCATAGCGGAAGCGCCGCATCGCCTCATCGGCCACGCCATAGCGGCCGAGCGTGATCTCGTCCCAAAGCTCGACGAAAGCCCGCATCTTGCAGAGCTCGGTGACGAAGCGCATGCCGGCGTTCACGAAAAACGAGATGCGCCCGACGATGCCGGGGAATTCCTCGGGGCTCACCTCGGCGCGTGCGCGGATGGAATCGAGCAGCGCCACCGCGGTCGCCAGCGCGAATGAGAGCTCCTGCACCGGCGAGGCCCCGGCCTCCTGCAGGTGGTAGGAACAGACATTGGTCGGGTTCCATTTCGGCAGCTCGCTGGCCGCGAACACCACGATGTCGGTGGTGAGCTGCATGGAAGGACGCGGCGGGAAGACATAGGTGCCGCGCGAGAGGTATTCCTTGACGAGATCGTTCTGCGTCGTGCCCTGCAGCAGCTTGCGGTCGGCCCCCTGCTCGTCGGCCACCGCGACATAAAGCGCAAGCAGCCAGGCCGCCGTCGCATTGATCGTCATCGAGGTATTCATCTGAGCGAGGGGGATATCCTCGAACAGGGCCCGCATGTCGCCGAGATGGCTCACGGGCACGCCGACCTTGCCGACCTCGCCGCGCGCTAGCACATGATCAGGGTCGTAGCCGGTCTGGGTCGGCAGGTCGAAGGCGACGGAGAGGCCTGTCTGACCCTTGGCGAGATTGTTGCGATAGAGCTTGTTGGACTCCGCCGCGTCGGAATGACCGGCATAGGTGCGGAAGATCCAGGGTTTGTCGCGCGCCGTCTGCTGGCCGCCGGTCTTCGTCGCGGTCATGGCGTTTCCCCGTATTGCAGAGCAATCTGAATGTTGCACTGCGGCGAGGATAACGCCAGAGCGTCGAGGCTGTCGCGTGCGACGTTAGGATGACGGGTTTTTCACGCGGGCAGAGCGCGTTTCAGGGAAACGCGCAGCTCCTTCGGCAGGCGGCCGAACGATGGCCCAACGCGCCGGAAGCCGAGCCAAGCGGGCGTCGCGCGCCTATCGCGGCGAAACGCTGCCCTTGATCTCGACGGTGGGCAGCTCGAGCGAAGCCAGGCGGCGGTCGGGCCTGGGCGGAGCGGCGAAGGCGCGCGCGGCCTTCGGCAGATCGAGATCGATCGGCCGGCCCGGCGGCAGCGGCGCGTTCTTGACCAGCATGACGGCCGGCGTCTCGATCGTGGGAAGCCTGGGCGTGGCAGCCTGAGGCGCGAAGGCCAGGGGCGCCGAAGCGAAGGAGGTGGAGGCGACCGGGGAAGCGGTCGTGAGCGGCACGGAGGTGGATGCCGAGGCGAGCTGGATCGTCGGCTCCTCGATGCGCTTGCGCTCGGGGCGCTCGCCCTTGAGGTAGAAGGCGTTGCCGCCGGCCACGGTCACATAGTGCATGTTGGCGTAGCCGAAGCGCATGCCGGCCATGTGGAAGTGCTTGGCCGATCCGACCGCCTCGTTCCGGCGGCCGTTGAGGATGTCGTCCGCGATGGCCTCGATCTGCGGCCGGGTGCGTTCCGGCATCGGGCGTGTCAGGACGCCGGACGCGAACTGGCGGGGAGCTCCGACCACGCCGCAGATCGTCTCGGGATAACGCGCCGATTCGACCCGGTTCATCACGACCGTGCCGACGCCGAGCAAGCCGGCTTCGCTCGAGCGGTTCGATTCGAAATACATCGCGCGGACCAGGCATTCCTTTTCGCGCGGATCGGCCTTGGCCAGAGCGACGGCGCGCTTGCGCGCGACAGTCGGGTCCTTCGCCGTCCGCGCGGAGACCGCGGCGGTTTCGACGGGCGACAGGCTGCAGGCACCCAAGGCGGGCGCCGCCAGCGCGATCAGAAGCGGGATCGACCTGCCGCCGCCGTACCGGAGCGCCCCATCGGAGCGGAGACCAAGTGCAGCGATCGCGGCCCGCTTCATGCGGTAACTCCTGGGTTCAGGATCCCGGGTGGCCAGACGCAGCACACCGGGATCACCAGCAAGGAAACCCGAAACACTTAACAGAAAGTTAATCCCGGAAGGAAGGGCCGAGCCATGCAAGATGGACCGCGGCGAGTGATCTCGCCGGCCATGGAGAATCTAACATATTGGTAAAACAAGGAAAATTATGACGTCCGGAGCGGCGAATTTTCATTTTTCCGCGTTACGGATCGGTCATGATTGCCGGAGCAGGGGCGCGATCACGGAGCGGCTTGCCGGCAATTCGACGGCTTGCCGACCGTTTTTCAATCAAGGTCGATCGTGATCATCGATGTGTCGCTGGCGACCGTCGCGGTGGAAGGCGCTTCAGTTCCCCGAGTTCGGCAGGCGCGGCAGGGGCAGGAAATCGACGCCCTCCTCATGCAGCATGCGGGCGTCGTCGGCGTTCGCCTCGCCATAGATCGCACGCGCTTCCGTTTCGCCGTGATGGATCTTCAAGGCTTCGTCGGCAAAGCGAGTCCCGACATGCTCCGCATTCTCGCGGACATGGCTGTGGAGCGCGGTCAGCATCTCGCGGAAGGCGATCTCCTTGTCGCTCATCAGGGCCATCGGCGCAGGCGTCCCTGCCGGCGCGGGCGCTTCCGCTGCGGGCTCGGCCGCTGTGCGCTGGCCGAGATCGGTACGCGCGACATTCGGCGCCATCACCGCGCGCTCGACCTTCGCGCTGTTGCAGAGCGGGCAGGTCACGAAACCGCGCCTGGCCTGTTCCTCAAAGCTGGCCGAGCCGGAGAACCAGCTCTCGAACTCGTGGGCATTGTCGCAGATGAGGGTGTAACGGATCATATCGTCTCAGATGGTGGCGCCTGGCCACCAGCGCAAATAGGCACGGCAGGGTAGCACGGCAGGAAGCCCGGAGGGGCGTTCCCGCTCAGGCCGCCAGAAGCTTGTCGAGCTCGCCACGGGCATCAAGCGCATGGATGTCGTCGGAACCGCCGACATGGCGATCACCGATGAAGATCTGCGGAACCGACGTGCGCCCGCCGGCCTTTGCCGTCATCGTCTGCCGCAGATCCGGCTTGCCGTCGACGTCGATCTCGGTGAAGGCGACCCCCTTCCGGGTCAGCAGGGACTTGGCGGTCTTGCAATAGGGGCACCAGGAGGTGGTGTAGATCGTGACCGGCGGCATGGGCTGGAGTCTCTCTTGATAGCGCTTGATCTCATGTAGTGATTTCCCGGCCATCCGTCACGACCCGCGCGAATGTCAGGATGTCGATCTCCCGGGCGCCGGCCCGCAGCAGGGCACGGGCCGCGGCATTGGCGGTCGCGCCCGTGGTCAGCACGTCGTCGACCAGCAGAATGCGCCGGCCTTCGACCTGCGGCCGCATCACATCCGGCACCCGGAACGCGCCCTGGAGGTTGTCGGCGCGCTGGGAGCGCGTGAGCCCGACCTGCTGGCGCGTGCGCTTGACGCGGACGAGGGCCGCCGGCCGGAGCGGAAGCCCTGCCTGGCGGGCCACGACGCCGGCCAGCGCGGCGGCCTGGTTGAAGCGCCGGCTCCAGAGCCTCGTGCGGTGGAGCGGGATGGGCGCCACGATCTCTGCCTCGCCGAGAAGTTCGCGGCCGGCCTGCGCCATCATGCGGCCTAGCGTCAGGGACAGTTCGACGCGATCGCCGTATTTGAGGCGGTGCACCAGCTCGCGCGCCACGCCGTCGAAGCGGCAAACGGCCCGCGCCCGCGCGAAGACGGGCGGATCGACGATCGCGGCCGGTGACAACAGGCCCGCCCCGAGATCGACCGCGAAGGGTGTGCCGAGCCGCTCGCAATAGGGGCGCTCGATGAAGCCCATGCCGCTCCAGCAGGCCGGGCACAGCGCCTGCGCCTCGCCCGTCGCCGCCTGGCAGGCGATGCAGATCGGGGGATAGACGACCGACACCAGGCTGCCGAGCCCGGCCCTGAGCACGGCGTGTCCGCGCCGCAGGACGGCGTGGAGTGGATATCGTCGCTGCTCGCCCTGCATCACGAACCGCTTCCCCAAGGCCGTCGCTGCGGCGTCTGCCCGCTGGAGCGGCCTGAAGGCGCGTCCGGCAGTTGGCCCTCAGCATCGAACGTTCCGGAGAGGCGGGCAATCCCGCCGCGTATCTCTGTGGTCGGATGCGAAAACCGCGTCGTCGCGATTCACGCATCTTTTGTCGGGATCACCGCAAAAAGCAGTTGCGGCGGCGCGGTGGTCCGACTACATAGGCGCCCTCGGCCAGCGCTGCTCCCTTCGTCTAGCGGTCTAGGACGTCGCCCTCTCACGGCGAAAACAGGGGTTCGAGTCCCCTAGGGAGCGCCAAAGCTTAGGCCCTATATGCACTTTGGTTGCCTACAGGACTTGCCTACAGAGCCCCGCCGAAGCTACGTTTGTAGCCATGCCGGCGAAGTCCAAAGCCATCAAAGACACCCTCTACCTTCAGCGGATCGGGAACCGCTGGTATTGCCGTGTGCCGGTGCCGAGCCGCCTTCGAGGTGAACTAGGTCCGTATCTTCGCAAGGCGCTCGACACCTCGGACATCAATGAAGCCCGTAAGCGTCGCTGGGACTTCCACCCGATAGCCAAGGCTCAGATTGCACTGGCAGAACGTCGACTGGGCTTGGCCCCCGCGAGGCCTGCTGAGGGGCCTAGGGAACGCTCCTACGCCGCGTTCCGTGCCCGGCTGAAGGAAGTCGGTCCAGCGGTCATGACCAACGTTCTGGACGGCGAGGACATGTCCAACCCCGCTCTAGACGCTCTGGTCGACAGGGCCGAACGAAGCGGTGAAGCCGAGGAAGCCGACTTCGTTCAGGCATTCAGGGACTATGTGAAGGATCGCAAGGTCGTCTCCGAGGTCCTCAAGGAGTACCTGGAGAAGAACCCGAAGCGCTCCACGACCACCGAGGCGAACTACGGCACGACTGTGAAGCTTTGGATTGAGCATCACGGAGACAGGCCGCTTCACGACGTCAGCCGGAGTATGGCGCTCGACTGGCTCAACGCCGTCGCTACGGGCAAGGCACGGGACACCATAAAGCGGTATGCCACGGTCATGTCGAACCTCTGGCTGTGGGTCTACAGGGCAGCCGATGAGCGCCCAAGGAACCCCTTCGAAGACCTAACCCAGGCAGCTGACGAGCGGGGCAGGGCGACGGAGAGCTACGACTTCTTCAGCGACGATGAGCTTGTCAAAGCGTACAAAGCGGTCGCGGAGGACGAGGAGCTTCGCCCGCTGTTCCTGATCTCGATCTATACGGGTTTCCGCCTTAGCGAGTGTATGGCGGCGGAGCGTCAGGTACTCGGAGGACAAGAGTGCTTCGTGCTGCTGACGGGGAAGTCGAAGAATGCCGCTCGGGCGTTGCCGGTCCATGCCAAGCTGAAGGATGTCACCGCGCCAACGGGGGCGAAGGCGAGCGCGTTGTCGGTCCGCTTTGGCCGGCTCATGCGGAAGGCCGAGATACCCGAGGGCAAGACGTTCCACTCCCTTCGGAAGAGCTTCACGACGGCCTTGGAGCGGCTGGGGTGCCCAGAAGCGACTGCCGCGCGGCTGTTGGGGCATGCGCCCCTCGGGATCACCTATGGCATCTACTCCAAGGGCCGGGACGTCGCGGAACTCAAAGAGTGGGTGGACCGGGTCTCACATCCCATCTAGTGGCTCGCCCGGCCGTCCGTGAGGTGGTCTCTCGGTGATCCCGGAGATACACCCCGACCCTAGAAGAACAGACGAGCCTGCTGCTCGCCTAGGGTGTCCACAAGGTGAGCCCCCTTCTCATCCTGGGCGAGCCTGCTGCTAGACCGGCGCGAACCCGGCAGCCAACTCGCGGGACGCCTTCTGTTTCTCTTCGCGCTCCTTCTTGTCCACCGCCAGAACATGGACGAGCCAGGGCGAGTACGCCTCCCGTAGTGTCGCGCCCATCAGTCGGGTGGTGTCCTTGGGCAGAGGGCGATACCAGCGAGTCTCGCGGTTCTTCCTATCATCCCAGGTTACGCCGATGGCGAGCCCCTGTTGGAGGCGGTACACGCGGACAAGCTGCCCAGCCATCCCTTCGTCGCTGACGATGCGGCGCGGGGTGCGCTCGGCGAGGAGGTAGAGAGCCGCGAGGGTGACCCCGCTGTCCAGGGCGTCCACATTCTGGGCCACCTTCAGGACCTCGCTATGAGCCAGGACAACGTGCCTGTTCATCGGCTTCCCCCGGCGCCAGGACGCCAACGTCTCGTCGCTGTGGCGGATCACAGCTTCATTGATGGTCTGGAGACCCTGCCGGATCATCGGCAAGTGACCTCGGCTGATGATCGCCCTGATCCGGTCCTCCATGGGGCGCATCTCAGTCCGCCTGATGTTGGTCTGCCGGGCGTCCCCGTTACGGCGCATCCGATCCCGGCAGTTGTCGCAGAGGTACGCGATGTTGCTTCGGGCAGGGCGCTGACAGCCGGGCGTGCGGCACGTGTTGTGCGTCCGGGTCTTGATGTTGGTTCTGGTCGGCATGGTGCCTCGATTGGTTGATCGGTGAAATGAAAAGACCCCCGCTCCTGGTCGTCAGGGGCGAGGGCCTCGGTCGGTTTTGGAAGTGTAAATGTCTTGGGTAATATACTGGCCCCGCAGGTGAGACCTTACTCGCCGATGTAGATTGAGCCCGATGAAGCCCATTTGCCCATCCTCACGTCGAGGCCTGTATTCACGGGCAAGACATCCTGCTTTCTGCGTTCACAAGCGGCACGGTCTTTTGCTCGTTTCTTGGCATACCGGCTGACCAACGCCGGGGACACCTCCAGGACCTTCGCGATAGTCAGGTGGTCCACATCCTGAAAGTGGTCGAGAACCCAGCAGGCCTCCTCCTGTGCCGTCATCGGTTCAAGACGGTCGGTCGCGAAGGTGACGAGCGCGGCCCTGATGTCGGGCACCAGAGAGCTTTGCTTCTGGCTTTCTTGATAGTCCTGCACTGCTGCGGACCACAAAGAGGCGATGGTCTCCTGCCCCTTCGGGCTTATGACATCGAAGGCATGGCCGGATCGGGGAAAATCGTGGCGCATGCCGAAGCCAACCTCGACCAAATGGCGTGATAGGCGATAGCAGCGACCCTCGCGGGCGAGGACGCCCATATGATGGAGAACGGCACGTACCGACCTTTTTCCGGCACCGTGGCGCAGGCCTAGTTCAGTGACGGTGATCCAATCTCCTAGGCTCTGTGTCTTCAATTGACCGGTCGTGCGGTCCAGTACCTCTTGGGCGTATTCCATGATGCTCCTTCAAAAGCGAAGAGGCCCGCCCAGCGATCACTGAGCGAGCCTCTTGTGGATTGTCTTCAGGTCTCCCAACCGCCTACGCGGCGAGTTCCCGCGTGACCTTGGTCCTCGGCTTCCCGCCAGCCTTGACGGCTTCGGCAGCCTCGTTGGCTAGGGTGTCGACCCTCTCGTTGCCCTCGTCCCCAGCGTGGCCCTTGACCCACTCCAGGCGGACCTGGGGGCGCTCATCGAGGACCTCCCAGAGCCGCTTGACGAGGTCCTGGTGTTCCACGGGCTTCCGCTTGGAAGTCTTCATCCCGCTCTTCACCCACCCCGGTCGCCAAGTCGTGGCGGCCCCGATGGCGTACTTGCTGTCGCTGTAGATTATGCCGGGCTGATCCTTGGGGACGGCCTTGATGGCCTGTAGCAAGGCGAACATCTCGGCTTGGTTGTTGGTCCGGTGATCGGCGCTGCCGCACTGCTCAAAGCCGGTCCCGTCCGGCCTGCGGGCCAGCACAGCCCAGCCAGCGGGGCCAGGATTGCCGAGGCTCGCCCCGTCCGACCAAACCCGCCACTCCGTCCCGGGATCGGCCATGCCGGCGTTAATCAGGGTCGTCATGTTGCTTTCCATTGTTTATGTCTCATCGCTAAGGGCCAATCATCGACGGCCGATTGAAGGTTATCAGGGAAAGGGGTGACCCATCGCTCCAGTCGATCACCAAGGGTCCACTTGGGTAGACTGAATGTTTCTGAATGGGTCGACCCTGAATGAGTCATTATTGTTGTTGGACGTTCGCGGTCGTCTTGAGGCATTCAGCGTCCCGGCCAGTCCCTAGGCGGTGCGCTGTTGCATCGCCGGGCCGTCAGGAAGACGAAGACGATGCCTCCCGTTCAGCTCATCACCGATGACCGCGCCGCTTGGGTCTCACTGCCTCTACTCGGCACGGCTTACGCCTCGCGGTGCCCGACCCTCGATTTTGGTTGCGCCTTGGAGACGGGGCGCAGCCCATCCGCTGGGGAGCACTCAGCGACCCTCTGGGCTGGACCTTGGGAGGTCACCGCCGATAGTTCCCGGCGCCGGGGGCTCATCCCCGCCTTCGTGCTCTTGATGGCCATGGTGCTGTTGAAAGCCATGGTCTGGCCGAATAGCAGGGCTGACCGCAGCCGCTAGGGTGATCCCCCCGCTAGGGTGATCCCCCTGCTAGGCCCCCGGTACAGACCAGGGAGTGAAGACCCCAGCCTTTCGACTGGGGTTTTCTTTTGGCCGGTTACCTCAGGGTCGCGGCCATCCGCTGGAACGACGTGTCGATGCCAACGGTGTCGATGGGTCGAGCCGCCGGGTTGAACGCGATGCGGTCGATAGGGCTTGTCATTGGTGATCCTTAGGGTTGGGCGCCTGATTGGGAGGCGCGGATATGAGCGTCAGCGTTGGGCTGCCGCGGGGACCTTGGCGAAGTCCTGGAGGCGGACGCTGAGAGCGCCCTGGGTGGCCTCACGGTGGAGCACAGCGATAGCCATGGAGACGGCAACCGTGTTCGACACGCTGCACCCGTTACGGGTTTCGATATGGTCGCGGATCGCCGCTAAGCGGGCGATGTCCTGCTTGGTCTGGTGGATGGTGATGGCGGCTGCACCTTGGCCGCGATGGCGATAGGCGACTGGCCGGGCGCGTTTGATCATGGCCAATGGAGTGGCCTTTCTGCCGAGGCGTTGGGGTTTATGGAACAATCAGAAAAAACCCTCGCTACCCAACCGGTGAAGGCGGGCCACGAGGGCAAGGACTGTTGGCGATGAGGGGAAGCCTTGGGCGTCAGCCGTTGGCTAAGGTGACCCCTGAGTGGGGTACACGGCCAAAAGCGCCTCTGGGGGCGGAAGGCGGCACCGCGCCATTGGCTAAGGTGCAAGCAATCAGTAACGTGCGGTACGCTCGCCGCTGGCTAAGGTGCAGCTTGGGGCGTCACAAGAGGGAGTTAGCAAGTTCGACCACGCCGCTGGCTAAGGTGGGGGTTGAAAGGTCACACGGCTCGCTGAACCGCCAAGCTCGACACACGGTCGGAGGCGAGAGGCCAGCCGACACAGGGCTTTGGCATAGGTGGGGGATAATTGTCGCAAGGGGGATATTCAGGGCCGCACAGGACGCTCCTGGAGGCTCACCAGGACGCACCGGGCGGCGCCAGCTAGGAGGCATGCGGCCAGGGCGGCGAGAGTCACCAGCGCGGCCCCAGCGGGCGCAGTGGGGCGATCAGATTTCAGGGTGAGCCCGTGCCTTGCGTTCCCAGTAGGCCGCCCTGCGTGCCTCAGCGGCCTCCCGGCGCCGGGTTAGATCAGCGTGGTACGCTTCGGCGTTAGCCTTTGAACGTGGGATGCGCCGCGCTGAGCGTAGTAAGAGGTTCTGCTCCCACTGCCGTTCCTCGACTGTCAGCGCGGGGAGTTCATCCATCTCGCGTTCGAGGCGGCGACGAAGCATGGCGACGAGCCGGCCCTTGGAGGTGGCTTCGGCCCAAGCAGGTGGATCGTAAGCATCCCGGTGCCGGTCGCTCTCCGCCTGAAGGTAGCGCAACTCTCGCTCCAGCGCGGCGAGGACCAAGCGGTACTCGAATGAGTCGAGCGTGGTCGTTCCCTTTGGTCCGAACATGGTTCCCCCCGGAAGTCCGCCCATAACGTAGCTGTAGGACGTCTCGTTGGTCGAGAGGAAACCTGCGCTTGCCTTCCGACAGCATCCACTTTTCCAGGGCCAGCTGCTCGGCCATCATCGGGTGATCCATGGGTGGTCTCCTTGATCAAATCATTGAGGAATGAAGGAGGGGACGGAGAGGGCACCCGCTAAGGTGCAACTTAAGCGTCACATCAGCGGGACATTAGTGAGCGATAGCGGGCCGCGTCCTCGCAGAGCACCGGCTGGACGTGGGACGGCCTCAGGGCGGGCACAGAAGGCGGCGGAGGAGGAAGCGCGGGGAGTTCCTCGGTGACCCTCGGCGCGGCCCGATAGGCGCCCGCCTTGCGGATCGAGGGGAGCACCTCGTGGCGGACCCAGCGGTCGAAGGCCTTGGCGCCCGGCTTCCTGCTCGCCTGTATCATCTTGTAGAGGCCCGGCTCTGAATGATGGTGGCGGGTTGAAGTCCACCGAGGGTATCCACATTGCGGATGCCCCTTTTCATCGGGGTCCAACATCCGAAGCGGGTTGGATGTGCTAACATACCCAAGCGCCCGGCTCGCGTCGTTGGCGACGAACCACGGCTCCCCGTCCAGCGGGATTACGCGGAGCCCGCACCCTCCGCCGCCCGGTCACTAGACGACCCCCAGTCTGATTGGGGGTGACGGCCATCGACCCTCATCAAAGTCGGGTCTAAGCGCCGCCTGTCTCATCGTACCCCCGAAAATTTCGGGGGCTATGTCGATGCCTGGGCAACATCCTTCGCGATCCGGGCCACCTGTCCCCGGCTGCATCCGGTGATGGTCTGCACCTTCGCCCATGACATGCCGGCCTTGAGTAAGGAGGCGATGTTGTCGTTACGCTCGGTATTCGCCGGGCGGCCCTTGTAGCGGCCCTCCGCCTTCGCCTTGGCCTGCCCCTGAGCCTGCCTGCGGCGGCGGTCCTCATAGTCCTTGCGGGCGATGGCGGCCAGCATGTCCAGCATCATCGCGTTGATGGCGTCGAACATCCGCACCGTGAACTCATCGGCCTTGGGGTCCGCCATGGCCCAGCTGGTCGGTAGGTCCAGCGCGACGACGCGAACATGACGGGCGGCCAGCTCGGCCTTGAGCTTGGTCCAGTCCTCAGCATTCAGGCGCGACAGGCGGTCCACCTGTTCGATAAGGAGCACGTCCCCCGGCCGGCTATCGGCCAGCAGCCGGAATAGTTCGGGGCGCTTGAGTGAAGCCCCGCTCTCGTTCTCGATGTAGGTGGCGGCGATGGTGAGGCCCCGCTCACTGGCGAAGGCTTCTACCTGATGGCGGGCGCGGCTGGCGTCCTGCTCTCTGGTGGAAGCTCTGAGATAGGCACGAATGAACATGGGAACCGCCCTAAGTATCTTTTGGATAGGTCGGTATCTATAGGTATTCCAAGGATAGGTCAATAAGCCGCTTGAGGCTCCAATCGGCTGGTCCTCTAAGGGCGTACCCAAAGTGACCGCCTGCCGGGCCTTGGCGCCCCGATGGTGGTGTGCGGTCCGCGCCAGTAGCGAGCGCGACAACAAGGCGGCCGAGAACACCGAGCAGCCGGGCTGAACTACGGAGGGCCACCCCTGCCTGCCGTTCGAGGGGGCACGGGG
This sequence comes from Bosea sp. NBC_00550, assembly GCF_026020075.1. Taxonomy (NCBI): domain Bacteria; kingdom Pseudomonadati; phylum Pseudomonadota; class Alphaproteobacteria; order Hyphomicrobiales; family Alloboseaceae; genus Allobosea; species Allobosea sp. NBC_00550. The sequence continues at coordinate 4,594,936 of NZ_CP102772.1, forward strand.
GGTAGGTGAGCGGCCATCGCGGAAATAAGGGTTTCAGATACTTGGCTCAAAACATCCGGGGTCCCTGGAAGGCTCTCAGCGACTCCTCCAGGGCCCTCCAGGTCTGCTCTATGCCTAACCAGCTGGCGCTTCGCCGCGGGTCTCCACGGGGCTTCTAGGCCTCTCCTAGAGGCGTCCAGTTCGGAGCCTCTAGTGCCCCCGGCAAGCGTTTTGTTGCGTGCCGTCGCCGAGCAAGTGGAGTTAGCGATTCGTCATTTAGCGATTACGATGCCACGATCCTTGCGCATCTTGTCGAACACCAAGCCAATCGCCTTGATTACCGTAACTTTCGGGTTGTCCTTGCAGTACACGATGATCTCGTGCTCGGCTTCCTTGGCGCGGGGGACATTGATGAAGTGCTTCTTGCCAAGGCCGTTGTACCAGCCGCTATACCACGTCATCAGAAGGCTTGCATCTTCTTGGAAGGTGCCGGCCAGCTGGGCGCATGTCAGCTTCTGTACGTTAATGTAGCCGTTTGCGTCGGCATAGGTCTTCAGTTCCACTTGGGCGTTGGCGCTGGATATGAAGCAGCCGACGAGAGCCGCGGTCGCTAAAATGAGGGTGCGCATCGGTCTTTCCTTCATTATTCGAAGATTGAGAGAAGGCACTACGGGCTCCGACAGGAACCCATTGTCCACTGACCTTAGGGCCAGTATCGCCCCCTGGCTACCATGAGAAACTTGGTCCGTTTGCCATGATTGATGGCGGTGGAGGAGACGTCACGCTGGTGGAGCGTGGGTGGCTATGTCTGCCTCGGAAATTTCGGACCACCCCCCGGTAGCTGCTGGCTACAAGGACTGCCCCAGGCTCACCCCTTTGGGTAGCGTCACGCTCTCTACCACCGACCGCAGCTGCTCAAGCAAGGGGCCGCCGCTGTAGACGCCCAAGGTCATCCCAGGGCGCTCATGGCCAACCGCAAGCGATATGAGGTGGGGCGGCTGCGCAGCCTGCTCCCCGCGACCGCGACACTCAACGTTGCATCCGTTGTCTACAGACCTTGCCTACAGGTCCGGATTAACTGATTGATAAATATAGGTCTGTCTGATGTAACTTCCCCCTCTCACGGCGAAAACAGGGGTTCGAGTCCCCTAGGGAGCGCCACCGATTTCCGCGGCTCAGGTTCGGCTCTGTCGACGGGCCACGCGGCGGTAGAGCAGATATAAGCCGCCAGCGATACGGGAACGGAGGCTGTGCCGCCTGTCGAGACTCGTTGAAGGCCCGGGCAGCGCCGCGAGCATGTTCGAGAAGGCGAGATACTGTGTCCTGAGATCGGCGAGCCGCCGGCTGGCATAGGCCATCTGGGCTTCGGCCTCGGACAGCATCTGCTCGTCTTCCGGCTCGCGCTCGAAGTAGATACCGCTCTCGTTTCCCAGAAGCGATGCTGCGCGCAACCTGGCTTCCTCCAGGCGTCGATCGAGACCTTTCCGTTCTTGCTCCAGGCTGCGTCTGGCCCTCAACAGCGCGAGCCGAACCGCCTGGTTCCGGCCGTCATCCGTCTGTTGATCGCGATCGGGCCTGCGGAAGCGCGTGATCATCGACATGGGGCAGGGACCTCCCGACGTCGAGACAGCAATTGATGTGCCAATCAGCGTGGCAAGATGCGATTCAACGCTGAGCGGAGGCCGGTACGGGGCGCGTCGCCGGGCCTGTTCGCGAGACGCGCAGCGATCATCGCCGCAGCGAAGGCGCCGCAGCTCGCGACGAGCGAGGCCAGCATGACGGCGGGCAGCGGCCCCAGCGGCCAGGCCATGACGACCGTGAGCCCACCGCCGATCAATGCGGCTAGGAACAGGACAAAAATCATCGGCCACCATTCTCTGACGACGCAGGAAGCCTCGTCACGACTATACGCGTTCCGCGGGCCGGCACCAATTTGAATCAGGGCCTCGAATCCCGCCAGCCGCTCGATATCATCGGCCATGGCCATTAAGCCCAGGTGAACTCCGCCGGCGCTTGGCAGAGAACTTGCTATAAGCAGCCCTCGTAGCTGTCGAGGGCGTCAATGGTGCTTCGTCGATCTGCCACCGCGTCGAACTTCCGGATCGTGCCGCCACGGCTCGCGCCCCTGCTTGCCGCTGTTGTCGGGGCCTTCTGCTTTGTTTCGACGGTTATGGCCGGCGAGCCCAGCTATCGGGTCGGCCCCTCGGACAAGGTCAGGATCAAGGTTTCCGAATGGAGGCCGAACTCTCGCGAAGTCTTCGAGTGGACGGGGCTGAGCGGCGAGTTCACGGTCAATTCCGGCGGGCTGATCTCGCTCCCCATCGTGGGATCGGTGTCGGTCGACAACAGGACGACCGACGAGATCGCGGCGCTCATAGCGGATCGTCTCAAGGTCTCCGCCGGGCTGGTCAATGCTCCCGCCGCGGCCGTGGAGATCGCCCAGTATCGGCCGATCTATGTCGTCGGAACCGTCGAGAAGCCCGGCGAATACGCCTACCGGCCGGGCCTCAACGCGCTTCAGGCCATCAGCATCGCCGGTGGCTTCCAGCGGGCTGAATTCGCTCTCGCGCGATTCGAACGCGAGACCATTGTCGCCGATGGAGAAATCCGCCTGCAGGAGACGCAAAGGCTCGCGCTGCTTCTGCGCCGTGACCGCCTGTTGGCGGAAGCCCAGAAGGCCGATGCGATTGCCTTCTCGCAGGCCCTGCAGCGCTACCCCGATGCCCCGTCCGCGGCGCAAGGCATGCGGGAGGAGACGATGCTGTTCAACGCCCGGCGGACCGCGCTGCTCTCCCAGCTGACACTGCTGCAACAGGCGAGATCGCTGCTCGAGGATGAGTTGAGGACGCTTGGGGCCAAGGAGACCAATCAGCGAAAGCAGGTCGATCTGGTCCGCCGCGAACTCGACAACATCAACACCCTGATGAGCAAGGGGCTTGCGGTGAGCCCGCGCCAGCTCGCCGTCGAGCAGAACCTCGCCCAACTGGAAAGCCAGTCGCTGGACCTGATCGTGGCGATGGCACGGGCCAAGCAGGAGATTGCCCGTACCGAACGCAACAGCCTTGATCTGCAGAACCAGCGCGATGCGGACGTCAGCAGGGAATTGCGGGAGACGCAGACGAGCCTCAAGCAGGCCGATGATCGGATCGGCTCGCTCAAGCTGCTGATCAACGAATCCGGTACGATCGGGCCGCGGCTCGAAACTGAGCAGTCGCGCGCCGCGTCCCGCATGTCGATCGTTCTGATCCGCCGGGAAGGTGGTTTGACGAAGCAGTTCGCTGCCGAGGAGACGTCAAGCGTGCAACCCGGCGATCTCATCAAGGTCGAGCGTCCGCAATTGCAGGCCATCGCGCCTGATTTGCTGTCGCTCGACAGGCGGAAGAGCGATGATGCCGGCGTGAAGCAAAATTGAGATCCAATGAATCTATAAAAAAAGACGGGGGGAGGAGAGTGGAAGCGACGACCTGACCAAAGGGACGCCATGAGTTTGGCCTCGGATACGAAGCTGCGTGTCTTCATATGCGACGAACACCCGATCCTCGTGGCCGGCGTGCGATCGTTTCTCGGCCGCTCGCCCGATATCGAGGTGGTCGGGGAAGCAAGTTCCGCTGGGGCATTCTTGCCTCTGATAAGCGAGGCATGCCCCGACATCATCATCGTCGACGCTGTGCCAGGCGGGATTTCGCTCATCAGGTGCCTCGTCCAGGCATTCCCCAATGCGCGCATCATCTGCCTGTCCGAGCAGGACGACCATCGCCATATCGGAGAGGCCTTGGCGGCCGGGGCGCGTGCCTATGTCCTGAAGACCTCGCCGGGCGAGAGCCTGCTGCGTGCGGTCGAGGCGCTCCGCCGGGGAGGCCAGTATGTCGAGGGCCAGGGGGTGCGTGCCGGCGGACAGCTGGCCGGCGGCTCGAATGGTCACCGGACGGTGCTCAGCGAGCGTGAAGTCACGGTCCTCAGGCTGGTGGCCTTCGGCTACAGCAGCAGGGAGATCGCAGCGCGGCTGGGCCTGACGACAAAGTCCGTCGAAACCTACAGGATCCGGGCGACCGGGAAACTCGAACTTCACGGCCGCTCCGACATCATCCAGTACGCCATCGTCATGGGGTGGTTCCAGGGCGTGGCTCGGCCCGCCTCGATCGCGGCGCCGAATTAGACCGCCAGCAGCGCGCCCGCCTGAATTCGAGTCGGTCAAGGAGCGTGGCTGGGCTGGGCTGCCTCTCGCCTTCCTGTAGGTGGGATTGCCTCTTCGCGCTGCCATAGGCGGACGGTCGGTAACGCCGCGTCCGGGGCGGCATTCCCTAAGGGAGTGGCTCAATTTAACGCAAGGTAATGCAAATTAATTGGGCGAGTGAATCGCCGTAATACGCTCGGCATCAAAGCGCTGAATTTAGAGCCATTTTCGTTCTCGTTTTGTAGGGTATTTTCTGATGGCTGATCGAAAAAGTACCATCTTATGTATTGATAGTATAAATAGTAATCAGCAACTAAATTGATCTTGCAGTTTGTTTAACTTGGGTTGATATTTTCTTAAGCGACGTCGTCGTCTTAAGGCCAAGGGTGATGCCATGGCGAAATCAAATCGACCGTCTGGCCTTTCTCTTCCGCGCCCAGTCGGTACGCGGCTGAATCCCAAAGTTCGGTCTGCTGCGGAACGTGCCGCCAAGCGTTCGTTCGACGTTGTTCTGGCGCTCGTGCTTCTGGCTTTCCTGATCCCGTTGCTCGTCGCCCTCTCGGCGGTGATCAGCGCGTCCGATGGCGGCCCAGCCCTCTTTCGTCAGAGGCGGGTCGGCAGGCAGGGCAAGCCGTTCACCTGTCTGAAGTTCAGGACGATGCGATGCGACGCGGAAAAAGCGCTTAACGACCTCCTGGAAGCGGACACCGAGGCCGCGCGGGAGTGGACAGAAAACCAGAAGCTCTCTTGCGATCCACGCATTACGCCGCTCGGGCAATTCCTGCGGCGCACGAGCCTGGACGAGCTGCCCCAGCTGCTCAACATCCTGTCCGGGGAGATGAGCTTCGTCGGGCCGCGGCCGATCGTGGAAGCCGAAATCGCGCGATATGGCGAGGCTTTCTCGCAGTGCTTCTCGGTGCCACCGGGCCTGACCGGTCTCTGGCAGGTGAGCGGGCGCAGCGACTGCGGTTATGTCACGCGAGTGGCGCTGGATGCGCGCTATGCGCGCGACTGGACACTCGCGCTGGACCTCCAGATCCTCGTGCAGACCGTTCCTGCGGTGCTTTCGGGGAGGGGAAGTCGATGAATTCGGGCCTCGTCTCCAGCCTCAAGCTTTCATGCCTGCACAAGCGATGCTCCCCGCCGGCTGCCGATACGCGGCGGGGCGTGCGGTCCCACAGGACGACAGCGGAGGCGGCGCCATGAAGGTCGCGATCATCCACTACTGGCTGGTCGGCATGCGGGGCGGCGAGAAGGTCGTCGAGTCGCTGTGCCGCATCTATCCCGACGCGGACATCTTCACGCATGTCTACGTGCCCGAGGCCGTCTCCGAGGAAATTCGGCGGCATCGGGTCATTCCGAGCTTCATCAATGGCCTGCCCCGGGCCCGAAAGATGTATCAGCAGTATTTGCCGCTGATGCCGCTCGCGCTCGAGCAGCTGGATTTGCGCGGCTACGATCTGATCATCAGCAGCGAATCCGGGCCTGCGAAAGGCATCGTGCCTCCACCCGGCTCGATGCACATCTGCTACTGCCACTCGCCGATGCGATACATCTGGAACATGTTCCATGATTATCGCGAGAGATCGGGTTTCATCACGCGATGGATGATGCCTATTTTCGCGCATTACATCCGCAATTGGGATGCAAATTCCGCGAGCCGCGTCGATCACTACATCGCGAATTCGGAGACGGTCGCAGGAAGGCTGTACCGTTACTATCGCCGGGCCGCTGCGGTGATCAACCCGCCGGTCAATGTCGATGCGTTCGAGGTCGTGCCGAACGAGGCCGTCGAGAACTACAGCCTCATGGTCGGCGAACTCGTGCGCTACAAGCGGCCGGAGCTGGCTGTCCAGGCCTTCAACGAATCCGGCCGTGAGCTCGTCGTCATCGGCGGCGGCGAAATGCTGGGTGAATTGCGCCGGCTTGCGAAGCCGAACGTCAGGATTCTCGGACCGCAACCCTTCGACGTACTGCGGCATCACTATTCCCGGTGCAGAACGCTGATCTTCCCCGGCGAGGAGGATTTCGGGATCGTTCCGCTCGAGGCGATGGCCAGCGGTCGTCCCGTCGTCGCCTATCGTCGCGGCGGCGCTACCGAAACGGTCATCGAGGGCAAGACCGGCATCTTCTTCGACGAGCAGAGCGTCGAAGCCATCATCGCGGCCGACAATCGGGCGCGAGCGACCACCTGGGATTCCGGCGCGATCGCCGACTATGCGCATGGTTTTTCGCGGGATGTCTTCGAAACGCAGATCAAGCTGCACATCGAGCAATTGCTGAAGCCGCTGCCGAACACGATGCGGAAAGCGGTCCTGCATTCCGGACTCACGCCGCAGCTCGCCCCGGCGGAAGGTTGAGGAATGCGTCGTGACAGGGACCGCATCGCCAACGCACCGGGAACGCGTTCGCCCGGGCTCGCAGAGCGCGATAGCCCCCGCAACCCTTGTTGAGTGAGTGCCGTGCAGACGATCTACGAAACCGAGCAATACGCCGACCGGAATCCGAACTGGCACGAAGAGGATTCGCCCTGGAAGGCGAAGCATGTCGCCGAGATCATCAGGAAGAACGATCTCGACTTCGAGACGATCTGCGAGGTCGGCTGCGGCACGGGAGAGATCCTGCTCAACCTCGCCGACGCGTTCCCCGAAGCAAGGTTTTCGGGCTACGAGATCTCGCCGCATGCCTATCGGCGTGCGAAGTCGAAGGAGACCAATCGTGTCCGGTTCCATCTCGCGAACCTGATCGAAGAGGATGGGCCCCACTTCGACATCCTCGTCATCGCCGACGTCGTCGAGCATGTCGAGGATTACCTTTCCTTTCTGAAGAGCCTGAAGGACCGTGCCCGCTACAAGGTGATCCACGTTCCGCTGGACCTTTCGGTTCAATCGGTTCTGCGGGCCTGGCCGATCATGGGGCTCAGGGAGAGCGTCGGGCATCTACACTATTTCTTCAAGGACAGCGTCCTCGCGACGTTGAAGGACTGCGGATACGTCGTCCTCGACTACAAATACACGGCGAGCCGGCTGGAGCTTCCCAATCAGGCCTTCAGCAGCCAGCTGATGCGGCTGCCGCGCCGGCTCCTCTATTCGGTCAATCCGGATTTCGCCGTCCGCATGCTCGGGGGCTATTCCCTGATGGTTCTGGCGGAATAGCCATGGATGGCGGGCGCAGACAGGTCGCGGGGCATCGGAGCCAGCAGTTTCTCCAGCAGGATTCGGGAGGCCGCCGGACATGATGCTGGAGCCGATCGGCCTGGTCACGGTCCTCATCGGGATCGCCTGCCTTCTCTCCACGATCGAAGCCTCTCTCGTCGGCCTCGGTATCGCGGCCGTGCTGGGCGCGGCCTGCGCGCTGTTCGTCGGCGGGGCGAATGTCCAGCCGGGCCACCTGTTCCTCGGCTTCGTCGTGATCGCGGCCCTCAGCCGCAGGCGGGAGGCCAGCACCGCGATCCGGGCGCTCAACCCCGATGAGCCCGGCTTCTGGCTCGCCTGCCTCGCGATATACGGGGTCGCCAGCGCCTTCTTCGTGCCGCGCCTGTTGGCGGGCACGACTGACATCGTCGCGTTGGGAACCTCGATCTACGAGGATAATGGCTCGACTGTGCCGCTGACGCCGGTCTCGAGCAATCTCACGCAGAGCGTCTATCTGATCGCCAATCTCATCTGTTTCCTTGCGGTCGTGGCGATCGCCACGACGCAGAAGGGGTTCGAGGCGGTTCTGAAGGGCGTCCTGGCCTATTGCGCCGCCAATCTCGCCTTCGCGGCGATCGATCTTGCGACCTTCTATTCCGGCACGCAGGCCGTGCTCGAATTCATGCGCAACGCCCAGTACGTGATGCATACAGAGGACCAGGTCGCCGGAATGAAGCGCATCGCAGGCTCGTTTCCGGAGGCCTCGGCATTCGCGCGCTCCACGCTCGGCGTGTTCGGCCTGACCGGAACGCTTTTCCTCTGCGGTCGATACACGCTCCTGACGGGAGGCCTTGCCGTCTGCGCGGCTGTCTCCCTTGTCTTCTCCACCTCGTCGACCGGGCTTGCCGGGGCGCCGGTGATGTTGCTGCTGCTTTACGCGACCGCCACCCTCCGCGCGCAGCGGCCGGGCGGTCGCACGGCGGCGGTGGTCGTGGTCGCAGCACCGGCCGCCGCGGTCGCGGTGTGCATCGGCGTGATGCTGGAACCGACGCTGTCCCAGATCATCCAGGACTATTTCAACCTGGTTCTCCTCGACAAATCGTCTTCGGATTCCAGTATCGAGCGCAGCGCCTGGAACGCGATCTCGTTCCAGAACTTCCTGGATACCCACGGCATCGGGGTCGGGCTCGGCACCGCCAGGGCGTCGAGCTTTGCGGTCGCCCTGCTCGCGACGGTGGGTGTTCCCGGCGCGCTTTTCTATGGGGCCTTTCTCGTCGGCGCGCTTTTCGTGCGGCAGGGCATTCCGGGCAGCTTCCCCACCGATGTGCGCCTCGCCGCGCGCAACGGCTGCATCGGCCTGCTGCTGGGCGACATGCTCGTCAGCCCGGTGATCGACCAGGGCCTGTTCTTCTACATGCTCGCCGCGCTGGCCGCCGCACGGCCGAAGGGGGAGACATATACCGCGAGATCGATGATCCCCGGCTTTCCCGGAAGGAGGCTGCCGGCATGAGTTCCACGACCGGCTTCGCCATCAACGGCCGCTTTCTGACGCAACGCGTGACCGGCGTGCAGCGCTACGCCCGCAACGTCGTTGCCGCGATCGACGCGGCGCTTGTCGAGCGCGGACAGGCTGCGGCGATCATCGCGCCGCGCCGTGTCGACGATCCGGGCTTCCAGGCGCTGCCGCTAACCCGCACAGGCCGTCTCTCCGGCCATGGCTGGGAGCAGCTCGAACTGCCGATCTCATTCTCCGGTCCGCTTCTCAACCTCTGCAACACCGCGCCGCTGGCAAAGGGCGAGCAGATCATCTGCATCCACGATGCGAACGTCTTCACCGCTCCCGGCAGCTATGGCCGGGCGTTCCGGGAACTCTACACCCGGCTGCAGCCGCTTTTGGTGCGCCGCGCGGCCCGCATCGCGACGGTGTCGCAGGCCTCGGCGCGGCAGCTCGCCCGCTACCTGCCGATCCGGGCGGACGAGATCGCCGTGCTGCCGAACGGCCACGAACATGCCCTTGCCTGGCGGCCGGAGCGTGCCGAGACGGCGCCGCTGCTACTCGCGGACAGGGCAGGCCGCCGCTTCGTGCTCGCGCTCGGCTCGCGGGCGCGACACAAGAACCTGAAGCTCCTGATCGATATCGCTCCCCAACTGGCCGACAACGACATCGATGTCCTGATCGCGGGGGGCGAAGGCGATATCTTCGCTCCGGAAGCGCTGCGCGCGGCGCCCAATGTCCACCTCCTCGGCCGCCTGTTGGATGATGATCTCGCTTATCTGATGGACAGGGCGCTGTGTCTCGCCTTTCCGTCGCTGACCGAGGGCTTCGGTCTGCCGATCGTGGAGGCGATGGCACGCGGCTGCCCCGTGGTCTCGTCCGATTGCGCGAGCATGCCCGAGGTCTGTGGCGATGCCGCGCTCCTTGCCGCACCGACGCAGCCTGAGGCCTGGATCAGCTCAATTATGACCCTCGCCAGGTCTCCCGGCTTGCGCGAGGAGCTGAGCGGGAAAGGGCGCGAGCAGGTGGCGTCCTTCTCCTGGGCGCAGACCGGCGCCGGCTATCTCGATCTGCTTCGCCAGCCTGCGGCGTCGCTGGCCGGGCGAGCGGCCAACCTGTCGCGGCCGCCGCATATCGCAGTCGTCATCGCCACGCGGGGCCGCCCCGATGTGGTCTCCCGCACCGTCAGGCATCTCCTCGCGCAGCAATCGCTGAAGCCGACTGACGTCATTGTCTCCTGTTGCAGCCGCGAGGATGCCGGCGATCTCGTCGGCACCTCGGACGCGACGGTCGTGACCGGCCCCGCAGGGCTGGCTGCCCAGCGCAATACGGCGCTGGCCCGGCTGCCGCCTGGAACCGAAATCGTCGTATTCTTCGACGATGACTTCGTCGCGCACCGGGACTGGTTGGCGCGGGCGGCGGAGGCCTTCCGGGACGACGTCGACGTGGCCGCGCTCACAGGCCGCGTCCTGGCGGACGGCGCCACGGGGCCGGGCATCGGCTTCGAGGAGGCCAGCCGGCTGGTCGAGCATGTTCCACGCAGCGACTGGTCCTGGATCGACAGCTACAGCCCCTATGGCTGCAACATGGCCTTCCGTGTTTCGCAGCTCGGCGATCTGCGCTTCGACGAGCGCCTCGTGCTCTATGGCTGGCTCGAGGACCGGGACTTCGGCGCTGCGCTCGCCAGGAAGGGCGGTCGCGTCGCCAAATCCGCAGAGCTCGTCGGCGTTCACATGGGCGTCAAGAGCGGCCGGATCGCGGGCGACCGCCTCGGGTACTCACAGGTCGTCAATCCGCTCTACATGCTCCGGAAGGGAACCATGACCTTGCCGCAAGTCGCCGGGCAGCTGTTCCGGAACATGGCGAGCAATATCGGCAAGGCCGCCTGGCCGGAGCCGTTCATCGACCGTCGGGGGCGCCTGCGGGGCAACGTACTGGCGATCGCCGACGTGCTCCGGGGGCATGTCCAGCCGGAGCGGGCGGCATCGATCACACTCGGTTCGGAGAGGGCATGATGCATAAGGGGTTCACCGGGGGGCGTCGCCTGCAAACGGTCTGGCCGATCGACGAGGTTTCCACCGCGCCGGCGGAGGACGGGCCGCTCGCCTTGCTGAGATCGGTTGGAGCCAAGGTGCGGCGCTATGCGGTCCCGCTCGGTCTGTGGACCGGCCTCTGCATCCTCGCAGCGGGCCTTTACGCTTACACGGCCGTGCCGATCTATTCCGCCACCGCGACGCTCCTGCTCGAGCCGAGGCGCGGAGTGTCTCGCGGTGTCGGGGAGCAGGCGGGTGCAGGGACATTGGACCTCAACCGTGCCGACAGCGAGCTTCAGGTCATCCGCTCGGAGCGCCTGTTGAATGCGGTGTTCGAGGGGCTCGGCCTGGCCGAAAAGCCCGAGTTTCTGCCGCAGGGGGGCGCAGCCGTCGGAAACCTCGCGAACTGGCTGCGCCGGGTCGCCGGTAGCCAGGTGCGGGGAGGCAGGCGTGCCGTGACCGGCGAAAACCCCGGTGAGAACAAGGGCGCTGGTAACGAAGCTTCGTCGCCCGCACCCGACGCGGCCCTGACGCGGCAGGTCGCATTCGAGAATTTCGCGCGACGCCTCACCGCCCGGCGCGTCGGACAATCCTATGTCGTCGAGATCACCTATTCGTCGTCCGATCCCGCCCTCGCGGCTCAGGTCGCGAATGCCGCCGCCTCGGCCTATATCTGGCAATCCGTCTCGTTCAAGGCCGAGCTCGCCCGGAACGGAGCGGAGAATCTCCAGGGACGCGTGAACGCGCTGGATGCGCAGGTCGAGGCCGCCGGGCGTGCCCTGAACGAGGGCGTCGTGCCGGCGGGGCCGACGCCGGACGCCGATGCCCGGGTGATCGGGGCCGCGCTACGTCCGCTCGCGCCCTCGGCACCGCGAAAGACGCTGATCCTGCTGCTCGGGGCGATCGGTGGCCTGATGAGCGGCCTGATGGTGGCCGCGCTCGTCGGGGCTTTCGATCGCAAGCTGCGCGGCTCCGGCGATCTGCCGCGGCAGGCGGGCTTGCCCTGCCTGGCCAGCATCCCGCAGGGCAACGGCGGTCGCGGCGCAAGGCGTCGGTCCGAGGCGGAAATGGAGCGCCTCGCCGTCACGCATCCGACGAGCGCCTACGCATTGGCCGTCCGCCGGCTGCGCACCGCGGTGGCGCTGGCCTGCTCCGCCAGCAGGCCGGGAGAGAACATGGTCGTCGCCTTCGTCGCCTGTGACACCGGAGCCGGCACAACGACGCTGGTGATGAATCTGGCGCGGGTGATCGGCCGCAGCGGGACGCATGTCACCGTGCTGAATACGGAAGGCCCGGACCGCTATGAGCTTCAGGGTGGCGGGGCAGTGACCGTCGTCGACGCCTTGGCCCATCGCGCGCTGCCCGCTCAGCTGTCCTGCTTCAGGCTGGACGATGTTTCGGTCCTGCCTCTTCTCTCCGCGACCGAGGATCTGAACCATTTCGCTGACTTCAACGACCCGTGCGTGGACGCCATGATCGACGCCGTCAGGCAGAAGGGCGACGTGCTGCTCAATCTGCCTCCGGTCGGCAGCGAGATGGATACGCTCGCTTTGGCCCAGCACGCCGACGCCGTCATCCTGGTCGCAGTCGCCGGGAGCACGCGCATCGACGAGGTCGCGGAGGCTGCGCGCTCCCTTCGAGCCGGGGGAGCGAACGTCATCGGTGCCGTCCTGAGCAACGCGGCGGCCTAGCTGCCGCTGTCGAGAGGTGAAGACATGCTGACTAGAACGACCAAGAGGATGGCGGCAGGTGCCGTAGGCGCCCTGGCCGCTCGGCCCGACGTCCGTCAGATCGTCTTCAACGCCCTGCGATTGCGCCGGCCCGAGATCATGCAATTGCGCGAAGACGATGCGGTCCGCTTTCTCGCCTACGTCTTCGAAAACCTCGACAGCTCAAAGTCCCAGATCCTGCAGGATCTTTGGGTCGCCTACGAGCTTTCGGACATGCGCGGCGGGTTCTTCGTCGAGTTCGGGGCGACGGACGGGCTGACGAACAGCAACAGCTGGCGGCTCGAGAAACAGTTCGGCTGGAGCGGCATCCTGGCGGAGCCAAACCCCGTCTGGCATGACGCCCTCGACCGCAATCGCAGCGGCGCGGTCGACAAGCGCTGCGTTTATGCGCGGTCGGGCGAAACCCTCGGCTTCATGGCGACCGAGGATCCCGAGCTGAGCGGCATTTCGGCGAGCGCGGGGCGTGACCATTTCGCTGCGGTTCGGCAGGCCGGGACGCCGATCGAAGTCGAGACGATCTCCCTCGACGATCTGCTCGACCATCACGCCGCGCCCTCGGTCATCGACTACATGTCGATCGACACCGAAGGCAGCGAGCTCGAGATTCTCGAAGCCTTCGACTTCGGAAAGCGGCAGGTGCGCCTTCTCTCGGTCGAGCACAGCAACAGCCCGCAGGAGCCCAAGATCGACGCGTTCCTGGCGCAACACGGCTTCAAGCGGCGCTTTCCGGAGTATTCGCAGTGGGACGGCTGGTACGTCCATGGAGGTTGAGACTCGGGAGGTTGAGACTCGCAGCGTCGGCATGCGCGAGGACCGGCGCACGCCCGCACCGCGGATCGCCGTCATCATCACCTGCTGGAACTACGAGCGCTTCGTCGGGCGGGCGATCCGCAGCGTTCAGGGGCAGAGCTGCGCCGAATGCGATCTGGTGGTGGTCGATGACGGTTCGACGGACGGGTCGTGGGATGCGATCCGCGAAACCGGCGCCACGGCGTTCCGCATCGCCAATGGGGGCCAGCGGGCGGCCTGCCTCTTCGGGCTCGATCAGACCAGCGCCCCCTTCGTGCTCTTTCTCGATGCCGATGACGAGCTGAAACCCGGCGCGCTCGCTGCGATCCTTCCGCATCTCGATGCCGGTGTCGCCAAGGTGCAGTTCCAATTGGCCAGGATCGACGAGAATGGCGAGCGGGTGGGGGCTGCCTTTCCGCCCCTGTCCGCCGGCCGCGATCGTGATCACCTGGTGCAGCGCGTCTTGCGCACTGGCGTCTACACCACCCCGCCGACCTCCGGGAACGTCTTTCGCCGCGATGTTTGCGAGCTGCTGCGCGAGGCCGATTACGACCGGGCGGCGGATGGCGTCATCCTGTTCGCCGCTCCGTTCCTCGGCGATGTCGTCAGTCTCCCGGAGGAGCTCGCGCTTTATCGCGTGCACGCCGCCAACGATTCGGGCCTCGGCAAGCCGCTGGACCCCGGATTGCTGCGTCGCGATCTCGTCCGTTTCGCTCGGCGGATGGAGCATCTGCGGCAGGTCGTCGCCCGCTCCGATGTGACGGTGCCGCTGGTCCAGGCGCAGGAGGCCTACTTCCACCGGGAGCGGAGCTTCTATCTGGCGCTCGCGACCGGAAACCGCCTCGACCGGGGCCAATTCCCGGCGTTGATCGGGAGCCTCTGGCGCGAATATTACCCGGCGAAGATCAAGGCGGTCATGACCCTCTTCTTCGCGCTCGCGGCGGTTCTGCCGCCCAGCCTTGCCGTGCGCCTGCTCGGTTATCGCCTGCAGCCGGGCCGGCGCTCTCCGCTCGGCTTCCTCAAGGCGCTGATGAACTGAACTCTACCAGCGGTCGACGAGCTCCAGCCGGCTCGGACCGGCCATGAGCCTGATGCCGAGGATCAGCAGCGTGCAGCCATAGGTCGCTGCCGCCAGAGCCGCGATGATCCCGAATTCCAGCACCGCTTGCAGGCCGAGAGGCGAAAGACGTTCGCGGAGCAGCAGGACGACCACGGTCATGACGGCTGCCGCGGCCAGCACCTTCCAGAGGTTCTTCAACTGCTCGGCAACGCCGACGCCGATCAGGCGATGGGTCGCGTCGAGATAGAAGGCGAACATGATGCCCGAGAGGGCGAGCCTCGCGATGCTGGCGCCCGTCGCGGAAGCGAGGAAGACGCCGAGCGAGACGAGGACGATCCGGAAACCGAGATCGATGACGCTCAGCCGGGCCAGAAGAGAAGGCCGGTCGACGGCCATGCTCAGGGCACACAGCGTCTGGAAATAGGGGATCGGCAGCACCGCGAGCGCCAGCCACTGCAGCAAGGGGGCTGTACCGGTCCATTTCGGGCCGAGCAGGATCGCGACGAGGAGATCGGCGGTAAGAGCTATTCCCAACGCGGCCGGAACCGCCAGCAGCATGGCGATGCGGGCCGCCTTGAGAAAGGCCCTGCGCAATCGCGGCGGGTCGGCATTCATCTTGGAGAAGGCGGCCATGACTGGCTGGAGCGCCGGGCCGATCAGGCTTTGCGTCGGGGCCGCCGACAGGTCGCTCGCGACGGCATAGTGACCGAGTGTCGCCTTGTCGGCCGTCACGCCGATCAGGGCGCGGTCGAGCTGCCAGTTCAGGGCCGAAATGACCTGGGTAGCGGTGAACCAGCCGACGAAGCTGGAGAAATGCGAGAAGCGCGCCAGCGACAATGACGGTTTGTAGGGTGACAGCACATAGGAGACGGCGGAGGCGACGGTCGGCGCCACGACGAAGTTGACGGCGATCGCCCAGAAGCTGCCGCCGGCGAAGACCGTCGCCATCGCGGCGGCGAAGGCGACGACCTTGCCGATGAACTCGGCCACGAACATCGGGCGGAAAGAAAGTTCGCGCGTATACGCGACCATGCCGGGGCTGAAGAGCCCTCGGGCAACGGGGGCGATGGAGAGCACCAGCACCAGCGGCAGGAATTGCTCATGCGCCCCGAAGAACGAGAAGGGCAGCGCCACCAGCAGGATCGCCAGCGCGACGATGACGCTGCGCGCGAGGCCGAGCGTGAAGCCGGTATCGAGATGGCTCTTGTCGATGGTGCGCAGCCGGGTCAGAGCCTGGCTGACCGGCACTTCCAGCACGGTATCGACGATCGCGACCAGGCTCATGGCGAGCGCGGTCGTCCCGAAATCTGCGGGGGTAAGGATGCGGGCGAGGACCAACATCGTGACCATGTCGATCGCGCGCCCGGCGAAACGGGAAAGGATGAGCCAGCTCGCGCCCTTGAAGGTCTTCACAGCGAGCATGTTTGGGCCTTTTCAGGAAGGCTGCCGCAAATCCGGGCACGGAGAGGGAACCTAGGCATGAGCCGCCGCACGCAGCGAAGTGGCCAGCTCCCGATAGAGCTTGCGGGTGTCGAAGCGCTGCCGGACCGTTGCCGCCGCCGCCGCGCCGAATTGCTCGCGCCTGTTCCAGGCATCGGTGATGGCCAGTGCAAGCGCGGCGGGGTCTGCCACCGGCACCAGCCGGCCATCGACCCCGTCCTCGACCAGCCATTCGAAGGCGCGGATCCGGCTCAGCACCACCGAGGCGCCGCAGCCCATGGCCTCGAGCGCGGCGATGGCGACCGCTTCGTTCGAGGACGGCATGGCGTAGACGCCGCAACTGCGGAAAAGCTCGCGCACTGCCGCCCGGCCGAGAAAGCCGTGGAAGACGACACGCTCCGTGACCCCCGCCTCGGCGGCGCATTTCTGCAGCTTGGCGAGGTCCGGCCCCGAGCCGACGATATCCAGGCGCCACTCCTTCGGCAGCAGGGCGAGCGCCCGGATGAGGTCGCTGGTCCGCTTCTGCTTGTCGGTCAAGCGCGCGACGGTGAGGATCGTCTTGTCGCGCCGGCGGCCCGGGTCGGGCGAAAATTCGCTGGTGTCGCAGCCATTGGGCTGGAGCTTCGATCGTCCGCCGAAGGCCTGGACGATGTCGCATTCGTTGGGCGTCTGGCTGTAGACGAACGGCGTCCTGGCGAAGCTGCGGCGCTTGAACCACTTCAGGACGCCCCTGGAAACGCCGCCATGGTCCGCCGCGGTCACGGGGATGTCGACGCGCGTCACGACATGGTCGAAACGCCCGCTCCAATATTCCTGGATATAGAGCAGGTCGATTTCGTCGGCGCTCAGGCTTTCGCGCAACGGCTTCATCAGGGCAATCGTGTTGAGGCGCTCGTCGAGATACAGCGACAGCGGGTTGGTCCGGCTCAGCCGCTTGAGCCAGACCCGCTCGGCAGGAACATACCAGCGCGCCAGCGGCAGGAAGCGCACGGAGACACCGAGCTCCGTTTCGTAGCGCCCGCTCTCGCGGAGGGAGGGAATATAGAGCGTCGGCCTGATCCCGTTCTCGACGAGGCCGCGGGCGTAGTACCAGGACCAGTCACCGCGATAGCTCTTCAGATACGTCTCCCGCGTCTGGCCCTGGACGCCGCCGAAGAAGCCTTCGAAGGAGCCGCAGCTGAGCAGCATCGCGACGTTCATGGGGCGCCCGGGGGCGGTCACCGCAGCCATTGTGCCGACAATCCTCTCACCGCGTAGCCTGCCTCCATCGCCAGCAGCAGCGCAGGGCGCAGATGCGGGAATTCGCGCGCGATGGCGCCTTCCCGCCAGAGATGCGACCGGACCGCAGAGAGGCGCGCAAGCGCATGGCCAGGGCTGTTGCCGTTGATTGCAGCGACGACATCGCTGCGCCCGAAATCGACCGAGCGCCGGCCGACATCAAGCGCGTGCAGATCCTGTGTCGATGGGCGGGTGATCGCCTGCTTCAGCCTTGGCCAGGCGCGCTCCGCATCGTCGAGGAGCGTCGCGCCGTCGGGAATCTGATCGATATAGGCGAGGACATCCCGCAGCAGCGCGTTGCTGGCGGCGACATCCACGGCCTCGCGGCGGACGCAGCCGGAATTCGCCAGCACATCGCCCGCGGCGTCTTCATGAAAATGACGTACCGAGGGGATGGCCGGCTCGAACAGGCTTTCGACGAGCTGCCAGTAGCGCAAGACCGTCGTTTCGACCTGGAACGGGCTGTAGACATCCTGCTCGACGAGAAGGCCGACGACCCGCGGGAAATGCTCTTCCGAATGGCCCTTGTAGTTGGACCGCGCGAGCTGGACGGTTTCGATCGACAGTTCCGGAAACCCGTCGGCGAGGAGCCGCTGGGTGCTGCCGTAGAGACCGGTATCGCAGAGCACCAGCCGCCCTCGCCCCGCCGAGACCTGTTTCAGGTGCCGGCGGAAGAGAGCGTTCTGCGCGTCGATATCGTCCACGACCTGCTGGCCTGCCGGCGTTTTGAAGAGATCGTAGAGTTGGTCCGGCACGAACGGCTCGGACCAGCTGGCGGGCAGCTCGCGATTGCGCCCGCTCAAGGCTTGCGCCACGTCGGCAAAGCTGCTGTCCCGGAATTCGCGGCTCAGTTCCTCGACTGCGGCGGGGCTGCGCCTTGCGATCGCCGCGCGCGCCGCGACGAGACGCGAGATCAGCAGGTTTTCCCGGGGCGTATCCAGCCGCAGATGCAAGCGATCGAGCAGACGTTCGAACGCCTCCCGAATGCCGACGCCGCCGCGGGCGCAGAACAGCAGTATCGCGTCGTCGTCCTTCCGAAGCTGATCGGCATAGAGCCAGATCCGGAGGCAGAATTCCGCGACGATCGGACCTAGCACCGCGCCGGCGAAGCTGGCGGTATCCCTCGGCGTGGGCAGGGCCAGCCGGCTGCCAACCCATGCACGGTCGAGGCGCCGGCGCGCCTCGGCGGCGGCCCCGTGCATACGCGAGATGCGGCGGCGCAGCCGGGCTCGCGGCAAATGAAGCGTCCTGATGCCCAATGCGCAGGGCACTTCATGGTCGGCGATGGCGTCGTCGCCGACATGGAGCAGGCGGTGCGGCGGGACCTCCTCGGCAGCCAGGATCTGGAGGAAGATGTCGCCTTGGCGCTTGGTGGCCGCCTCGTCCGCGCTTGAATAGACCCGGGAGATCAATTCCGGCCCGTGATGATGCTCGATCAAGCCGGCTATGGCCGCCGCCGGCAAGCCCGTGTCGCTGATCGCGACGACCGGTATGCCGGACTGCCGGAGCGCTGCGGCCAGGGCACGGTTGGGCCGCAACGACCGCTTCTCGACCTCGATCTCGATGGCAAGCCGGTCCAGCGCCAGTTCTTCCGGCAGCCCCAGTACCTGGAGCTGGCGCCGGGTGATGTCGAGAAAGCCGACTTCCCCGTTTCCGTTCATATTGACGGCGCGGTGGGCCAGCGACTGCGCGCGAAGGCGCAGGTCGACGAGCCTCTCCACGGAAACCGAAAAGCCGCGTTCGCCGAGAAACCGGGCAAACAGCCCTTCGCCTTCGACGATACGCGAACGCTCCGATCTCAGTCGCCGCAACAGCAGCGTGTCGAAGACGTCCGTGGAGATCAGGCTGACACCATCGAGCCTGCTGCTGAGTTCGCTTGGGCCTCGCACGTCGGAATCCTCGTTCCAGAGCCAGAGCCGCTTGGGCTGAGGTAAAGCGAAGATCGTGCCAGCGCAGTCACGCGCCTCTGCCGCAGCGGCAGAAAGATGCCGAGTCGCATTCTCGAACGTTGGCCTAAGTCTTGCTGGGATCCGGAGTGATGCCGACGCGCCCGGTCTTTTGCCGGATACTTCTGGCTCCGGAGCGTCGCGCCCGATCCATCTGACCACCGACCCGGTGGTGCAGGGATGAGAAGGGACGAGCCATGGATGACGCGGTTGCCCGCGACATGGAAGACGTCGAAGGCTTGGTCGAGCACTATGACGCCGTCGTGCTCGGCGCCGGCGTATCCGGGCTCGTCTCCGCCTCGGTCCTCGGCGCGCAGGGATGCGGACGCCTCCTCCTCGTCGACGAATACGCCCATGTCGGCGGGAACCACATCGATTGGTCGAGTGGCGGCTACACCTTCGACATCGGCAGCCTCATCTTTCAGGACGACTCGCCGCTGCTCGCTCATTTTCCGGAGCTGCTGCCGCGCTATGTGCCGATCGACCCGAGCTGGGCGCGGCTGAACCCGCAGAGGAAGGTGACCGCCTATCCGATCTCGCCGAGGGACGACGTCCTGGCCGCCGGCCTCTGGGTCCTCATCTGCATCGCAGCCTCCGTCATCTATGCCCGGCTTTTCCAACGGCAGATGCGCAATGCACGGGACTTCGCGCGCTACTGGATCGGCGGGTATCTGCTGCACCGGACCGGGCTCGAATCCTATATGAAGCGCTTTTACGGCGTGCCGGCTGAGCAGATCGATATCGAGCTCGCCCGCAAGCGGATGCTCTGGATCAGCGAAAACGCCTCGCTGCGCGCCTTTGTTGCCCGCTTACGGAAGCCGAAGGGCGGCGCGCCGACGAACCGGCAGCTCGCTCGCCCGAAAGAAGGCTTCTCGACGCTCTACGCCGCGGCGGTCGACCGCCTCAGTGCGAGTGGCGTCACATTCCGCCTGTCGACCCGTCTCGAGGGGATCGAGCGTTCGGGGCAGGGGTTCCGCGTCAGGTTCGCGGACGGCACGATCAGCGCGAGACGCGTCATCTCGACAATCCCTCTGGACCGTGCGGCGGCGCTGTGCGGGATCAATTTCGGCGAGGCGGAACTCGAGACGATCACGCTGGTGAGCCTCTATTTCAGCTTCTCCGGCGAAAGGGGCTTCCGGGAGTCCATCCTCTACAATTTCTCCCATGAAGGCGCCTGGAAGCGCCTGACCGTCTACTCGGATTTCTACGGGCCGGCTGATGGCCGCGAGTATTTCGCGGTCGAGGTCATCGCCGACCATATCGGGCATTCGGCCGCCCAAGCCGAGGCGGATTTCCGCGCGCATGTCCGCTTGAACGGGCTGTTCGATGGCGACCTCAAGCTGGAGGGCAGCCAGATGCTCGCCAATGCCTATCCGATTTATCGCAACGGAGCGGCGGCGAGGGCTGCGGCGCTGGTGGATTCGCTGCGTCAGTTCGGCGTGGAATCCTTCGGGCGGCAGGGAGCGTTCAACTATCAGCCGACCGCCCGGGTCTCGACGCACGAAGCCGAGGCGGCGCTTGGCGCGAGCCGGTCCGCGCTGTGAGTCTCAAACGCAGCCAGACGAGGCTCCCACCCCGGGCAGGCTGCCGTTTCCGGGCGGCAGCCACTCGGTCCGGTCGGGACAGCAAGCGAAGATTGGCTACGCCGGCCTCCACGGGAAACGGATCATGCGCATCCTCCATCTGCTGAACCATACCCGGCGCCTCAACGGGCATGTTCATGCCGCGGTCGATCTGGCCTGTGCGCAACGACAGCTCGGCCATTCGGTCGCGGTGGCGAGCGGCGGCGGCGATTTCGACGACCTCCTCGCCAGGAACGGCATCGAGAGCTTTCATATCGATCACCGTCGCCGGGCCTCCGATCTCATGAGGGCGTTCCTGGCGTTGCGGCGGAAGATGAGGCTGTGGCGTGCCGATATCGTCCACGCTCACATGATGACCAGCGCCGTGCTGGCCTGGCCGGCCTGCAAGCTGGCGCGCATCCCGCTTGTCACGACTGTCCATAACGAGTTCGAGAAAAGCGCGACCCTGATGGGGCTGGGCACGCGCGTGATCGCGGTCAGCGAAGCCGTCGGCCTGTCGATGAAAAAAAGAGGTGTTCCCGCCTCTCGCCTGAGCGTGGTTCTCAACGGTACGATCGGCTCGGCCCGCTTCGAGGGGCGGGATCATTCGCCGCGGGATCTCGGCTCGCCCAGCATCCTGTCCGTCGGCGGGCAGCATCCGCGCAAGGGGCTGCCCGATCTGTTCGCGGCCTTCGACCGGCTTCATGCCGACCATCCCACCGCGCGCCTCTGGATCGTCGGGGAGGGGCCGTATCTGGAGTCCTATCGCGAGATGGTCGGACAGATGCGCTGCGCGCCGGCCGTGACCTTCGTCGGTGCGCAGCAGGATCCCTATCCCTGGATGCTGGGGGCCGATATCTTCGTGCTGCCGTCGCATGCCGACCCTGCGCCGCTGGTTCTCTCGGAGGCGAGAGAGGCCGGCTGCGCCGTTGTGGCGACGGCCGTCGACGGGGTTCCGCAGCTTCTGGAGAATGGCGAGGCCGGAATTCTTGTTCCGGCTAAGGACCCTATGAAGCTTGCCGACGCGCTCGGCCGGATCGTCGGGAATCCGGAGATCCTGTCCGAATGGAGGGCGCGCAGCCAGAGAAACCTGACGCATCTGACGATAGACCGCGTCGCTCGCGAGACCATGAGCGTCTACGAAGCGGCGGGAGCGGCGCATGCATGAGCGACGCTCTTCATCCCGGAACCTCGCGCTGCCGCGGCGCGGCCTGCTGAAGGGGATGGCGGCCCTTGCGGCTGCTCCGCTTGCCGTGGCGGGGCCTGCGAGTGGCACGGCTGCCGTCCCCGCAGACCCGCTGGCCGGCAGGGCGCTCTCGTTCAGCGACGACTTTGCCGTTCTCGATACGAAGCTCTGGCAGGCCGGCCCGAAGGCGACGACATTCGACACCGGCTTCTACGGGCGCTCGGCTTTCGCCCGGATCGACGGCGAGGAAGGGTTCAACCCCTACGCCATCATCGACGATCCCCTCACGGAGAACGGCAAGGCTCTCCAGATTTCCGCCAAATATATCGGTCGCACGATGAGGGTGCCGGCCTATTACGGAAACGTCCTGCCCGAATATCAGTGGATCTCCGGCAACCTGCAGACGGCGCGTCCCGACGGCACGATCGTCGCCGGCTGGCGGAACGGCTATTTCGAGGCCAGGATTCGCTTTCCCAAGCATCCCCTGAGCTTCCCGGCGTTCTGGCTCATGAACGGCCGCAGCATCCTGCTGCCGAAGACGAGCATCGAGATCGATGTCGTCGAGCACAAGGGCTGGGAGCTCGACCTCTACGGCACCTATCTCCACGAATGGGGGCAGCCCGGCGAACATCATGAGGGCGTCGGCATGCCCACGGGAACCGACATCACCGCCGGATATTTTCGCTATGGCGTGCTCGTCGAAGGCGCGCGCTGCGTCCCGTATTTCGAGCGACGACCGGTGAGGGACCCCAAATCGGGCCTCCCCATCGACTGGACGATCGGGCGGGCGCGGCAACTGGACGACCAGGGCGATGTGTTCTGGCCGTTGCTGACCCTCGCCTTGCGCTCGGACGTGCCCTTTCCCGATCCGCTGAGGGAGGAGGATCGCGAGACCAGCATGCGGGTCGATTACTTCCGCGTCTATGCGTGAGGCCGGTTCAGGCCTGGCAAAGCGCGCTGCGTCACATGCCTTTGAACGGAGCAGTTGTTGCGGTCCGTCGCAGGAGGTTGAGATGAACGACCTATCCCCGCCGAACGCTGCGCGGGCCGGGCTGGCCTTCAGTTTCGATGTGTTCGACACATCTCTCTGCCGCCTCCTCCATCTGCCCGAGCATCTTCACCTTGTCGTCGGGCGAAAGCTGCGCCGGCTTGGCCTATCGAAGCTCAGCGACACCGAATGGCTTTATGCCCGGGCACAGGCCGAGTTCGATCAAAGGCTCACGGTTCCTCACCGCGAGGTCACGCTCGACGATATCTACGGCCGCCTGGCCGGCTTTCTCGGCCTGTCGCCGGAGGTCGCGCGTGTCGCGCGCGGAATGGAATTCGAGGAGGAGCTGCGTCTCATCCGCCCGATCGCGTCGACGCGGAGCAGGGTGGCGGCGCTGGCACGGAGCGGGCAGCCGCTGCTCTTCCTGTCGGATACCTATTTCACGGCGGATGAGGTCGGCCAGCTTCTCGCCAAGGCCGGCTATGCCCCTCCGATGGCGATCATCTCGTCGTGCGAGGAGCTCAGGAGCAAGATCGATGGCAGCATTTTCGGCCATGTTGCGGGCCGAAAAAACCTCTCCGGCCTGCGCTTCCAGCATCTGGGCGATAATGCGCTGAGCGATGTCCAGAACGCCCGGGCGAATGGCTGGGAAGCCACGCTGTTCAGCGACTCCCATTGGACGACCCGCGAGCGGGTGCTGTTCGCATCCGGAGCCGGCGATGTCCTGGCCTCCACCATAGCGGGGTCGGCGCGAGCTGCTCGTCTCGGACAGGAGGCACCGGTCGATAAGGGCATTCTGACGGCCGCAGCCAGCGTCGTCGGCCCGCTCTTCGCCGCCTATGTCCTGTGGATCCTGCTCGATGTGCTGAAGCGGGGCGGGCGCGCCATTCATTTCCTCGCGCGCGACGGGCAGGTCCTGGCTGCTATCTGCGAGCGCTTCGTCCGTTGGCTCGGCGTCGACGTGGCCGTGCATTACACCTACGCGTCGCGCCAGGCCTTCCTGCTGCCGGCGCTGCCCGACGATGATGACGAAGAGATGGTCGATCAGGCGTTGGCGCTGGCCTATTACGACCGCATCTCCCTCGCCGAAGCTTTGCTCTCCCTGAGCTATCCTCGCGGCGATATCGATCTGATCGCCCAGGCCTCGAGCGTCGATCCGGGTACGCCGCGCACGGAACTGAGCGAGAACGACAGGGACCGGCTGAAAGAGGTGCTGCTGCGGCCGCTGTGGCTGGCTCCCCTGCGCGAGCGGGTCCGGCAGGCGCGGGCGGCGACCACGGCCTATCTTGAAACCAAGGATTTCTTTGCCGCAGACGACGCCCATATCGTCGATCTGGGTTGGCGTGGCACGACGCAGAGGCGGCTTCAGCCGGTCGTCGGCGATCGTGTCAGTCTCGTTGGCTATTACATGGGGCTCAGCACCACGGTGCTCGGGCCGGAGGCGCGGACGTGCATATGGATGCCGAGCGCGCCGTGGAAGACCGCGCTGCTCGAGGTGATGGCCGCGGCGGATCATACGAGCGTGAAGGGCTTCGGATTGTCCGAGGGTGGGGAGCCGGTCTGCGTTCCACTGCTGCAGGACGATACGGTTCTGGTCGCATGGGGCGCGCGCCAGCAGCAGGAGATCGCGCTTCGGTTCGTCGATTACCTGACGGATGCGGTCGAGCGCGACCATTACGAGCCCGCGGAGCTTTACGAAGCCCTCGAAAGCGCCGCTCTGGCGGCATATCGGCACTTCATGCTGTCGCCGAGCTGGGCGGAGGCTGAGGCCTATGGGGCGATCCTGCATCAGGAGGATGTCAATCACCTCAAATCGCGGGAGCTCGCTCAACGGCTGAAGAGCCTGGACGTCGTCCGTCATCTGGTGAACCGCGGCGCGAAAGGGGCGGTGACGAGTTGGTACACCGGTTCCCTGGCGCGATCGCGGGACCAGCTCATACCCGCGCTGATTTCCCGCGGCATCGACAAGGCGATCGAGCTGGAAGCGCGCCTCCGGACCAAGCGCCGGAACGGGGCAGCGCGCCGGCGGGCGAAGGACGTTCTTGAGGCAAGCGCCGGACGCCGAAAGAGCTCGACGTGATCATTCTTCGCCGCCGCTTAACTGGGCGGCCAGGAAGGCCGCTGGCTAAAGATGCGTCTCGGTCACGCCCTGCAATCGCTGCGGCTGGTTGCAGCATGAGCGCGTGTGGCAGCACCCTTTTTCTGATTATGGAAGATAGGCTTCGCTGCCCACTGCGATGATGTCCTCCTCGCTCATGCTGCGATGCCAGTGCGAGTAGAGGACGCGCCGGTCGGCCGGCAGCCCGACTTCCTCCCTGAGATGGCGGTGGATGGCGCGAAAGGCCTGGAACTCGCAACCGCCCCAGAAGAATGCCGATGCCAGATCATCAGGCCATGCGGATGCGCGTACGGCATCCACAAGCACGGTCGACAGTCCCGGCGCAGCCTCCGCGCGATGCAGCCAGCGCAACGCGATGCCGGGCGGATGCCGCAGCTGTTGCTCGTCCTCGGCGCCGCCGACTTCGACCAAGGCGATGCCACGAGCCTGTGCGTGGAGATCAGCTAGAATCCGGGCGATGCCCGGCAGACCTGTCTCGTCCCCCGCCAGCATATACCATTCGGCAGGCTTGGGCCCTTTGGCCGCCGGGCCGAGGATGCCGGCCATGCTGCCGGGGCGGGCTTCGATCGCCCATCGCGTTGCCGGGCCGGGCGTCGGGTGGAGGGAGAAGTCGATCGTGATCGTCCCCGCCGCCGCGTCGATCTCGCGGATCGTATAGACGCGGGACGGCAAGGGCCCCGATTCCGGCCAGATGATCTTCCCGTCATTGCCGAGCATCGGCCATTGGGGATCGTCGATCCCCTCGGGCTGGAACAGCAGGCGGCAATGGATCTGGTCGGGGCGGTCGAAGCGGACGAGGTTCTCGCCCGAGAAGACGATGCGCCGCAGGCGAGGAGACATATCCTCGATCTGCCGAACCCGCAGGATGCGCAGGTCATCGGGGAGCGAAGGCCCCGTCGCGTCGCCCTGCCAGTCGATGACGAGTTGCTCCGACCGCGCAATGAATTCGATCGGGCCGGCCAGCGCATGTTTCAGGCGGTTGAGATGCGTCGGCTCGTCGGTGCCGACCGTGAGGGTCAGCGTGCCCCGGCCCGCAGCGACCGTGGCGACACCCAATGGCGAGGAAACGGTGTATCCGCCACGGTCGGGCATGACCTCCATGTCATGCGTCGCGATCGAGTCCAGGATGTCGGGCAGGAAGGCGGATACCCGCGGGAACGCGATCACAGCCTTGGCAGCGAATCGTAAGGTTGTCGGACTGGATATCGGCTTTACGGCGGCGGTCACGGATCGGCTCCGTCGAGGTTTGCCCATAACGGGCCGGCGAGGGGTTGCGAAAGGAAGCGGCGATTGATCTCGGCCAGCGTCGCCGCCGGGTTGAGATCGCCGCACAATTCCGGGTGGAGCCACTTGGCGGCGAGCTCGACGAAGACGATGTTGAGCGCCGGAACCGTGATCAGGCCGGTCCAGATCCCGTGGACGCGACGGTCGCGGATGGCGGGCAGGGACGCGAACCCGGTCCGCTCGGTCAGCCGCTGCAGGCCGCGGCGCCCGGCCCGCGGGTCGAGACCCGGCCCGATGGCCGGGCGCGTCGCGGACGCATAGCCTCCGCCGGTCGCGATATAGGCCTGCGGTTGCTGCGCCAGCAGCTGCTCCGTCGACAGCTTCGCGGTCCACGGTGCATCGAGCCCGTCGAGCGAGCGGCCGCCGGCGTCGATGAGCAGCTCTCCCCAGATCCGGGTTCCCGCAGCCCAGCAGCACTCGTCGTAGAGCGACATGATTTCGAGATAGGTTTTGACCGGCTTGGCGCGGGACAGGCGCCGGGAGACGGCCTCGAACCGTTGATCGACGAAGGCGATAATCTCTTCGGAGCGGGCGGGCTCCCCGAGGATGGCGCCCCACATGCGCAGCTGGGCCGCAAGCCCCTGTCGCGGCGAGCGCCGGCTCTCGGACGGGGAGTTGCTGGCGGAGTCGCTGAACACCAGCGGAATGCCGAACTGTGCCAACCGTTCGACCGCCGCCTGCGGATCGCCGCCCGGCGCCATGAAGGCGGTGGCGATGACGAGATCGGGCGCGAGCGAAAGGATGCCTTCCAGCGAAAGCGTGTCGGCCGTCTGCTTGCCGACGAGCACGATCGGATGGCCGGCCGAGCGCTCGAAGCTGTCCCGCAGCAGATCGCTGTCGAAGCGCTCAGGCGCCGCCCAGCCGACGACCAGTTCCGCGGGGCGAGGGTGGAACAGCGCCATCGTCAGGAGGTCGCGCCCTTCGAGCAGCACGATCCGGCGTGGCGCTCGCGGCAGGGTGACGGTCCTGCCGAGCATGTCGACGACGGAAAGGCTGTCGTCGCGCGAGAGTGATGGCTGCGCGATCAACGCGGCCATCGTTCCCAGGGCGGTTCGGCGTGTCGGCAGGTGCATCGGCAGCTTCACCACCGGTAGCGCAGGCCGGCCAGAACCTCTCGGCCGGCGCCGAACTGGCAATAAATATTGGAGCTGCAGCTCGTGTAGTAGTCCTTGTCGAACAGGTTGGAGACGTTGAGCGTGGCTTCCGCCCCCTTCAGCGAGGCGTGCAGCTTCGCGAGGTCATAGCGGATGGCGGCATCGACGACGGCGTAGCTGGGCGTGCGAATGGTGTTGGCATCGTCGGCGAAGCTCGCGCCCACGACGCGCACGCCGCCGCCGATCGAAAGCCCCGCCAGCGGCCCTGTCGCGAAGCGATAGTTGGCCCAGAGCGAGCCGAACTGGGTCGGTACGGCCTGGGGTCGCTTGCCGATCGTGGTCGCGACGGTGGAGCGGGTGACCTCGGTATCGAGCACGGTTACCGCCGCGATGATGTCGAGACCCTCCAGAACCTCGCCCCGCGCCTCGAATTCGAGCCCGCGCGAGCGGATTTCTCCCTGCTGCACGTTGAAGCTGGGCATCGCTCCCGGGGTCAGCACGTTCTGCTGCCTGATGTCGAAAGCGGAGAAGGTCAGAAGCGCGTTCATGAAGCCGGGCTGATACTTCAGGCCGGCCTCGTATTGCTCACCGGTCTTCGGCCGAAATGGAACGCCCACGGCATCGACTCCGATGGTCGGTTCGAAGGAGGTGGAGTAGCTGACATAGGGCGCAAGGCCGTTGTCGAAGAGATAGAGCAGGCCCGCCCGATAGCTGGTCTTCTCGCTGGACTGGCTCTGCTTCGTTCCGGTCAGGCGGTTAAGCGTCGACTGCTCGGTCCAGTCGTGCCGAAGGCCCAGCGTCGCGCGGAATCCGCCGAGCTTGATCTGGTCCTGCAGGTAAACTCCGGCCTGGGTGAGATCCTGCTTGCTGTCGATGATGGTCGCGAGCGGCCCGGCCGGCTGATAATAGCTCGGCGAGACGACGTTCAGCGTCGTTGCCGGCCCGAACCTGTACTGCCAGTTGCTGCCGCCGTTCTGATAGTCGACGCCGGTCAGAAGCGTATGCTCGGCATTGAGGGTCCGCAGATTGAACCGCAGGTGGTTGTCGGTCGATAGCCGGCGCGCATCCTCGATCGAGTTGAGCGCGATGCGCGGGATCGTGCCGGCCGCGCTGATCGGGCCGGCCATCTGCAGCGAGCGGAAATTGGTGTCGACCTCGCCATAGCGCAGGCTCGAATGCAGGCTCACCGTGTCGTTGAAGCGATGCTCGAGGCTGTAGCCGACGCCGTATTGCTCGCGCTTGAAGCTGTCGAAGCCGGGATCGCCGATATTGAGGTCCCGGTTGAGGAGGGCCCGGTAGTTGGGCGCCAGGAAGCGGGAGTAGAGCGAGTTGAAATAGCCGCCCTTCGGATCGCGCTGGTAAAAGCCGGAGACCGTCAGCCGCGTATCGCTCGTGGGCTGCCAGGTCAGCCCCGGCGCGATGCCGAACCGCTGCTCCTCGACGTCGTCGTAGCGCGTGTCGGCAAGGCGGCCGATGGTGCTGAGGCTGTACGAGAACTTGCCCTCGCGGTCGATCGGCCCCTGGCTGGTGAAGCCGCTCTGGACCCGGCCATGGCTGCCGGCCTCGACGCGCAATTCGTTATAGGGCGTGGTGCTCGGCATCCGGCTGATCTGGTTCACGAGCCCGCCCGGGCTGATCTGGCCGTAGAGCAGCGCGGACGGACCCTTGATCACCTCGATGCGGTCGAGCAGGAACGGATCGATCGAGGTCACCGCGAAGGCCTGTCCGCGCGGCAGCCTGAGCCCGTCCAGGAAGCCGACGAAGTCCGTCGCGGTGCCGAAGCCGCCGAAGCCGCGCAGGAAGACGCTGTCGTAGCGCGAGGTCGCGTCACGCTCGGAGAGCACGCCGGCGGTATAGCGCAGGGCGTTTCCCACCGTCTGCGGGTTCTGGTCGTCGAGCTGCCGGCGCGTCACCGTCGAGATCGCCTGCGGGGTTTCCAGGACGGGCGTCGCGGTCTTGGTCGCCGTGGCGGTCGTGCGGCGGGCGTATTCGTCGCGGCTGTCCGAGCGCTCCCCCGTCACGACGAGCGTGTCGAGCTGGAAGGGTTGCGCGTCGGCACGCGTTTGCGCCCCCGCGATCCCCGATCCGGCGAAGAGTGCCAGCACGCATACCGATGTGGAAAGATGTGAAACCCGTGACGTCATAGCGGCAGCCCCAGCAAGCGCGATCGCTCTCGCCTAAACAAAACGGGACTTACCTGTCCAGTTTATTTTCCTTGATTTTCAAGCTTCTAAACTGTGTAGCCGTGAGCTAAGGAAGCATCATGTCCGCCGCTCCTCCCTCTTCCTCACCGCCCAAAGCCTCGCCTGCGAAGGGTTCCCGGCGCCTGGGAAAGGGCGGCAGGCCATCCAAGGCGCGCGAAGGCCAGATTTCCGATGCGATCCTCGATCTCGCCTCGGAGATGTTCGCCAGCCAGGGCTATGCCGCCACCTCTGTGGAGCGGCTTGCCGTGACCTGCCGGGTCGGCAAGGACACCATCTATCGCCGGTTTCCCTCCAAGCGGGCGTTGTTCGATGCCGTGATCGAGCGATTGCGGTCCCGGGTTCTCCAGCGCCTGGAGGCGGTCGCCAGCGAGGCGGGAACCGGCATCGAGCGCCTGCGGCGGACCGCACGCTGGTTCCTCACCGTCAATGTCGAAGCCGAATTGACGGCATTCAAGCGCATCGCCTTCAGCGAAGCCCTTCTGCTCGATGGCGCTCTAGCTGCAAAGACGCCCGACCCGATCGTCGAGCGCCTGACCGACATCGTGCGCGACGCACAGGACGAGGGCGCGATCGCGGAAGGCGAGGCCGAATTCATCGCGGACCAGCTCATCCATGCCGTTGCGACCGGCCCCTCGATCGACGCCATGCTCGGCGGCACGGCCTATGCGACGGCGGAGGCGCAGGACGC
This sequence comes from Bosea sp. NBC_00550, assembly GCF_026020075.1. Lineage (NCBI taxonomy): Bacteria > Pseudomonadati > Pseudomonadota > Alphaproteobacteria > Hyphomicrobiales > Alloboseaceae > Allobosea > Allobosea sp. NBC_00550. Next base: position 4,625,119 of record NZ_CP102772.1, read on the forward strand.
GTTCTTCGAGAAGGCCTGGGCTCTGTTCCTGAAGGGCGCGGCCGACGGATCGCGTTGAGATCGACGCCGGTCGGGGAATTCCGCTCTGCTCAGCAGCTCGCATGAGAGCCGCGCCGACGATGGAAATTGCTGCGCCGCCGGGGAGCGGGAGAGGATCTCTATCGATATCGCCGTGGATTTGAAGGCCTTTTCCGGATAGCCCGCGTTATTTTGGCGCCAATCTCGAAGTCTCGAAGACAAGGGCGTCGCTTTCATGAGTTTGTCTGCTTTGATCCGCTGGCCGGTTCTGGCCATGTCGGCAGCGTTGATCCTTGCAAGCCCTGGAAGCTCTGCCGCAGCCGAAACGCTGACGATTGCGCAGGGCAACGACATCCTCTCGCTCGATCCGGCCAATCACGGCAACAACAGCACCGAGTCGGCGCTGGTGAACATCTACGATTATCTGGTCGACAAGGATTTCAGCCAGGGCCGGTTGCGCTTCGCACCGCGCCTCGCGCTGACATGGCAGAGCGACGACAACATCCACTGGACGTTCAAGCTGCGCGACGACGTCTACTGGCATAACGGCGACAAGTTCACCGCCCAGGACGTCAAGTTCACGATCGAGCGCTCGCAGCAAGACAAGAAACTGGTCAACTCGAGCAAGTTCCGCCGCATCAAATCGGTCGAGGCGCCCGACGATCTCACGGTAAAGATCGAAACCGATGGTCCCGACACGCTGCTTCTGCACGCCTTCGTGGGCAACGGCGCCGGCATCTTGCCCAAGGCGGCGTTCGAGAAGGCCGGCAAGGACGAGTTCTTCAAGCAGCCGGTCGGCACCGGCCCCTATGTCTTCAAGCAGTGGATCAAGTCCGATCGCGTCGTTCTGGTGAAGAACGCGCGCTGGTGGGGCGGCACCCCGAAATGGGACAGCGTCGTCATCCGCTCGATCCCGGAGACGACGACGCGCGTGGCCGAGCTCCTGACCGGTGGCGTCGACATCGCCGTGAACATTCCGCCGGAGGATATCGCCCGGCTGGACGACAACAAGGGCACGCGGGCGCTGACTTTCGATATCGCCCGCAACCTCGCCCTCCACGTCCGGACGGGCAAGGACCGCGTCACGGGCGATCCGCGCATCCGTGAGGCGATCGATCTTGCCATCGATCGCAACGCGATCGTGCAGCAGGTTCTGGAAGGACATGGCACGCCGACCCGCGGCTTCTTCCCGCCGGCGATCCCCGGCTTCGCCCCCGATCTCAGCCGCAACATCCGCTTCGATCCGGAGCGGGCCAAGGCGCTGCTGCGCGAAGCCGGCTATGGCGGCCGCAAGCAGCCGGCGATCAGGATCAGCACGCCGAGCGGCCGCTACGTGAAGGATCGCGAAATCGTCGAAGCGGTGGCCGGTTATCTCGAGGATGTCGGCTTCAAGGTTCAGGTCGAGGTGCTGGACTGGACCGTCTACAACAACAAGGTGGTCGGCGACGGCTTCGGGGAGCTCTATCTCTGGGGAATGGGCTCCTACACCGACGCCTCCACCCTCTTCGTCGACAACTTCAAGCGCCATTACGACTGGGCGGACGAAACCTTCGACGGGCTCGCGACGGCCGTGCGCACCGCCAGGACCGAAGAGGAGCGCATCGCGATCTCGCAGAAGGGCCAGCAGATCGTGGCCGACGAACGTGTCCGCATCGGCCTGCTCTTTCCGCAGTCGATCTATGGCGTCAGCGACCGCGTCAAATACAACGGGCGCTTCGACGAGATGATCGCAGCCGAGGATGTCTCGCGCCCATGAGCGGCCGTTCTCCCTTGCGGGCGCTGCTGCAATTCGTCCCGGTGCTCTACATCGTCTCGCTGATCGTGTTCGTCCTCGTCTATCTGACGGGCGACCCTTCGGCCTTGCTGATCCCGGAGGATGCGAGCGAAGCGGACCGTCTCGCGCTGGTCGCGGCCTGGGGGCTCGATCAGCCCTGGTACGCCCAGTATCTGCGCTACATGGCCAACATCCTGACCGGGGATTTCGGCGTCTCCTATCGCTATGGCACCGATGCCCTGCCGGTCGTGCTCGAACGCATTCCCGCGACGTTGACATTGACCGCGGGCGGCCTCGTCGTCGCGATCATCATTGCCGTGCCGACAGGGATCTTCGCTGCGGTCAACCGCAACAGCATGCCGGATTTCGCGATCTCGGCGGTTACGGTGCTGGGCAAGGCGATGCCGAACTTCTGGGTCGGCATCATGCTGATCCTCGTCTTCGGCGTGTGGCTGCGGCTGGTGCCGGTGTCCGGCAGCGGCGGCTTCTCGCATCTCATCCTGCCGGCGATCACGCTGGGCACCGGCTTCGCGGCGGAGCTGACGAAGCTGATCCGCTCCAGCCTGCTGGAGGTGATGGGCCAGGATTACGTCCGGACCGCGCGGGCCAAGGGCGTGCCGGAGCGGCTCGTCATCCTGCGTCACGGCCTGCGCAACGCGCTGATCCCCGCGCTCACCATGACATCGCTGCACGCCATCGCCCTTCTCGGCGGTGCGCTGGTCACGGAGACCGTGTTTTCCTGGCCGGGCCTCGGCCAGCTCGTCGTGCAGGCCGTCTACACCAAGGACATGGCGGTCATTCAGATCGCGGTCTTCGTCATCACGATCATGGCCTTGACGATCAATCTGGCCACCGACGCTCTCTATCGGCTGATCGACCCTCGCCTGCGGCCTTGATCGGCTCACGTGAAAGCGATGCAGATAACTCTCTCGATCCCCCATAGGCTGCGCTGCCCGCGCGTGCTGCGCTCGCTGTTGTCGAACAAGGCCGGTTTGGCCGGTCTCACCATCGTCGTCCTCATCGCCCTCACGGCGCTGCTGGCGGACCAGCTGGCGCCGCTCGACCCGCTGCGGCGCAACCTGTCGCTGAAACTGCTCCCGCCGGCCTGGCTCGAAGGCGGCAATCCGCGACACCTGCTGGGAACCGACAGCCAGGGACGCGACCTGCTCAGCCGCATCATCTTCGGCGCCCGCACGTCGCTGACGGTTGGCGTCGCGGCGGTCGCCCTCTCCAGCCTCATCGGCCTTTGGCTCGGCCTGCTGGCGGGCATGGCGGGTGGCAGGGTCGATGCGCTGATCATGCGCGTGATCGACGCGATGCTGGCGATTCCGACGATGCTGTTCATGCTCGTCGTGGCCCTCGTCGCGGGCTCCGGGCTGCTGCCGCTCGTCGTCGTCATCGCCGCGACCAACTGGGTCGGCTGTGCCCGGATCGTCAGGGCCGATGTCTTGGGCGTGAAGGAAATGGACTATGTCGCGGCGGCCCGCGCGATCGGCGCGCGCCCGCTCGGCCTGATCCTGCGGCACGTCCTCCCCAACATCCTGTCGTCCTTCGTGGTCGTCTCGACCATGAATGTCGGCACCGTCATTCTCGCGGAATCATCCCTCAGCTTCCTCGGCTTCGGGATTCAGCCGCCCGAGATATCCTGGGGCCAGATGCTGAGCGAGGGCCGGCAATATCTGGCGACGAGCTGGTGGGTTGCGACCTTTCCCGGTATCGCGATCACCTTGACGGTGTTCGGCGTCATCCTGCTCGGCGACTGGTTGCGGGATCATCTCGATCCTCGCCTGGACTGAACGCAGCTCCACTCGATTGACCCTGTCCGAGAATGCAATGACGACCGTCGACCAGAATGCCGGGAAGCCCCGCAGGCTCCATCTCGGCCTGTTCCACCAGCCGCTCGGCCGGCATCCGGCTGCATGGCGGCAGGACAGCGCGCAGGGCCATCCCGAGGATGTCGACTGGGCGATCCGGATCGCTCGCAAGGCCGAGGAGGGACTGTTCGACATGTTCTTCGTCGCGGACAATCTGGCTGGCCCGGAGCCGGGCGCCCAAGGCAAGGCCGGCGGGCTCGAACCGCTGACGCTGCTGTCGGCGCTGGCCGTCACGACCTCGAAGATCGGTCTCGTCGGCACGATTTCGACCAGCTTCGCGGAACCCTACAATGTCGCGCGGCAGCTCGCCTCGCTCGACCACATCAGCCATGGCCGCGCGGGTTGGAACGTGGTCACCACCCAATCGGATCGAGCAGCCGAGAATTTCAGCCTCGCGGCGCTGCCGGATCACGCCACCCGCTATGTGCGCGCCGGCGAATTCGTCCAGGTCGTCCGCGGCCTTTGGGATAGCTGGGCCGACGATGCCCTGATCATGGACAGGCGATCGGGAGCATTCCTCGATACGGCGCGGGTGCGCCTGCTGGAGCACAAGGGCGAGCATTTCGGCGTGCGCGGGCCGCTCAACATCTCGCGGCCGCCGCAGGGGCACCCCATCATCGTGCAGGCCGGCTCCTCGCAGGACGGCATTGGGCTGGCCGCGTCCGAGGCGGATATCGCCTTCACGGCGCAGGATACGATCGAGGATTCGCTCGTCTATCGCGCGGCGCTGAGCGAGGCCGCGAGAGCCGCCGGCCGCAAGGCGCCGAGCCTTCCGATCCTGCCCGGCGTCATGCCGATCGTGGGGCGGACCGATGCCGAAGCGCGCGACAAATTCGCCGCTTTGCAGGAGCATACCGACATCGCCGCCGGCATCCGCCAACTGTCCGGGCGCTGGGGTTACGACCTTTCGCAGCACCCGCTCGACGGTCCCGTGCCGGAGCCGGGGGAACGCATCCATGGGGAAAGCCGGGTGCGCCTCCTGCTGAACAAGGCGCGCGCCGAGAACTACACGCTGCGCGAGCTCGCCGCCCTGGCCATCGCATCGCATGGCCACCGCATCATCATCGGTTCGCCGCAGACCATCGCCGACGACCTTCAAACCTGGTTCGAGCAGGGCGCCGCCGACGGCTTCAACCTGATCCCGGCCTCGATGCCGGACGGGCTCGACGATTTCGTCGATCTCGTGATCCCCGTCCTCCAGGAACGCGGATTGTTCCGCCGTCATTACGAGGAAACCACACTGCGCGAGCGCTTTGGCCTCGACATCCCCCGGCTTGCCGCTTTCACGAGCTGAGCGGCCGGCGGAAAGCCGCTTTCGACCGGGCTGACCGACCGTATCGGAAATGACGGCTAGCGCTCGGCTCCCGCCAGCCATTGCTCCCAGGCGATCTGGGCCTTCGCTCCTGCGCCCCTGAAGGGCTCTGGCGGCAGCCAGTTCGGGCCCTTCTGGGCCAACCGGTCTGTCAGCAGCTGGGATTGCGATCCGCACGCCAGCTCAGCCAGCAACTTGCCGTGAATCGTTCCGCGCGTGACGCCGGCGCCGCCGCATCCAGCCGAGACGAAAAGGCCTGGCCTGACCTGCCCGAACGCGAAGGCGCCGTTATGCGTCACCGCGGTCAGCCCGCCCCAGACATGCTCGAACTCATGCGTCCTCATCGCCGGAAAGCGGTTGCGATAGAGCTGGGTCAGCATCGCGCGGACAGCGGCGGGTTCGCGTTCCCGCTCGTAGGAATCGCCGCTCCGGATCAACAGGCACCGCCCCGTCTTCCGCATCGTGGTGCCCATCCGATGCGCCGGCAACGCGCCCCATTGCGGCATTTCGCCGAGAAGCTCCAGTTGATCCCGGTCGAGCTCGGGCGTGAAGGCGTCGCCATAGGTGTAGATGCCGATCATGCGGTCGCGAGCGAGCCCGAAGGCCCGGGCATGCAGGTTGTTCGTGATGAACACCCGGTCGGCAGTGAATTCGCCGCCGCTGGTCGCCACCGTGAACGGCGCTTCACCGCTCAGCGAATGCACCGTGGTGTTCTCCAGAAGCGTAACGCCCGCCGGTAGATGATCCGCGAGACCTCGATGAAGCGCGGCCGGTTGGACCAGGGCACGCGTCAGCGACTGGATTCCGTAGCGATAATAGGCGGTTCCGAGAATGCGCCGCAGGTCCTCGGCCGGATATGCCTTCGATGCGATGCCCCAGGCTTCGTAGCGACGGCGCGTCGCATGGCGGGAGCTTTCGCCGCGCGATGTCGCGGCGGCGGTGATCGCAGGGACGTCTTCCTGCCAGTCGCAGGCGATCGCATGGGTCGCGACGAGTTCGCGCAGCCAGTCCAGCCCCGCCTGGACCAGCCCGATCTGCCGGGACGCCCAGTCGCCGCCGAAGCCCGCTGCATTGGCGCTGGGTTCGCCGGGATTGATCAGCAGGTAGCCCGAATAATTTGAGATTATTGATTGACGGGCGGCGCTCCCTTCCGGGCGTGAGCCGCGAAGGCCCGCGCCACCGGCGAAGGCTCGTTGCGGCGATAGGCGACCGCAAGCTCTGCCAGCACCGGCTCGCCCGCGATGGCGCGGTAGCGCAGGCCGGGAACCTGATGCTCCGGAGCGACTGCGGCACCAGCGCGACGCCGAGCCCGACGGCGACCATGCTGGCGATGGTGACGAAATCGCGTCCTTGCGGCCCCAGCCGCGGAAAGAAGCCGGCGGCGCGGCAGGCCGAGGTGGTATGCGCGTGAAAGCTGACACCCGCAGGGTGGCGCGGCGTGATGAAGATGTTGCCGTTGAGCGCCGATAGGGAAACCCGCTCCTGCTCCGCCAGGAGATGGTTCTCGGGCAGCGCCAGCATGATCTCCTCGAAGAGAACCGGCGTCGAGACGATGCCCAGCGGCAGCGGCACAGGGGGGCGAATGAAGCCGATATCCAGCTTGCCATGGTCGAGATGCTCGAGCTGCTGCGACATCTCCATTTCGGAGATGTCGAGCTCGACTTCCGGGTAGGCCTTGCGGAACTCGCCGATCATCGTGGTGAGTGCGCCGGTATAGGCGGCCGAGCCGACATAGCCGATGGCGATGCGCCCGAGCTCCCCTCTGCCCGCCCGGCGCGTCACCAGCAGCGCCGTCTCGGTCTGCTGGAGCGCCTTGCGCGCTTCCTCGGCGAAAAGCTCCCCCGCGAGCGTCAGCTTCACCGACCGGCGCGTGCGGTCGAAGAGCTGCGTTCCGACGATCTCTTCCAGATTCTTGATCTGCTGGCTGAGTCCTGGCTGCGCGATGCGTAAGCGTTCGGCCGCCCGGCCGTAATTCAGCTCCTCGGCGGTCGCGAGGAAATAGCGCAGATGCCTCAGTTCAAGCATCGCGCTGCTGGGACGTCGGCCTGGCGCCATCGTTCATGCCTCGCATTGAGAAGTTTAAATTCTTGAAATCGATCAGTCAGAATATTGGACCGATATGACCTCGCTCAGCAATATCGCCGGACCACCGATGCCCGCGTGCCCAGGCGAGTTGCGCATGGATTGTCCTCGACCGCCCTCGCGCGGCCTGCCTCACAGCGCCCATTGGGGCAGCTTCTTTGCCCGCCGCGACGGCGATCGATTGGTGCTGACGCCCCATCCCGAAGATCCCGCCCCGTCGCCGATCCTCGGCAACTTCACCGATGCGCTGGATCACAAGGCCAGGATTCGCCGGCCGATGGTTCGCCGCGGCTGGATCGAGGCCGGCCCCGGCCGGCGTGAGCGCGATTTCCGCGACGACCTCGTCGCGGTCGGCTGGGACGAGGTGCTGGATCGGCTGGCCTCGGAGATCGGCCGTGTCCGGACGAGCTTCGGGCCGCAGGCCATCTATGGCGGCTCTTATGGCTGGGCGAGCGCCGGGCGTTTCCATCATGCTCAGAGCCAGATCCATCGCTTCTTCAACGTGGCGTGCGGCGGCTATGTCCGCTCGGTCAACAGCTACAGCGCCGGGGCGTCGTCCGTCATCCTGCCGCATGTGCTCGGGCCGTTCGAGAATCTGTCCCGGCGCAACGTCACCTGGGAGCAGATCGCCGATCATACCGATTTCGTGCTCGCCTTCGGGGGCATGCCGTTGAAGAACTCGATGATCGCCAGCGGCGGCATCACCCGCCATATCGAGCCCGACGCGATGTGGCGGGCCGCCGCGCGCGGCTGCGCCTTCTGGTCCGTGAGCCCGCTTCGCGACGACATGCCGGACGATGCCCGTCCGCATTGGCTGCCGATCCGCCCGGGCACCGATGTCGCGCTGATGCTCGGCATCGCCCGGACGCTGATCGCGGAAAACCTGCACGACCAAGCGTTCCTCGATCGGTACTGCGTCGGCTTCGACCGCTTCGCCGCCTACCTCGGCGGCAAAGAAGACGGCACCGTCAAGGACGCCGAATGGGCGGCCGCAATCACCGGCGTCGATGCCGGCACCATTCGCGAGGTCGCCTGCAGGCTCGTCGGCGGCCGCAGCCTTGTCACGGTCGCCCATGCTCTCCAGCGCGCCCAATATGGCGAGCAGCCCGTCTGGATGGCGGCCGTCCTGGCGGCGATGGTCGGCCAGATCGGCCTTCCGGGGGGTGGCTACAACTACGCGCTCGGCGCCATGGGCCACACCGGCCGGCGGGTGAACGCCGTGCCGATCCCGACCATGCCGCAAGGCAGCAACGGGGTGATGGACTTCATCCCTGTGGCGCGCATCGCCGACATGCTGCTCGGCCCCGGGACACCGTTCGAATATAACGGGCAGACGCTGGCCTATCCCGACATCAGGCTGATCTACTGGGCCGGTGGCAATCCCTTCCACCACCACCAGGACCTCAACCGGTTGCGGCGCGCCTTCCCGCAGGTCGACACCATCATCTGCCAGGACAGCGCCTGGACGCCGATGGCGCGTTTCGCCGATATCGTCCTGCCGGCCACCATGTCGCTGGAACGTGACGATATCGGCGCCGCGGCGACGGACCCGCGCCTGATCGTGATGAAGCGCATCGCCGAGCCGGTCGGCGAGGCCCGCGACGATTTCGAGATATTCCGTGGCCTGGCGCAGCGGATGGGCTGCGAGACCGCCTTCACCGAGGGGCGCACGGCCCCGCAATGGCTGGAGCATCTCTACGAGCCGACCCGCGAAGCGCTCGCGGCGCAGGGCCATCCCGCGCCGTCCTTTGCCGAGTTCTGGAAGAGCGGCGAGATCCCCCTGCCATCGGCGCCGGACGATGGCGGGCTGCTGCGTGCCTTCCGCGCAGACCCCGAACGCAACGCCTTGCCGACGCCGAGCGGGCGGATCGAGATCTTCTGCGAGACGATCGCTGGTTTCGGCTACGACGATTGCCCCGGCCACCCCGCCTGGCTGCCGGCCACCGAGCAGCCCGACGCATTCGCGCCGCTGACGCTGATCGCCAACCAGCCGGCGACGCGATTGCATAGCCAGCTCGATTTCGGCGCCTACAGCCAATCGGCGAAACGGCATGGCCGTGAGGTCGTGCGGCTGAACCCGCAATACGCGGCCGAGCGCGGCATAGCGGACGGCGATCTGGTGCGGATATTCAATGGCCGGGGCGCCTGTCTGGCCGCAGCCCGGCTCAGCGACGGCGTCATGCCCGGTGTTGCCAACCTTTCGACCGGCGCCTGGTACGACCCGGTCGAGGACGACAGCGACCAGCCCCTCTGCCGCCATGGCAATCCGAACGTGGTGACGCGCGACATCGGCACCTCGCGGCTGGCCCAAGGGAGCTGCGGACAGGTCACCACGGTCCAATGCGCGCGATACGAAGAGGAACCGTCGCCCATAAGCGCCTACGATCCGCCCCGCGCAGCGAGCGAATTGCCATGAGCGGTCCTTTGGCTGGCATCCGGGTCCTCGACATGACCTCCGTGCTGATGGGTCCCTATGCGACCTCGATCCTTGGAGACATGGGCGCCGACATCATCAAGCTGGAAGCGCCCGAGGGCGATCTCATCCGCCAGGTAGGGCCCAGCCGAAGCGGCGCGATGGGCGGCATGTTCATGCATGCCAACCGCTCGAAGCGCAGCATCGTGGTCGATCTCAAGAAGCCTGCGGGCCGGGATGTCGCGCTCGATCTCGCGCGGACCGCGGACGTGCTCGTCTACAACCTGCGGCCGCAGGCGATGGAGCGGCTCGGCCTCGGCTACGAGGCAGTCGCCAAGGCCAGGGCGGACATCATCTATGTCGGCACCTTCGGCTTCGGGCAGGATGGTCCCTACGCCGCCAAACCCGCCTATGACGATCTCGTTCAGGGCTTGTGTGCCGTGCCGGCGCTCATCGCCGATGCCGGTGACGGAACACCGCGCTATGCGCCCATCAACATTGCCGACCGCGTCGTCGGGCTGCATGCGCTTGCGGTGATCCTGGCGGCCCTGCGCCATCGCGACCGGACGGGGCAGGGGCAGCGCATCGACGTCCCGATGTTCGAGACGATGGCGAGCTTCGTGCTTGGCGATCATCTCGGCGGCTTGAGCTATGATCCTCCTTTGGACGACGGCGGATATGCCCGTCTCCTTGCGCCGGACCGCAGGCCGTTCCGAACGGCGGACGGATATCTTTGCGCGGTCATCTATACCGACCGTCACTGGCAGCGCTTCATCGACATCGCCGGGCGGGACGACTGGCGCGGCGATCCGCGTTTTGCGAGCCATGCCAGCCGCACCCGCAATATGGCCGGGATCATGACGAGCGTCGCGGCGATATTCCTCACCCGCTCGACGGCCGAGTGGGAGCGCCTGCTTGGCGAGGCGGATATTCCGCATGCACGCATGCACACGCTGGATTCGCTTCTCAGCGATCCGCATCTGGTCGAAGTGGGATTCTTCCCGACCTCGGAGCACCCTTCGGAAGGGCCTGTGCGAACAATGCGTGTCGCTTCGCAGTGGAGCGCCAGCCAGCCTGAGCCGGAGAAACCCGCTCCCCGCCTCGGAGAGCACAGCCGCGAGGTGCTCGCGGAGGCCGGATATTCTGCAGAGGAGGTGCGACGGCTGGTCGCAGCGGGTGTCGTGACCTGTCTGGAAGCGCGGGACTGAGCGGCAAATGGAGCATGGCCTTGAAGCAGGGCCGAGCCCGGCACCGACAAAAAAACTGCTGAAATAGCAATCTTCGGGCGTTCTCCCGCGGCACATTTGCCGAATTGTCATGAATCCCTTCGGTTTTTCGCCATAGTCGCTGCCGATGCTGTCGCTCGTGATCAGCGGAGGCCGATGGCATGGCGGACTCGGGCGATCCAAAGGCGGGGGCCGTCGCCCTCCAGCGCTTCGGGCTCGGGCAGAAGCCGGGGCAGGGCGAGGCGATGCGCCGGGAGGCGCGGGACCGCCTGCTCGCCGAGATCGACGCCGGCCCCGTCGCACAGCCGCAGGGCGTGCCGTTCTCGGGCGCGGCCGAGATCGGCAAGGCACTCTACGCCTTCGAGGATGAGGAAAAGCGCGAGCGGGAAGCGAAACGCCCGCCCGCGCAGCAGCCCGCTCCGGGCATGCAGGTCGCGGCTGCGATGCAGGGCGAGGCTCAAGCCGACGCATCCCGGAGCCAGATGGCGCCGTTGCCCAAGCCGCCGAACGAGCCGGCGCTGCCCTACCGCACCTATCGCGACGAGGTGAAGGCGCGTGTCGCCCTGGCGCTGGCCGCCGAAACCGGCCTCGGCGAGCGGCTGACCCTGTTCTGGTCCAACCATTTCTGCATCGGCGCGACCAAGAGCAACATCTGCCGGATCATGGCGGGCGCCTATGAGCGCGAGGCGATCCGCCCGCATGTCTTCGGGCGTTTCGAAGACATGCTGGTCGCGGCCGAGAGCCATCCGGCGATGCTGGACTTCCTCGACAACCGCCAGTCCGTCGGCCCGAATTCGACGGTGGGCCGGCGCCAGCGACGCGGGCTCAACGAGAACCTCGCGCGCGAGATCATGGAGTTGCACACGCTCGGCGTCTCCGGCGGCTACAGCCAGGCTGACGTCACCAATCTCGCCCGCATCATCACTGGCTGGACGGTGGTGGGGCGCGAGGGCGTTCTTGGCTTTCCCGGCTCCTTCGCCTTCAATGCCGGGTTGCACGAGCCGGGCGTGACTCCGCTGCTCGGCCGTTCCTACGATCAGCCGGGGCGTGCGCAGGGCGTCGCGGCGCTGACCGATCTCGCCCGCCATCCTGCGACGGCCCATTTCATCGCGACGAAGCTCGTGCGCCATTTCGTGGCTGATGATCCGCCGCCGAAGCTGGTCGATCTCCTGGTCGCCACCTTCCGCCAGAGCGGCGGCGACCTGCCTTCGCTCTACCGGGCGCTGATCGGCAGCAATGAGGCGTGGACGGCGCCGGCGACGAAGATGCGTTCGCCGCAGGAGTTCCTGCTCGCCTCGTACAGGGCGCTCGACCGCCAGCACGATTTCGGCCAGATCAACGGGCCTTTGACCGCGATGGGGCAGCCTTTCTGGCAGCCTTCGGGTCCGAACGGCTACGCCGACGACAACGCCGCCTGGGCCTCGGCCGAGGGCGTCAAAACGCGCATCGACGTTGCCGCCGGCTGGGGGCGGCAGGCGGCGAATGCGGTGCCGGACCCGCGCAGCCTGACCGACGATATCCTGGGGCCGATCCTCTCGGCCGAGACGCGGCAGGCGGTGGCGCGGGCCGAGAGCCGGCCGCAGGCGCTCGCGCTCCTGCTGATGTCGCCCGAATTCCAGCGGAGGTGACGGTGATGGATCATCACGACGACGATGATGACTGCGAACGGATGACCCCGTCACGGCGCGCCGTCCTCGGCGCCGCGGGCGCGCTCTTCGCATGGTCCTTCGTGCCGAAATTCGCCTATGCCGCGGCGGGCGCGCGCGACTCCCGCTTCCTGCTGGTGGTCCTGCGCGGCGCGCTCGACGGTCTTTCGGCCGTGCCGCCGATCGGCGACCCCGGCTATGCCGACCTGCGCGAGGGCATCGCGCTCGCCAAGGATGGACCCGACGCCGCGTTGCCGCTCGACGGCTTCTTCTATCTGCATCCGGCGATGCCGAATCTGGCGCGGCTCTACCGGCAAGGCCACGCCGCCATTGTCCATGCCGCCGCGACCGGCTACCGCGAACGCTCGCATTTCGACGGGCAGGACGTGCTTGAAAGCGGCCAGCCCGGCCCGGGACGGACAGCTTCGGGGTGGCTCAACCGTCTGCTCGCCGGCCTTCCGGCCGGAGAAAGCGTTGCGCGCAAGGGCTTGCTCGGCGTCGGCGTCGTGCCGCCGCTGGTGGTGCGCGGCGAGGCGCCGGTGCTCGGCTGGGCGCCCCCGCGCATGGCGCGGGCCGGCGCCGACCTGACGATGCGGCTCGCCGATCTCTATGGCCGGCGCGATCCCGGCCTTGCGGCGGCGCTGAGCCAGGCGATCGAGACGCAAAGGCTGGCGCAGCAACGCGGCATCGACGGCAAGATGGGCGGCGGCGGGCCGGACACGGCCGATGGCATGCGAAGCATCGCAGAGGGGGCTGCCGCGCTCGTCGGCGCCGATGACGGGCCGCGCATCGCCGCGCTGGCCTTCGAGGGCTGGGACACTCACGCCAACGAAGGCGGCGCCAAGGGCCGGCTGGCGACGCTGCTCGGCGGGCTCGACGGTGCCTTCGCAGCCTTGGAGCAAGGTCTTGCGCCGGTCTGGAAGGATACGGTGGTGATGGTCGCGACGGAGTTCGGCCGCACGGCCGCGGTCAACGGCACGGTCGGCACCGACCATGGCACCGGTACGGTCGCGTTCCTCGTCGGCGGGGCGGTCAAGGGCGGTCGCATCATCGCCGACTGGCCCGGCCTGAAGCCGGAGCAGCTCTACCAGAACCGCGATCTGAGGCCCACGACGGATATCCGCGCCGTGGCGAAGGGCGTGGTGGCCGATCTGTTCGGCCTTTCCGGGCCGGTTCTGGCGGAGAAGGTGTTCCCGGACACCGGCGATCTCAGGCCGATGCAAGGTCTGGTGGTGTGACGGACAGGCCCGCGCCGACTCGCTTCTGGGGCGAGCCGCTGCGACCGGCTTCAATGCTATACTGGCGTGAGACAAGAGCGCCCTGTCCTTGTCTTCACCGGGAGCGCCAGGTCAAAGCATGACCGACCCGAAGGAAGTCGAGCTCAAGCTGGTTTGCGATGCGGCGGACTTGACCACGCTGCAGCAATGGCCGCGTTTTGCCGCGGCTGAGGCGAGAAGCGAGGATCGGCTGGAGTCGATCTATTTCGACACGCCGAAGCGCCTCCTGCAGGGATGCGGTTACGTTCTGCGGGTGAGGCGGACGAAGGATGGCTACGTCCAGACCGTGAAAGCCGGCGGCGACGGCCTGATCGAGCGCCCCGAATGGGAGGCGGCGGTCGGCGGCCCCGAACCGGATCGCGACGCCCTGGACAAGACGCCGCTGGCGAAGCTGCTTGGCAGGAAGGCGAAGCTCGTCGCGTTGTTCGCCGTCTCGGTCGAACGCGCCACCTGCCTGATGGAGCATGGGAACTCGCAGATCGAAGTCGCGCTGGACCAAGGGCGCGTCACGAACTCTCGCGGGGAGGACGGCGCGGAGACCGCCGCCATCAGCGAGATCGAGCTGGAGCTGAAGACCGGAACGGCTGGCGACCTCTTCACGCTTGCGCGCGAAATCGGCACGCGCGTGCCGGTCCGTCTCGGAGTGGCGAGCAAGTCGGAGCGCGGGTTCGGCCTGATCGACGGGCAAGCCGACCGGGTCCGCAAGGCCGAGCCGGTCGCCCTGTCGGAGGACATGTCGGCAGCAGATGCCTTTCGTGCCGTTGCCCATGGCTGCCTGCGCCAGTTCCGGCTGAACGAGGACATCCTGCTCGATCGGCGCGACGCGGCCGCCCTGCATCAGGCCCGCGTTGCGGTGCGCAGGCTGCGTTCGGCGATGTCCCTGTTCAAGGATATGCTGGACGACGACGGGCTGAAGGACATCAAGGTGGGATTGAAGCGCCTGTCGGAGCCTTTGGGGCGAGCCCGGAATCTCGATGTCTTCCTTTCGGAAACGCTGCCGGCGGAGAGGTCCCGACATCCCGACCAGGTCGAACTCCTCAACCTGGAGAAGCATCTCGAAAGCCGACGCACGGAAGCCTACCTTGCCGTGGACGACATGCTGCGTTCGGAGGAATGGCGGCATTTCCTGATCGATCTGGTCGCGTGGATCAACGCCGGCCCGTGGCTGTCCGAGGCGAACGCCGCCGAGCGAGACCAGCCTGTCCTGCCGTTTGCCTCGCGCCAGCTCGACAAGCGCAGGCGGCAGGTCCGGAAGCGTGGCCGGCATCTCGCGGCGTTGGACCCGGAGGAGCGGCACCAGGCGCGGATCGCGGCGAAGAAGCTGCGCTACGGCGCCGAATTCTTCGCTGGTCTCTACAAGGGCAAGAAGGAACGGAAACGCCGGAAGGCTTTTGCATCGGCTCTTGGAAAACTGCAGGACAGCCTCGGCACGCTCAACGACATTGCCTCCGGCCATCAGCTGCTCGAACATGTGGCGGGTTCGGATGCCGGCGGTTCCGTTCTGTTCGCCGCGGGGCTGGCGGCGGCCGACATCGGCGCGAAGGAACGGAAGTTGCTCGCATCCGCCGTCGGGGCGCATGAAGATCTGGTCGAGCTGCGGCCGTTCTGGCAGTGAGCGGATCGTTGCAGGCAGGGAACCTTGCGTGCCGATGGTGGACCGCACGCTGGTGAGCGATCGTATCCAGGACGCTGCCATCGTTCTCGAATTATGTGCCGCCATGCTGCATGCGCAAAACTTCATGGTTTGCACTGCGGCTTGACTCTGGCTTCCCGGCCAATCGAACATGGCGCGACATTCGGGAAGGTGACCTATGCGCCTGTTCGCTGCCTCGCTCGCAACCGAAACGAACACCTTCTCTCCCATTCCGACATCCCGGGCCAATTTCGAGGCCTCGGCCTATTTTCCGGCCGGCCAGCATCCCGATCGCGCCACCCATTGCACGGCGCCGTTATACGTTGCGCGGCAGCGGGCCGAACGCGACGGCTTCGAGCTCGTCGAAGGCTCCTGCTTCTGGGCCGAGCCTTCCGGAACCTGCGCCAAGGCCGACTATGAGGAGATGCGCGACGAGATCCTTGCCCAGCTCAAGGCCGCATTGCCCGTCGACGGCGTCCTGCTCGGATTGCACGGCGCCATGGTCGCGCATGGCTATGATGATTGCGAGGGCGACATCCTCGATCATGTCCGCGCCATCGTCGGCCCCTCCGTGCCGATCGGCGTCGAGCTTGATCCGCACTGCCACCTGACGGAGAAGCGCGTCCGCCTTGCCGATGCGATCATCCTCTACAAGGAATATCCGCATATCGACTTCGTCGAGCGCGCCGAGGAACTCGTCGATATCATCCTCGGCACCGTGCGCGGCGAGATCAGGCCGGTGATGTCGCTCTATGACTGCCGCATGATCGAGCTCGTGCCGACGACGCGCGAGCCCGGACGCTCCTTCGTCGATCGGATGAGCGCGCTCGAAGGCAAGGATGGCGTGCTCTCGGTTTCGCTGGCGCATGGCTTCCAGCAGGGAGACGTGCCCGAGATCGGCACCCGCCTCCTCGTCATCACCGACAACGACAAGGCTGGAGGGGATGCGCTCGCGGTGAAGCTCGGCGAGGAGTTCCGGTCGCTCAAGGGGCAGTTCGCCCCGCCCGTCGTTCCGCTCGACGAGGCGCTCGACCGTGCCCTCGGCAGCGCTGCCAATGGCCCGAGCGTCATCGCGGATTCGACCGACAATGCCGGCGGCGGCGCGGCCTCCGACAACACCAACATCATCCACCGCCTGCGCGAGCGCGGCATCCGCGACGCGGCCATCGGGCCCGTCTGGGATCCGGTCGCGGTGGAGTTCTGCCTGACCGCCGGCGTGGGCGCCACCATCCCGCTGCGCTTCGGCGGCAAGGCGGCCTCGACCTCCGGCACGCCGGTCGACGGGGAGGTGACGGTGCTCGGCGCCATCCGCAACGGCACTCAGAGCTTCGGCACCGCGAAGGTGCCGATCGGCAACGCGGTCGGCATCCGCATCGACGGCATCGATGTCGCGCTCCTCTCGCACCGCACGCAGGCGCTGGGGCTCGAGATCTTCACCAGCGTCGGCATCGAGCCGACGCAGAAGCGCATCGTCAGCGTCAAGTCGACAAATCACTTCCACGCCGCCTACGGACCCATCGCAAGCGAGGTGATCTACACCGACGGCGGTGGCCCTTCGCATCTCGACGTGCGCAAATACCCCTACCGCAAGATCAACCGGCCGCTCTGGCCGCATGATCCGCTCCCGCCGGGCCGGCTCGTCGTCTGACGCCGCATGCACCGGATGGACCAGGAGAATTGATGCCATGACCCGCTGAGGGCCAGACGAGGCGAATGCCCGCGGCCCGATCCACAACGAGGAGGAGAACGACATGAACACGACACGCCGTCGCTTCGTACAGGGCGGGCTGGCCACCGGCGCGATCGTCGCCGCTCCGGCCACGATCCGCGCCCAGACCACGCCTCCCGTGGCGCGCACCATCCGCGCCGTCCTGCATGGCGATCTTCGCGTCTTCGATCC
The DNA here is from genome assembly GCF_026020075.1 of Bosea sp. NBC_00550. Classification (NCBI taxonomy): domain Bacteria; kingdom Pseudomonadati; phylum Pseudomonadota; class Alphaproteobacteria; order Hyphomicrobiales; family Alloboseaceae; genus Allobosea; species Allobosea sp. NBC_00550. The sequence continues at coordinate 4,642,274 of NZ_CP102772.1, forward strand.
GATCTGGACGACCGCGAACATGACCTCCTACCACGCCGGCATGGTCTACGACACGCTGTTCGGCGTGAACGACAAATACGAACCGCAGCCCCAGATGGTCTCGAAATGGTCGCTCTCGGACGACCGCAAGACCTATAGCTTCGAGCTGCGCGACGGTTTGCGCTTCACCGACGGCACGCCGGTGACGGCGAAGGATTGCGTCGCCTCGATCCGGCGCTGGGGCGCCCGCGACGGCGGCGGCCAGCACATGATGGCTCGCCTCGCCGACACGCCGGTGAAGGACGACAAGAATTTCCAGATCGTGATGAAGGAGCCTTACGGGCTCGTGGTCGAGTGGCTGGCCAAGGCGGCCACCAATGTCTGCTACGTCATGCGCGAGAAAGAGGCGCAGACCGACCCCAACCAGCAGATCAGCACCATCCTCGGCTCCGGGCCCTTCCTCTTCAACGAGGGCGCCGTCGTCCAGGGGCAGCGCTACGTCTACGACCGCAATCCGAACTATGTGCCGCGTTCGGAGCCGGCCGTCTTCACCGCCGGCGGCAAGGTGGTGAACGTCGACCGCGTCGTCTACGAGAACATCGCCGACGAGGCGACGGCGATCGCCGCGATCCGCGCCGGCGAGATCGACATGATCGAATACCCCAATGTCGACCTGCTCGACTCGCTGGCCGGCGAGAAGGAGATCAAGCTCGAGGTGCTGAACAAGCAGGGGCAGCTCGGCTGGGCGCGTGTGAACTGGCTCCATCCGCCGTTCAACAACGTCAAGGCCCGCCAGGCGATGCTGCACCTGATCCACCCCACCGAGGTGATGAAGGCGACCTTCGGCGACGAGAAGTATTTCCGCGGCTGTTCCTCGCTCTTCGGCATGGGAACGCCGATGGAGAACGACGCTAATATCGACTGGTTCAAGACGGCGCCGAACCTCGACAAGGCCAGGCAGCTCGTCAAGGAATCCGGCTATGACGGGCGCCCGGTCGTGGTGCTGCAGGCGACCAACATCGCCTATATGAACAACGCCGCCAACCTGATCGCGCAATGGATGCGGCAGGCCGGCTTCAACGTCTCGCTGCAGGCCTCCGACTGGGGCGCGGTCGTCACCCGCCGCGCCGTCAAGGCAGCGCCGGACCAGGGCGGCTGGAACGTCTTCTTCACCTCCGGCTCGGTCAACGCCTTCGGCAATCCCGTCTCGCTCAGCGGCCACGCCGCCAATGGCGAGAAGGGCTGGTTCGGCTGGCCGACCAACGAACTGCACGAGCAATTGCGCGACCAATGGGCCGGAGCCTCGACCGACGCCGAGCGTAAGCAGATCGCCCGCGATATCCAGCAGAACGCCTGGGATTTCGTGCCGCATGCGTATTTCGGCCAATGGTTCCAGCCGGCGGCCCTGCGAAACCTGACGGGCCTGATCGGCATGCCCGAGCTGATCCCGTTCTGGAACGTCAGAAAGGGCTGAGCGCCCTGCCGAGCCCTGCATCCGATCTCCGGGACCCACCATCGGCGGGCCCCGGCCGCAACGTCGCCTTTCGCGGGCGATCGCGCGGCTGCGGCCCGCGCAACGACCTAGCCGACGGAGGACGACCGGAGCCATGCTGAGCTATCTCGCACAACGCCTGGCATCGACCATTCTGGTGATGACGCTGGTCGGCATCTTCGTCTTTCTGCTGCTGCATCTTTCGGCGGGCGACCCGGCCGCCATCATCGCCGGCGACTACGCCACGCCGCAGCAGATCGTCGCCATCCGCCAGCGGCTCGGCCTGGACGATCCGCTGCTCGTCCAGTTCGGGCGCTGGGCGCTGCGCGTCGTGCGGGGCGATCTCGGCGTCTCGATCTTCTCCGGCACTCCGGTCTCGACCCTGATCCTGCAGCGGCTGGAGCCGACATTGTCGCTAGCCGTGCTGACGATGCTCTTCGCCGTCACGATCGCGGTGACCTTCGGCGTCCTAGCCGCCTGGAAGGCGGGCAGCCCTGTCGACCGGCTGCTGATGGGCTTCTCCGTGCTCGGCTTCTCCATGCCGACCTTCGTCGTCGGCTATGGGCTGATCTACATCTTCGCCATCGAGCTGCGCTGGCTGCCCGTGCAGGGCTACCGGCCGATCCTGGACGGGATCGGCCCCTGGTTTCTCCACCTCATTCTGCCGACGGTGACGCTCGGCCTCGCCTATGTCGCGCTGATCGCCCGCATGACGCGCGCCTCGATGCAGGAGGTTCTGGAGGAGGACTATATCCGCACCGCCAACGCCAAGGGCGTCCCGGCGCGCACCATGCTGATGAAGCATGCGCTCAAGAACGCCGGCGTGCCGATCATCACCGTCATCGGCATCGGCGTCGCGCTCCTGATCGGCGGCGTGGTGATCACCGAGACCGTATTCAATATCCCCGGCGTCGGCCGGCTGGTCGTCGATGCCATCTCGAAGCGCGATTATCCGATCATCCAGGGCGTGATCCTCGTCTTCTCCGGCGTCTACGTGCTGATCAATCTGGCGGTCGATCTATCCTATTCGCTCATCGATCCACGCATCCGGCATTGAGGGAGCGCGACCGATGACCGTGATCACCGCTCCGCCCGTCGTTCCGTCCTCCGGCAACCAGATCGCTCGCCTCGGTCGCTTCGCGCGCCGCAACCCGACGGTGCTGCTGGGTGCCGCCATCCTGATCTTCTTCCTCGGCGTCGCCATCGTGGCGCCGCTGATCGCCGGCGATCCGATGATGAAGCTGCCGACCCGGCGCCTGCAGCCGCCGTCGCAGGCCCTGTGGTTCGGCACCGACCATCTCGGCCAGGATGTCTTCGCCCGCACCGTCTATGGCGCCCGCGTCTCACTCATCGTCGGCTTCAGCGTCGCGACGATCTCGATCCTCGTCGGCCTGACGATCGGCCTCTTCGCCGGCTATTACCGCTGGTTCGACGGTATCGTCATGCGGCTCATGGACGGGCTGATGGCGATCCCCGCAATCCTGCTGGCCATCGCCATGGTCTCCCTCAACCAGGGCAGCATCGGCATCGTCATCGCAGCGATCTCGATCCCGGAGCTGCCGCGCGTCGTCAGGCTGGTGCGTTCCATCGTGCTCAGCGTCAAGGAACTGCCCTTCGTCGAGGCCGCGATCGCCTGCGGCGCGCGCACGCCCCGGATTCTGTTCCGCCACATCATGCCGAGCACGATTGCGCCCCTGATCGTGCAGGCCACCTATATCTGCGCCTCCGCCATCCTGGTCGAGGCCTCGCTGTCATTCCTCGGTGCCGGCGTTCCGCCGGAAGTCCCGAGCTGGGGCAACATGATCGCGTCGAGCCGCCTCTATCTCGCCCGCGCACCCTGGACGATCTTCTGCCCGGCGATTGCGCTGGCGCTGGTGGTGCTGGCGGTGAACCTGCTCGGCGACGGCCTGCGGGACCGGCTCGATCCCCGTCTCTCGCGGCGATTATAGGAGCTTAATACGGGTTTCCGCCGCCGTGAACCCATAGTTCCACTCCATCCCCGGCCTGCGCAGAGTATGGCTCGGTCGGTGCCCTCAGGCTAAAAGAGGGCACGGAGTCGCGGACTTCGGCAATCCAGGATCGAGAATGGTTTTCATCGCGCCTCTGGCTTCTGCCAGGACGACGCTGCTTCAGCGCTTCACGACACTAGCGCGGCTGCCGCGCCTGCTGCGAAGCCTCTGGACGGCAAGTCCCGTCCTGGTGTCGGCGGCGATCGTGCTGCGGCTGCTGCGCGCGGTGCAGCCACCGCTCGTGCTGTTCGTCGGCAAGCTGATCGTCGACGAGGTCGTGCTGCAGGCGGGAATGCCGTCGCCGGGGCCCGCTCTGGCCGACTGGCTGGCGAGCGGGCGCCTCTCGGCGCTGGCCGAGTGGCTCGCGCTCGAATGCGTGCTAATGGTCGGCGCGAACATCCTGCAACGCCTGAGCACATTGACGGAGGGGCTGCTCTCCGAGCGGCATGCCAACCGGCTCGGCATCGATCTGATCGAGCACGCCGCGCGGCTCGACCTGATGGATATCGAATCCAGTCAGGCGCAGGACAAGCTGCTGCGTGCGCGCATCCAGACGATGAGCGGGGGTGGGTTGCTCAGCCTGATGATGGGGCAGGTACAGAGTGTCGTCACGCTGATCGCCTTTCTCGCGGGGCTGATCTTCTACGCGCCGGTGCTGGTCTGCCTGCTCATGCTGGCGCTGCTGCCCACGCTGCTCAGCGAGGCGTATTTCAACGAGAAGACCTATGACTGGAGCGTCGCCACTACGCCCGAGCGCCGGCAGATGGAATATGTCCGCCATGTCGGCTCGGTCGCGGATCTGGCCAAGGAGGTCAAGCTCTTCGGCCTCGGCGGATTCCTGGCGGATCGCTTCGGGGCCCTGGCCGAGAGGCTGTTCGTCGCGCGGCGCAGGCTGGCGATCAGCCGCGCCGTCTGGGGCAGCCTGTTCGGCGCGGTCGGCTCGCTCGCCTATTACGCGGCCTATGCGGTCCTGGCCTGGCGGGCCGTGCGGAGCGAGATCAGCCTGGGCGATCTGATCTTCCTCTCCGGCTCGCTGCTGCGCTTGAACGGGTTGTTCGAAGGCCTGATCCTCGGCCTGACGCAGATCGCCTCGCAGGCGCAATATCTCAACGACTACTTCTCCTTCATGGATCTGCGCTCGTCGATGCCGAACGCGGCGCGCCCGCGCGCCTTTCCGTCGCCGCTGCGGCAAGGCATCGTCTTCGAGGATGTCGGCTTCCGCTACCCCGGCAAGGACGGCTGGGCGGTGCGCCATCTCAGCTTCGTGCTCAGTCCCGGCGAGACGCTCGCGCTGGTCGGGGAGAACGGCGCGGGCAAGACCACGATCGTCAAGCTGCTGACCCGGCTCTACGATCCGGTCGAGGGCCGCATTCTCGTCGATGGCATCGATCTGCGCGAGATCGACCTTGACGAACTGCGCAGCCATGTCGGCGCGATCTTCCAGGATTTTGCGCGCTACAACATCACCGCGGCGGAGAATATCGGCATCGGCCGTGTCGCTGCCATCGATGATCGGCCGAGGATCGTCGAGGCCGCGCGGAAGAGCCTGGCCGACCCGCTGATGGGCAAGCTCCCGATGGGATACGACCAGATGCTGGGGCGCAGTTTCGCGCAAGGGATCGATCTCTCGGGCGGTGAGTGGCAGAAGATCGCGATCGCGCGGGCCTATTTCCGCGACGCTGATATCCTCATCCTCGACGAACCGACCGCTGCGCTGGATGCCCGCGCCGAGGTCGAGATTTTCGAGCGCTTCCGCAACCTGAGCCGATCGACGACCGCGCTCCTGATCTCGCACCGCTTCTCGACCGTGCGCATGGCCGACCGTATCATCGTGCTGGAAAACGGCGCGATCCTGGAAAGCGGCGATCACGCCGCCTTGATGGCGCTGGGCGGGCGCTACGCCGAGCTGTTCTCGCTCCAGGCTGCGGGCTTCCAGTAGCCGGAAGTATCCCGCTCAAGTCGGAGCATCCGGCGACACCGTCAAACCGTGCCCTTTTCCACCGCGGGCGCCGCGAGTTCTTCCTTCGGCCGGGTCGATGGCCGCAAGCGCTCGCGTAGCGACTGGAAGACCACGTAGAGCGCCGGGATCACGAAGATGCCGATAAAGGCCGCTGCGAGCATGCCGCCGAAGACCGGTGTCGCAACATTGCGCCTGGCGAGTTTCGCCGGCCCCTCGGCGATGACGAGCGGCAGCAGGCCGAGGATGAAGGCGAAGGAGGTCATCATCACCGGGCGGAAGCGCAGGCGCGCGCCCTCGGTCGCCGCGTGCAGCAGCGGATGTCCCTTCTCGCGCAGCTCCTTGGCGAACTCGACGATCAGGATGCCGTTCTTGGCGGCCAGGCCGATCAGCACGACGATGCCGATCTGGGCGTAAAGATCGAGCGTCAGCCTCCCGATCACGATCGCGACGAAGGCTCCAAGCACGCCGACGGCGACAGAGAGCAGCACCGGGACCGGGATCGTCCAGCTCTCGTAGAGCGCGACGAGGAAGAGGTAGGCGAAGAGCAGCGCGAAGGCGAGGATGATCGAGGTCTGCCCCTCCGCCCGCTTCTCCTGGAACGAGACGTCGGTCCAGGCACCGCGATAGTTCGGCGGCAGCGTCTTGGCGGAGACCGCTTCCATGGCCGCCAGCGCCTGGCCGGACGAAACACCGGGTGCGGGCGAGCCCTGCAAGGTCACGGCAAGGCGGTTGTTGTAGCGGATCAGGGCCTGCGGCCCGACTACTACCTTGGCCTCGACGAAGCTGCGCAGCGGGATCATGTCGCCGGCGCGGCTGCGGACATTGATGCGGTAGATGTCGTCGAGCGAGGCGCGATCGGCGCCATCGGCCTGCACCTGCACCTGCCAGGTCCGGCCGAACAGGTTCATGTCGTTGACGTAGTAGCCGCCGAGCGAGGCCTGCAGCGCCTGGAATACGTTGGTCAGCTCGACGCCGAGGATCTGGACCTTGTCCCGATCGATGTCGAGATAGATCGACGGGGCCGAATCCGAGAAGGTCGAGAATACCCGCCGCAGCTGCGGGTCCTGATTGGCGGCGATGGTGAGGCCGCGCAGCGCCCGGCCGAGCGCCTTGGGATCGGACGTTCCCATATCCATCAGCACATAGCTGAAGCCGCCGCCGCTGCCGAGGCCGATGATCGGCGGCGGGCCGAGCGGCACGACATTGGCGTCGCGCACCGCCCGCAGCTTCTGCGAGAGGCGGGCGATGACAGCCTGGGCGGAATCGTCGCGGCTCGTCCGTTCCTCGAACGGCTTGAGGGAGACCATGACGAAGGCGGCGTTGGGCTGGGAGTAATTGTCGAGGAAGTTCAGCCCGATGACAGTGGAGTAGTCGGCGATCGCGCTCTCGCTTTTGAGGATGCCCTCGACCTGCGCCATGGCCACCGACGTCCGCCCGATGGAAGCGCCGTCGGGCAACTGGGCGACGACGAAGAAGGCGCCCTGGTCGTCGTCGGGCAGGAAGCCTGTCGGCGTGATCCGGCCCATCGCATAGATGCCGGCGCCGAACGCCGCGGTCAGCGCCAGGCTGACGAACGCGACCCGCACGAGGCGCGCGACGGCGTTGCCGTAGCGGTCCCGCGTCCAGTCGATGCCGCTCATGATACGGGCGATCGGCCCGCGCCGCGGCCCGTGCTGTGGCTTCAACAGAATGGCGCAAAGCGCCGGCGAAAGGGTGAGCGCGTTGATGGCGGACAGCACCATCGCGACCGCCACGGTGACTGCGAACTGCCGGAACAGCTCGCCCGAAATGCCCGGTATGAAGGCGACGGGAACGAAGACCGAGAGCAGCACCAGCGTGATGGCGATGATCGGCGCCACGATCTCGCCCATGGCTTTCTTCGTCGCCTCGGCCGGGGTGAGCTCCGGATGTTCCTCCATCACGCGCTCGACGTTCTCGATCACCACGATTGCGTCGTCGACGACGATGCCGATCGCGAGCACCACCGCGAGCAACGACACCGTATTGGCGGAATAGCCGATGGCGTTGAGGACGATGAAGGCGCCGATCAGGCTGACCGGCACGGCGACGGTCGGGATCAGCGTCGCCCGGATGTTGCCGAGGAACAGGTAGACGACGAGCACGACGAGGACGAAGGCCTCGAGCAGCGTCTTCTGCACCTCGTGGATCGTCGCCGTGACGAAGGCGGTCGGGTCGTAGGTGACCTTCCAGGCCAGTCCCTCGGGGAAGGATTTCGAGAGGTCGCCCACCGTCTTCTTGACGGCGTCGAGCGCGGCGATCGCATTAGCGCCGGGCGATTGGTAGACGCCGATCAGGACGGCCGGGCCGCCGTTCAGCCTTGTGTCGCGGTCGAGATTGGCGGCGCCGAGCTCGAGGCGCGCAACGTCGGACAGCCGCAGGATCGAGCCGTCCGCATTGGTGCGCAGCACGATCTTGCCGAACTCCTCGGGCGTGCTGAGCCGGCCCTTGGTCTGGATGTTCAGCTGCAACTGCTGGTCATCCGATATCGGACGTGCGCCGATGCGTCCGACGGCCGCCTGCGCGTTCTGGGACTGGATGGCGCTGATGATGTCGCCGGTCGTCAGGTTGAGGCCGGTCAGGTTGTCGGTGCGGATCCAGGCCCGCATCGAATAATCCTGGGCGCCGAACAGCGCCGCGTCGCCGACGCCCGCCGTCGAACGGATCGAGTCGAGCAGGTTGATGGTGACGTAGTTCGAGACGAACAGCGTGTCGTAGGTGTTCTTCGGCGCATAGACCGCGATGACGCCGAGCAGCGCCGAGGACTTCTTCTTCACCGTCACGCCGTTGCGCTGCACCTCCTGCGGCAGCTTCGACAAGGCGATCTGCACGCGGTTGTTGACGTTGACGCTGTTGATGTCGGGGTTCGTGCCCAGCTCGAACGAGACGAGCAGCGAATAGCTGCCGTCATTGCCGCTGACGCTCTTCATGTAGAGCATCTTGTCGGTGCCGACGATCTGGGCTTCGAGCGGCTGGGCCACCGTCTGCTCGATCACAGCCGCCGACGCGCCGGGATAGGAGGTCGTCACCGAAACCTGCGGCGGCACGATGTCCGGATACTGCGCCACGGGAATCGCAAAGAGCGAGAGCAGGCCGGCGATCGTGGTGACGAGCGCGATGACGATGGCCAGGCGCGGCCTGTCGACGAAGACGGAGGTGAACATCGGCTCAGCTCCGGCCGGCCGGCGGGGGCACGGGCGAGGCGAGGACTGGCGTTCCCGCCCTGAGATTCTGCAGCCCCTCGACCACGATCTGCTCGTTGCCGGCCAGACCCTGTTCGACGACGATATAGGCACCGGCCTCGGCGCCGATCTTGACGCGCTTCACCACGGCCTTGCCGTCCTCGACCGCGAAGACATAGGCGCCCTGCTGATCGGCGATCAGCGCCGATTGCGGAACCAGCACCTTCTCCTCGCTCTGATCGGCCTGGACGGTGACGCGCACGAGCGTGCCGTCGATGAGCTTTCCCTCGGGATTGGCAATCTCGGCGCGCACCAGGACCGTGTCGGTGGCGCGGTCGACCGAGACATCGACGAAATCGACGCGCCCCTTCTGGTCGTAGCTCGATCCGTCCGCGAACCTGATGGTGACGAACGGGGCGCGTGTCTCGGCCGTGACGGCATTCGTCTTCAAGCCGAGGAATTCACGCTGGCTGACCGGAAAGGTCACATACATCGGATCGCCGCTGACGATCTGCACCAGCACGCCGCTATCGGGGCCGACGACGTTGCCCCTGGTCAGCTTCGTCCGGCCGATCCGACCGGAAATCGGCGCCGTGATTTCGGTGTAGCCGAGGTTGATCTGCGCCGTTTTCAGATTGGCTTCCGCAATGGTCTGGTTGCCTTGCGCACTCTTCTCCTCGGCGACGCGCTGGTCGCGGACGGCGACCGAGCCGGCGCTGGTGCGCAGGAGCTCCTCGGCGCGCTGGCGCTGCACGATGGCGTTCTGCAAGGTTCCCTGCGCCCCTTCCAGCGCGCCCTGCGCCTGCTCGACAGCCGCCTCGAACGGCGCGCGCTCGATGCGGAAGAGCGGCGTTCCCTCCTTGACGATGGCGCCGTCCTTGAACAGGACTTCGTCCAGATAGCCGGTCACGCGGGCGCGGATGTCGACGCGATTGACGGCCTCGACGCGGCCGACGAAATCGGCGGTCCGTTCGATGGCACGCTTCTCGGCTGCGACCGTGCCGACCTGGACCGCCGCCGGGGCGGCCTGCTGGGCCGATGCAGGGGCTATGGGGGCGATCGCGAGCCCGCCGGCCAAGGCAATTACTGTGAGGTAGGCAAGTCGGGTACGGGATTTTTCGTTCGACTGCTGCGAAAACTCAGGCATCCGCTTCCCCTTGCCGCCTCGTATCGCGCCGGCTTCTCCTGGGGCGGCCAGCGCGAGGCGATACTGAGTGTTTTTCTCCCGCGGCGCTACAACATTGTTGAATACTTCTGACACGTCCGCTTCTTGCCTGCTATTCGCGTTTCCCATGAGTTTTTCGAAGCGTGTGAGGGCAAATCTGTCGAGGCGGTGGTACATACGGCGACGCCCGAGGCTGCTTTCCGTACCGTCCTGAACATATGTGTGACGAGCGTATCTTATGTATATTCTAAATATAGATCAAAATTCAGGTTTCGCTGGTTGGCTTCAGGGATGGATATTGTTACGATTTATTTTCAATTTTTCGAATTAAAATTTATATCCAGTTCAACTTCAGATTGATGGCCGCACCGCGGAAAACGCTCCCGATGTTGAACCTTGAGTTGCATAAGAATTCCAGTTTAGAGTTCGGCATTCTTCTTTCGGCTCATCCATTTTCCAACGTGCCAGATTTCCGAGATTCAGGAGTAGGTCCGTGGCGGCGCTATCGTCGATTTTTCATCAATCCCCTGAAATAGCTCTCTTTCTGTCATTGGCCGCCGGCTATTGGATCGGGAAGTTCCAGTTCGGGAAATTCCAGCTCGGCGGCGTTGCAGGCTCCCTGCTGGCCGCCGTGCTGATCAGCCAGGTCGGCGTCACCATAGACAACGGCATCAAGTCGGTGCTGTTCGCGCTGTTCATCTACGCGGTCGGCTTCGAGAGCGGGCCGCAATTCTTCCGGTCGCTCGGGCGGCAGTCGATCCGTGAGATCGTCATGGCGGCGGTGCTGGCGCTCAGCGGCCTCGCCACCGTCGTCATCCTTGCCAGGATGTTCGGGCTCGACAAGGGCCTCGCGGCCGGCATCGCGGCCGGCGGGCTCACCCAATCGGCGATCATCGGCACGGCGAGCGCCGCCATCGGCAAGCTCGGGCTCGCGGCAGACGAGGTCCAGCGCCTGCAGGGCAATGTCGCCGTCGGCTATGCGGTGACCTATATCTTCGGCTCCTTCGGCGCGATCATCGTCTGCGTCAACATCCTGCCCTGGCTGATGGGCCGCAGCATCCGCGACGACGCCATGAAGGCGGAGGCCGAGATGCTCGCCGGCATTCGCGTCTATGGCGCGGGGGAGCATCCGGCCGCGCCGGATCTTGTGGGGCGCCTCTTCAAGGTGGAGGGCGTGGCCGGCCGCACGGTCGCCGAGGTCGAGGCGCTCGCGGGCGGCTCCTCCATCGTCATCGAGCGGCTCAAGCGCGCCGGCTCGGTCATCGGTGTGGAGCCGGATCTCACGCTGATGGCCGGCGACACCGTCCTCCTCGTCGGCCGTCGCGCCGGCGTCGTCGGCGTGGCCGGCCAGATCGGCCCCGAGCTCCAGTCTTCCGAAGGCATGGACCTGGTCGTACTCAACCAGGACGTGGCCATCGCCAACCGCGACTTCATCGGCAAGACCGTGCAGCAGATCAGCGAGGCGACCGCCGGAAGCCTGCGCCACGGCATCTATGTCACCGGGCTGCAGCGGGCGGGAAAGCCGCTGCCGCTGAAGCCGGACACGGTCATCGAAGTCGGCGATGTCGCGACGCTTTATGGAACGGCCGAGGACGTCCAGCGTGTGGCGAAGGTCGTCGGCACCGTCCTCGTCGCCAGCGACAAGACCGATTTCGTCTTCCACGGCGTCGGCCTCGTCGTCGGCCTGCTGATCGGCCTGCTGGTCTTGCGCATCGGCGATGTCCCGCTGACGCTCGGCAGCGGCGGCGGCGCGCTGCTCTCCGGTCTGGCCTTCGGCTGGTATCGCAGCCGCAACCTCGCCATCGGCAACATGCCCACGGCAGCCTCGACCCTGCTGCGCGATCTCGGCCTCGCCGGCTTCGTCGCGGTGGTCGGGCTTCAGTCCGGGCATCAGGCCGTCACCACCATCGCGCAGAGCGGCCTGTCGATCTTCCTGATCGGCGTGGTCGTGACGATCCTGCCGATGATCATCACCATGCTCGTCGGGCGCTATATCCTGCACTACGACAACACCGCGATCTTTGCCGGCGCACTGTCTGGATCGCGCAGTGCCAACCCCGCCTTCGGCGAGGTTCTGGACAAGGCCGGGAACTCCATTCCCACCACCCCCTTCGCCATCACCTACGCGTTGGCGAACGTTTTCCTGACCCTGCTTGGCCCGCTCGTCGTGGCCTTCGCCTGATCTGATCGAGGAGACGTATGATGGCGACCGACTACAGCAAATACTCCAAGCTCAGCCCGTTCGAACTGAAGGATGAACTGATCAAGCTCGCGTCGAGCCGCGAGAACCGCCTGATGCTGAATGCCGGGCGCGGCAATCCGAACTTCCTCGCGACGCTGCCGCGCCGGGCGTTCTTCCGGCTCGGCCTCTTCGCGACGGCTGAAGCCGAACTGTCCTATTCCTATATGCCCAACGGCATCGGCGGCCTGCCGCAGATCGAGGGCATCGAGGGGCGGTTCGAGCGTTTCATCGCCGATAATCGCGAGCACCCCGGCGTCGTCTTCCTCGGGCGCGCCCTGAGCTATGTGCGCGACCAGCTCGGGCTCTCCGCCTCGGCCTTCCTGCACGAGATGGTCGAGGGCATTCTCGGCAGCAATTATCCGGTCCCGCCGCGCATGCTCGTGGTGAGCGAGGAGATCGTCAGGCACTACATCGTCAAGGAGATGATCGGCGGCTTCATCCCGGCAAGCAGCATCGATCTCTTCGCCGTCGAAGGCGGCACCGCCGCGATGACCTACATCTTCAACACGCTGAAGCAGAACGGGCTGGTCAAGCGCGGCGACAAGGTCGCGATCGGCATGCCGGTCTTCACGCCCTATATCGAGATCCCCGAGCTGGACGAATACGGTCTGGTCGAGGTCGCGATCGACGCCGATCCCGAAAAGGGCTGGCAGTACCCCGATTCCGAGCTCGAAAAGCTCAAGGATCCGGCGGTCAAGATCTTCTTCTGCATCAACCCCAGCAACCCGCCATCGGTGAAGATGGACGATCGCAGCCTGGAGAAGGTCGCGGCCATCGTGCGCGACCATCGCCCCGACCTCTTCATCCTCACGGACGACGTCTACGGCACATTCGCGGATGATTTCAGGTCGCTCTTCGCGACCTGCCCGAAGAATACGATGCTGGTCTACTCCTTCTCGAAATATTTCGGCGCGACGGGCTGGCGCCTCGGCGTCGTCGCGACGCATCGCGATTCCGTTTTCGACAAGGCGCTGGACGACCTGCCGAAGAGCACCAAGACCGCGCTGGACAGGCGTTACGGCTCGCTCCTGCCGGATGTCAGCCAGCTGCGCTTCATCGACCGTCTGGTCGCGGACAGCCGCACCGTCGCGCTCAACCACACCGCCGGCCTCTCGACGCAGCAGCAGGTGCAGATGGTGCTGTTCTCGCTCTTCGCCCTGATGGACGAGAACGACGGCTACAAGGCAGAGCTGAAGAAGCTGATCCGTCGCCGCGAGGCGGCGCTGTATCGCGAGCTAGGCGTAGCCCAGGAGCAGGATCCGAACTCGGTCGAACTACACGCTGCTCGATCTCGAGACGATCTCGCGCAGCCTTTACGGGCCGGACTTCGCAGCCTGGGTCAAGGAGAACGTCAATCCCGACGAGCTGCTGTTCAGGATCGCCGACGACACCGGCATCGTGCTTCTGCCCGGCCGCGGCTTCGGCACGCGCCAGCCGGCGGGGCGCGCCTCCCTCGCCAATCTCAACGAGTATCAATACGCCAATATCGGCAAGGCGCTGCGCGAGATGGCGGAGGAGTACCACCGCGCCTTCCAGAAGGGCGGCTCGCCAGCGGCCAAGAAGCGCGGCGGAAAGCCCGGACGCAAGAAGTCGAAGGGCTGAGGCCACTATCGGCCGGTGCCAGGGCGCCGGCCGTTCTCCGCCAATCGCTCACGGGCGTTTGGAGACTCCGTCGAGTGCCTCCGTCAACGATGGCCCGGCCGGCCTGGAGCATGTCGCGTTTTCGTGGAAACGCGGGTCATCCCGGACGGAGCGAGCGCAGATCCGGGATCCATGCCTGAGGGATTCGTCGGACAAGCTCCAGCATGGAGCCCGGGTCAAGCCCGGGACGACGGCGTGGTTCCTGACAAAATCAGCACGCTCTAGCGTGAGCGGCCGGAGGGGGCCGCGTTCAACGCAATGGCCGCCCGGATCAGGCTCGTCAAAGCCGTTTCGTCGATCTTGTCGCCCTCGTGGAAATCGATGGCGCGCCGGACATTGCCGTCGAGGCTGGAGTTGAACAGGCCGGAGGGATCTTCAAGGGCCGCGCCCTTGGCGAAGGTCATCTTCACGGCGTTCTTGTAGGTCTCGCCGGTGCAGATCATGCCGTCACGGTACCAGACCGGAACGCCCCGCCATTTCCACTCCTCGACGACATCTGGGACGGCCTGCTTGATCAGCTCACGCAGCCGCGCGAGCATCTCGCCGCGCCAGTCGCCGAGTTCCTTGATCCGCGCGTCGATCAGTTCGGACGGCGATGTCTCGCCCTGGGTTGCGCTCTTGGCCATGGGTTGTCCTCCAGCTTCGGTGTGCTGCTGCGGAGCAGGGTGCCTAGATCACCCAGCCGGGCCGTTTCGCGGCCTGTTCGACCCAGCGCGCCATCAGCGCCGTGTCGGTCAGGCCATGCTCGTCGATGTGGACGTAGCGGGTATTCTTGTCCTTCGACGCGACGGGCGGCAGCGGGTCGAGTCTGGCGCCGTTGAAGAAGGCGATTTTGACGTAACGCGTGAAGCAGTGGACCCCGAGGAACCAGCCGTGCTCGCTGGTTCCGTAAAGCGGCGAATTCCATTTAACCGCCTTGCGCAGGTCGGGGACGGTGCGCTCGATCAGCGCATCGAGCTCCTTTCCCACCGCGTTCTTCCATTCCGGCATCGCCGCGATATAGGCCTGCACGGCTGCATCGCCCTCGGCCTTGGCGATCTGCGGGTTGCCGCCGGAGAGCAGGACGGGCTTGGCGGGGTCGGCCGCATCGGCCTCGATCGATGGTCTTGTCTTCCTCGCCAAGCCGCTCTCCTCCGGCAAACCGATCTCCAAACGACGCGCCCGAACGGCGTGCGTTCCTCAGCCGATCCGCGCCAGCACATCCTCCAGCGCTGCGAAGAAGCGTGGCCAGCCGCCCTGCGCGCCCTGGAAATAGCGCGGCTGGTCGGCCCGGAAGCCCGCCTGCTCCATGCGCAGCGACGTGCCGGACCCGGCTGGCGTCAGCGTCCAGGTCACCACCGTCTTCAGCCTGTGGTCGCCCCATGTGTAGGACAGGGCCCTGGCCGGCTCGACCTCCAGGACCTCGCACTGGACGGAGCCCCATTCGGCGCTGAGATCGAAGCGATGGCCGACGATCGGCTGGAAGTCGTTCTTCATCAGCCATTCCGCGATCAGATGCGGCTGGGTCAGCGCGCGCCAGATCTTCTCGGGAGCGTGCGGAAGCTGCCGCTCGACGACGACGGAAAGAACCTCGTCCGATGTTTCACTCATTGATCCATTCTCCTCAGCAGGTCCTCGAGATCGTCGAAGCGGTTCTCCCAGAAGCCGCTCATCTGGCCGGTCCAGTCGACCAGCGGCGCCAGCGCGCCGGGCTGCGCGCTGTAATGCGTCTGGCGGCCGTCCTGGCGGTCGCGGACCAGCCCGGCCTGCTTCAGCAGACCGAGGTGCTTCGACACGGCCGGTTGCGAAACGCCGGCGCGGGCGGTCAGGGCGCCAACCGTCTGCTCGCCGTCCCGGCACAGGCGCTCGAACAGCGCCCGCCGCGTCGGGTCGGCAAGGGTCCGGAAAAGCAGATCGTGATCGGTCGATGTCAAAATGCATAACCCGTCAGTTATCGATCAAACCAATAACTGACGGGTTATGCGTGAGTCAATCCGGGCTGGGCTGTATCTTGCGGCGGCTCCCGGCTGTCAGGAAACGAAGTCCTGCCGCATCGGCGTGAAGACGTCGACAAGCGTCCCGGCCTCCACATTGACGGCGCCGTGGATGGCATCGGGCGGCACGGTGAAGCTGTCACCGGCGACCAGGCGCTCGGTGTGCCCGGAGATGGTGATGTCGAAGACGCCGCTCTCGACCAGCGAGCACTGGATATGCGGGTGGCTGTGCGCCGGGCCGATGGCGCCGGCCTCGAAGCGCACCCGCACCATCATGACGTCGTCGCGATAGGTCAGGATTTTCCGCGTCACGCCTTCGCCTGCCGGCTCCCAGGTGAGATCGGCATCATGGGCGAAGGGCTCGTTCTTGCGGTCCATGTCAGATCTCCCTCAGCGTGCGAGCCAGCCGCCATCG
Organism: Bosea sp. NBC_00550; assembly: GCF_026020075.1. Classification (NCBI taxonomy): domain Bacteria; kingdom Pseudomonadati; phylum Pseudomonadota; class Alphaproteobacteria; order Hyphomicrobiales; family Alloboseaceae; genus Allobosea; species Allobosea sp. NBC_00550. The sequence goes on from NZ_CP102772.1 coordinate 4,658,350, forward strand.
ACGGGCAGGACGACGCCGTGGATGTAGGCTGCTGCGTCGGAGGCGAGGAACACGGCAGCGCCGCCGATCTCCTGCGGCTGGCCCCAATGCCCGGCCGGGATGCGCGCGAGGATGGCGTCGTTGCGCGCGGGGTCGGCACGCAGGGCCTGCGTGTTGTTGGTCGCGAAATACCCCGGCGCGATGGCGTTGACGTTGATGCCCTTCGCGGCCCATTCGCAGGCGAGCAGCCTTGTCAGCCCAGCGAGTCCGCTCTTCGACGCCGTGTAGGACGGGATGCGGATGCCGCCCTGGAAGGAGAGCAGCGAGGCGATGTTGATCACTTTGCCGCCCTTGCCGTCGGCGAGCATGCGCTTCGCCACGCCTTGCGTCAGGAAGAAGGTCGACTTCAGGTTGACGTCCATCACCGCGTCCCAATCGGCCTCGGTGAAGTCGATCGCGTCGGCGCGGCGGATGATGCCGGCATTGTTGACGAGGATGTCGAGGCGCGAGCCGTCGGCCTGCGCCGCGGCCTCGGCCTCCTCTACGATCCGCGCGATCGGCTCCAGCGTGGCGAGGTCGGCCGCGATCTCATGGAGGGGCCGGCCGGTCTCGGCGACCAGCGCCTTCGTCTCGCTCATGCTCGAACGGCCGACCGCGACGATGCCGGCCCCCGCCTGAGCGAGCGCCACCGCGATCGCCTGACCGAGCCCGGTATTGGCCCCGGTGACGATCGCGGTCCGGCCGCTCAGATCGAAGGCAGAGCGCATCAGCGCAGATCCCCGGTCGCGACCATGTCCATGTCGGTGTAATCGACATTGTCGCCGCCCATGCCCCAGATGAAGGAATAGGCCTTCGTCCCGACGCCGGAATGGATCGACCAGCCGGGCGAGAGGATCGCCTGCTCGTTGGCGACCACGAGGTGGCGGGTCTCCTGCGGCTCGCCCATCAGATGGAAGACGCGGGCATCCTCGGGGACGTCGAAATAGAGATAGGCCTCCATGCGCCGGTCGTGGACATGCGAAGGCATGGTGTTCCAGATGCTGCCCTCTTCCAGCGTGGTCAGGCCCATCACGAGCTGGCAGGTGTCGCAAACGCCGGGGATGATGTACTGGCGGATGATGCGCTTGTTGGCGGTCGCCTGCTCGCCGAGCGCGAGGGTCTTGGCGTCGGATTCCCGAATGACCTTGGTCGGATGCACGGCATGAGCCGGCGTCGAGAGCAGGTAGAACTTCGCGGGATTGCCGGCATCGTCGCTTGAAAACGAGACCTCGCCGGCCTCCTTGCCGACATAGAGCGCGTCGCGCTTCGCCAGTGCGTAGGCCTTGCCGCCGACCGAGACCGTGCCGGCGCCGCCGACATTGACGATGCCGAGCTCGCGCCGCCGGAGGAAGGCATCGGTGCCGACCGCCTTCGGCGTCGGCAGCACGACCGGCTTGCCCACCGGCATGGCCCCGCCGACGATGACGCGGTCGAGATGGCTGTAGGTCAGCTTGACCTCGCCGGCGACGAACAATGTCTCGATCAGAAAATGGCGGCGCAGCTCAGCCGTGTCGAAGCCCTTCACCGCCTCGGGGTGCGAAACCTGGCGAATTTCGATGGTCATGGTCGATCCTTCAGTGGAACAGGCGCGGCAGCCAGAGCGACAGGCCGGGCACATAGGTGACGAGCAGGAGCACGGCGACGCTGGCGCCGTAGAACGGCCAGATCGTCCGCATCGACTCCCCGATGGAAATGCGGCCGATGGCGCAGGCGACGAACTGCACCGAACCGACCGGCGGCGTGTTGAGGCCGATGCCGGCATTGAGGATCAGGATCACGCCGAAGTGGACGGGATCGACGCCGAACGCCTTCACCACCGGCAGGAAGATCGGCGTGCAGATGATGATCATCGGCGCCATGTCCATGAAGGTGCCGAGCACCAGCAGGATCAGGTTGATCATCAGCAGGATGACGATGGGATTGTCGGAGACCGCCTTCATCGCGGCGATGGTCGCCTGCGGCACCTGCAGGAAGGCCATCAGCCAGCCGAAGGCGCCGGCCGTCCCGATGACCAGCAGCACCATCGCGGTGGTGCGGACGGCGCCGAGCGTCGCCTCGACGAAGGCCGTCCATGTCAGCTGACGATAGACGAAGACGGTCACGAGGATGGCGTAGACCACGGCGACGCAGGACGATTCCGTCGCAGTGAAGACGCCGGAACGGACGCCGCCGAAGATGATGCCGATCAGCAGGATGCCGGGCAGCGCCAGCACGACATAGCGTCCGACGGCGGCAAAGCCCGGAAAGGCCTCGCGCGGATAGCCGCGCTTCACCGCAACCGCCCAGGCGGCGACCATCAGCGCGCCGCAGAGCATGAGACCCGGCACGACGCCTGCCGTGAACAGGTCCGCGATCGAGATGTTGCCGCCCGCCGAAAGCGAATAGATGATCATGTTGTGCGAGGGCGGGATCAGCAGCGCGATGATCGCCGCGTTCGCGGTGACGTTGACGGCGTAGTCGGCGTCATAGCCGCGCTTCTTCATCTGCGGGATCATCAGCCCGCCGACGGCCGAGGCGTCGGCGACGGCCGAGCCGGAGATGCCGCCGAAGAGCGTGCAGGTCACCACGTTCACCTGGCCGAGCCCGCCGCGCAGATGTCCGACGAGGCTCGCCGCCATCTGGATCAGCCGCTCGGCGATGCCGCCGCGGATCATCAGGTCGCCCGCATAGATGAAGAACGGGATCGCCATCATCGCGAAGGCGTTCATGCCGGAGTTCATCTGCTGGAAGACCACGACCGGCGGCAGGCCCATATAGGCCACGGTCGCGACGGAGGCGATGCCGAGGCAGAAGGCGACGGGCACACCGATCAGCAGGAGCAGCGAGAAGAGGCCGAAGAGAACCCAGAGTTCCATGTGATCAGGCCTCCTGGCTCTCGCCGAAATGGACGAAACCGAGCGGCGCCTGCTGCTCGCCGGTGATGAAGAGAAGGATCTTTTCGAGCGCGAACAGGGCTATCAGCGCGCCGCCCGCCGCGATCGGGACATAGTCCCAGCCGCGCGAGATGCCGATGATCGGCATGCGGTCGCTCCAGGTGCCGGCCGCGAGCTGCCAGCCATAGCCGAGCATGGCGAGCCCGAAGGCGCAGACCAGGCCCTCGCCAAGCACGGTCAGCACGGCGCGTAAGCGCGGCGGCGACATCACGAGCCCGACCTCGAAGCCGAGATGGTCGCTTTCGCGCACCCCGACAGCGGCGCCGAGCAGGATGAACCAGGACATCAGGAAGAGTGATCCGGCTTCGACCCAGATCGGCGTGTCGTTCAGCACATAGCGGCCGAAGACGCCCCAGGCGACCATGATGGTCATCAGGACGAGGCCGGCCCCTGCGGTGATCAGCGCATAAAGGCTGAGCTTGGCATCGAGGCGTGTCAGGAAGGCCGTGAAAGCGCGCATGAGATTGGCCCGGGCTGGCGGGTTGCCGAAAGCGGAGCGGCCGTTGCCGGCCGCCCCGCATCGCAGAGGCTCAGTTCACCGCCTGGATGGCGGCGACCATTTCCTTCAGCTTCGGATCGGTGACGAACTTGTCGTAGACCGGCTTCATCGCGTCGATGAAGGGCTTCTTCTCGACGGTATTGATCTGTGCGCCGCCGGCCTTGACCTTGGCCTCGGACGCCTTCTCGCGCGCATCCCAGAGCTCGCGCATCTTGAGGACCGATTCCTTGGCCGCAGCCTTGATGATCGCCTGGTCGGCCGCGTTGAACTTGTCGAAGCTTTTCTTCGACATCACCAGCGCTTCCGGCGACAGCGAGTGCTCGGTCACGGAGTAGAACTTCGAGACCTCGAAATGGCGGGTCGATTCATAGGACGGCCAGTTGTTCTCGGCACCGTCGATCACGCCGGTCTGCAGCGCGGAATAGACCTCGCCGAAGGGCATCGGCGTCGCGTTGGCGCCCAGCGCCGAGACCAGCGCGACGAACATGTCGGACTGCTGGACGCGGATCTTCATGCCCTTCATGTCGGCAGGGCTGTTGATGGGGCGCTTGGAATTATAGAACGAGCGCGAGCCGGAATCGTAGAGCGCGAGGCCGATGAGGTCGTGCTTCTCGAATTCCTTCAGCAGATTGTCGCCGATCGGCCCGTCCATCGCCTTCCGCATATGATCGACCGAGCGGAAGATGAAGGGCAGGGAGGGGATGTTGGTCGCCGGGATCAGGTTGTTGAACGGCGCCATGTTGATGCGGTTGATGTCGACGACGCCGAACCGGGTCTGGTCGATGGTGTCCTTCTCCTGGCCGAGTTGTCCGGAGTGGAAGACGTTGATCTTGATCCGGCCCTGTGTGCGCTCTTCGAGCAGCTTGCCGAGGTAGCGGACCGCCTCGACGGTCGGATAGTCGGTCGGATGGATGTCTGCGGAACGAAGCGTCACGCTCTGGGCGAGCGCGGATGAAGCTGCCGCTGCCGAAAAGGCCAGCGCGGCGGTATAGGCAAGGAATCTGCGGCGTGCGGTCATGGTGCGTTCTCCCGTGGTTTCGAGCGCCCTGCCGTTTCCCGGCTTGTTCGCTGGCGCCTCGAACGTAAACTTGCTGCCCGCCCCTGCTTGGTTGCGGCAGTGATTGTATGGTAGTATGTTGTTGTATGGTACGCAACAGGCCCTGGAGGTTTTTGACTTGAGCCTTTCGTTGGCGTCACCCGCCGCTCTCCAGGGCGCTTCGGCGGCCGGACGTGTCGAAGCCGAACTGCGTCGGGCGATCATCGCGCTCGAATTGCCGCCCGGCACGCGGTTGTCGGAGCAGGAGATCGCGCTGAAATACGGCGTGTCGCGCCAGCCGGTGCGCGAGGCGCTGATCGCGCTCGCCAAGACGCGGCTCGTCGATATCCAGCCGCAGCGCGGCACCGTCGTGGTCAAGTTCTCGGTGCGCAAGATGATGGAATCGCGCTTCGTGCGCGAGGCGGTGGAGGTCGCGATCGTCCGGCAGGCCTGCCAGTCCTTCGCCGCACAGAGCCGGCAGCGCATCGCCGATTTCCTGGAGATGCAGGACAAGGCCGCCGCGCGCGACGACCATGCCGCCTTCCAGCGCTATGACGAACTCTTCCATGTCGAGCTGACGGAAGGCGTCGGCATGCCGCTCGCCTGGGAGGCGATCCGGGACATCAAGGCGCATATGGACCGGGTCTGCCAGCTGACCCTGCCGGGGCCCGAGGCGATGCTGCCGCTGATCCAGCAGCATCGGCGCATCATGGCGGCGATCGACGCGGGCGATGCCGCCGAGGCCGAGGCCGCCATGCGCCACCATCTCACCGAGATCCTGCGCGCCCTGCCAAAGACCGAAGCGGCGCATCCCGACCTGTTCGAGTAGCGCGCCGCGCATTGCGAGCCGCCCCGCCAGCGGGCAGAGGCGACCGAACCCCCTCGGGAAACGATGGGCGCGAGATCGCGGCGTTGTGCCGCGTTCCCGAGCGCGAACGAAAAGGGCGTCATGCGAGCGCGGCTCTCGCCGGCTGCGGCTTGCGTGCTATGAAAACCGCAGAGCTGAACGTTCCAGGCCTGTCCCGTTGGAGACGCTCCATGCGCGTATACCGAGTAGCCGTCGCCGCTGCCCTCGCCACGTTCCTGTTGTCGCCGCCTCCCGTACAGGCGCAGTCGCGGTTGAAGGCGCTGATCGAAAGGCTGCGCGGCGACGCGATGCCGGAAGGGATCGTCAAGACCAACGGCCGCATCGAGGCGACGCAGATCGACGTCTCCTCGAAATATGCCGGCCGCCTGGCGGAGGTCTCGGTCAAGGAGGGCGACGAGGTCACCGCCGGCCAGGTGGTCGCCCGCATCTCCTCGCCGGAATACGAGGCGCAGCTGCGGGCCGCGCAGGCACAGGTCCTTCGCGCCCGCCAGGCGCTCGCCGAGGCCGAGGCGCTGATCGCCCAGCGCAAAAGCGATCAGATCCTCGCCCGCACCGATGCCGAACGCGGCAAGGAGCTGGTCGCGAAGGGCTATCTCAGCAAGCAGACCGACGATCAGCGCTCTGCCAAGGCCGATGCCGCCGACGCCGCGCTGAGGGCAGCACAGGCGCAGCGCGATCAGGCACAGTTCGCGATCCATGCCTCCGAGGCCGATGCCGAGCAGATCAAGGCGATCCTGGTCGATCTCGTGCTGGTCGCGCCGCGCAGCGGGCGCGTCCAGTACCAGCTCGCCCGGACCGGCGAGGTGGTCTCGGCCGGCACCCGTGTCATCACCATCCTCGACCTCTCGGACGTCTACATGACGATCTACCTGCCGGCTTCGCAGGCGGGGCAGCTCGCGCTGGGCGACGAGGCGCGCATCATCCTCGATCCCGTGCCGCAATACGTCATCCCGGCGACGGTCAGCTTCGTCGCGGCCGATGCGCAGTTCACGCCAAAGGCCGTCGAGACCGCCGAGGAGCGCGAGAAGCTGGTCTTCCGCGCCAAGCTTCAGGTCGATCCCGCGCTGCTCGCCAAATACCACCGGCAGGTGAAGACGGGCGTGCGCGGCCTCGGCTTCGTGCGTACCTCTCCCTCCGCGAAATGGCCCGACTCCCTGGTCGTGAAGCTGCCATGACGCAGGCCGGTCCTGCCGCCAGCCTCGTCGGCGTCACGCACCGTTACGGCAAGGTGACCGCCCTCGACGCGATGACGCTCGACATCCCGTCCGGCCGCATGATCGGGGTTATCGGGCCCGATGGCGTCGGCAAGTCGACCCTGCTCGCGCTCGTCGCCGGGGTGCGCACGATCCAGCAGGGCAGCGTCCATGCGCTGGGCGGCGATCTCGGCGTCAAGGCGCAGCGCGAGGCGCGGCGTGGACGCATCGCCTATATGCCGCAGGGGCTGGGGCGCAATCTCTACCCGACGCTGTCGGTCTTCGAGAACATCGACTTCCATGCGCGGCTGTTCGGACAGGATGCCGCCGAGCGCCGCAGCCGCATCGACGAACTGCTCAAGGCCACCGGGCTCGACCCCTTCGAGAACCGGCCGGCAGCCAAGCTTTCCGGCGGCATGAAGCAAAAGCTCTCGCTCTGCTGCGCGCTGATCCACGATCCCGACCTGCTCGTGCTCGACGAGCCGACGACGGGCGTCGATCCGCTCTCGCGCGGCCAGTTCTGGGACCTGATCGACACGATCCGCGGCCGTCGGCCGGGCATGAGCGTCATCGTCGCCACCGCCTACATGGAGGAAGCCGAGCGCTTCGACTGGCTCGTCGCCATGGATGACGGCAAGGCGATCGCCACCGGTACGCCGGCCGAACTGCGCGAAAAGGCCGGGCAAACGACGCTGGAGGGCGCTTTCGTCGCGCTGCTCCCGGAAGCCAAGCGCGCGCAGCATCGGGAGGTCGTGATGCGGCCGCGGGTCGTGAGTGACGACGCCACGCCCGCGATCGAAGCCGAGGGTCTGACCCGCCGCTTCGGCGATTTCGTCGCCGTCGACCATGTCAGCTTCCGCATCGGCCGCGGCGAGATCTTCGGGTTCCTCGGTTCCAACGGCTGCGGCAAGTCGACGACGATGAAGATGCTGACCGGCCTGCTGCCGGCGAGCGAAGGCACGGCCAAGCTCTTCGGCCAGCCGCTCGCCGCCGACGACATGGAGACGCGCCGCCATGTCGGCTACATGTCGCAGGCTTTCTCGCTCTACAGCGAGCTGACGGTCCGCCAGAATCTGCTGCTCCATGCGGAGCTCTACCATCTGCCGCCGGCCGATATCCCCGGCCGGATCGCCGAGCTCCTGACTCGCTTCGACCTCGAGACCGTTGCCGACGAACGGCCCGACAGCCTGCCGCTCGGCATCCGCCAGCGCCTGCAGCTCGCCGTCGCCGTCCTGCACCGGCCGGCCATGCTGATCCTCGACGAGCCGACCTCGGGCGTCGACCCGATCGCGCGTGACGCCTTCTGGCGCACGCTGATCGACCTCTCGCGCGACGACGGCGTCACCATCTTCCTCTCGACCCATTTCATGAACGAGGCGGAGCGTTGCGACCGCATCTCCTTCATGCATGCCGGCAAGGTGCTGGCAGTCGGCACGCCGCAGGAGCTGGTGCGGCAACGCGGCGTGGACACGCTGGAAGAGGCCTTCATCGCCTATCTCAAGGAGGCCGCCGGCATCGAGGATGCGCCTGCGGAAGCGGCTGCGGTCCCAGCCGCCGCGGCCCGGCCGGCGCCGCCGGCGCGCCGCTTCGATCCGCGCCGGCTCTGGGCCTGCACAAGGCGCGAGACCATGGAGCTGCTGCGCGATCCGATCCGGCTGAGCTTCGCTTTCCTCGGGCCGCTGCTGCTGATGCTGGCCTTCGGCTTCGGCATCTCCTTCGATGTCGAGAACCTGAAATTCGCCGCCTATGACCAGGACAGCTCGATGGAGAGCCGGCAACTGGTCGAGGCCTTCTCGAGTTCGCGCTATTTCGACGAACAGGCGCCGATCCGATCCGCCGTCGAACTGGACCAGCGCCTGCGGAGCGGCGAGCTCCAGTTCGCGATCGAGATCCCGCCTTCCTTCGGTCGCGACCTGATGAGCGGACGGGTGCCCGAACTATCCGTCTGGCTCGATGGCGCTATGCCGTTCCGGGCGGAGACGACGCGCGGCTATGTCACCGGGCTGGCGACGCAGTACGCGCAGAACTTCGTGGCTTCCCAGGCCGCGTCGAGCCATGCGCCGACGCCCGTCACGATCGAGACCCGCTTCCGCTACAACCAGGACTTCAAGAGCGCCAACGCGATGGTGCCGAGCGTGATCATGCTGATGCTGATCCTCATCCCGGCGATCATGTCGGCGATCGGCGTCGTCCGCGAGAAGGAGACCGGCTCCATCGCCAATTTCCGCTCGACGCCGATCAGCCGCTTCGAATTCCTGTTCGGCAAGCAGTTGCCCTATATCGCCGTCGCGATGGTCAGCTTCGTCATGCTGGTCCTGATCGCGCTGACCGTCTTCGCGGTTCCGATCAAGGGGCCGGCCTGGGTGCTGGTGCTGGCGACCCTGCTCTATGTCTCCGCCACGACCGGCTTCGGCCAGCTCATTTCCAGCTTCACGCGCACGCAGGTCTCGGCCGTCTTCGCCACCGCGATCCTGTCGATCATCCCGGCGGTCAATTTCTCCGGCTTGATGGTGCCGGTCGCCTCGCTCTCGGGTGGCGGCCGGATCATCGGCATGAGCCTGCCGCCGGCCTGGTACCAGCCGGTCAGCGTCGGCGTCTTCACCAAGGGGTTGGGGGCGGCCGAGCTCTGGCCCAATCTGCTGGTGCTCGGCGGCTTCTTCCTGCTCTTCCTCGTCGTCGCCCAGTTGGCGCTGCGCAAGCAGGAGAACTGAGATGGCGGCGCTCGTCATCCACCTCCAGAACATCCTGCGCCTCATGGTCAAGGAGCTGCGCAGCCTGCGGGCCGACCCGATCATGCTGGTGCTGGTGGCCTACACCTTCAGCATTGCCGTCTACACCGTGGCGACCGGCGTGAAGCTGGAGGCGCGCGATCTGACCATCGGTGTCGTCGACGAGGACCAGTCCGAGTTCTCGCGCTCGCTGCTCGGCGCCTTCGGTCCACCGCTGTTCAAGGTCTCGAAGCGCATCGCCGCCACCGAGATCGACGCCGAGATGAATTCCGGCCGCCTCGTCTTCGTGCTCGAGATACCGCCCAAGTTCCAGGCGGACCTGCTGGCCGGGCGGCAGGCGGTGCTGCAGCTCAACATCGACGCCACTGCGATGACCCAGGCCGGCAACGGCGCGGTCTATATCCAGCAGATCATCGCCCAGGAGATTTCGAACCGGCAGGCCGGGCGCGAGACGACGACCGCGCTGCCGATCAATCTGGTGGTGCGGGCGCGCTTCAACCCCAATCTCGACTCCGGCTGGTTCAGCTCGGTCATGCAGGTGCTCAACAACGTCACCCTGCTGACCATCATCCTGACCGGCGCGGCGCTGATCCGCGAGCGCGAGCAGGGCACGGTCGAGCATCTCCTGGTGATGCCGGTCACGCCGGTCGAGATCATGCTCGCCAAGATGGTGGCGAATGCACTGGTCATCCTGGTCGCGGCGGTGGCCTCGCTCCTCCTCATCGTCGAATGGGCGCTGGGCGTGCCGATCGCCGGCTCGCTCCTGCTCTTCGTGTTCGGCACGGCGATCTATGCCTTTTCCGTCGCAGCGCTCGGCATCCTGCTCGGCACGCTGGCGACGACGATGGGGCAGTTCGGCCTGCTCGCGATCCCGGTCTTCGTGGTCACGCAGCTTCTGTCCGGCGCGACGACGCCGATGGAGAGCATGCCGCTCTGGCTACAGTGGATCATGCGGATCTTCAGCCCGACGCCGCATTTCGTCGCCTTCTCGCAAGGCGTGCTCTATCGCGGCGCGGGCCTCGACATCGTCTGGCCGGAAATCGTCAAGATCGTCGCCATCGGCGCGGCCTACTTCGCTTTCGCGCTCACGCGGTTCCGCAAGGTGATCTTCTCCTGAGGGCCGCTCCATCGTCCGGTGCTGGCCCGTCCGCACCGGTTGTCATCGCCCTGTCGGCTTCCTAGTGTCCGAGCTGACGGGAGGAGATCTGGATCCGCTTATGACCGCCCGCAAGAAGACGACGCCTGCCGCGCAACTCGCCGCAGACCGCCCCGCCGAACTCAGCCTGCCCTGGTTCTGGCCCGTCGATGCCGCCTTGCGCCTGACCGAGCGCAATCTCGATTTCCTCTCCGAGGCGGTGAAGATCACCCGCCCGCCGCCGCCGGACTGGGCCACGCCCAACACGGTGCGCCTCGACCTTCAGACGATGCGATTGCGCGAATTCGGCAAGCCTCGTGCAGACGGCGTTCCCGTGCTGATCGACGCGCCCTATGCCGGGCACGGCGCGACCATCGCCGACTACGACAAGGGCCAGAGCCTCGTCGAGACGATGCTTTCGAACGGCATCGACCACGCCCTCGTCACCGACTGGAAGCCTGCGACGCAGGAGATGCGCTATTTCAGCATCGACACCTATCTCGCCGAATTGAATGCCGCGATCGACGATCTTGGCGGTGTCGTGCATCTGGTAGGCCTCTGCCAGGGCGGCTGGCTGAGCGCGATGCTGGCGGCCCGCTTTCCGGGCAAGGTCAGGTCGCTGGTGCTGGCGGGCTCTCCGATCGATGCCGATGCGGGCGATGGACCGATCAAGCAGATGGCGCAGACCATGCCGCTGAAGAGTTATCGCGACATGGTGCGGCTCGGGCGCGGGCTGATGCCGGGCCGTTTCATGCTCGCCGGCTGGAAGAACATGCATCCGGAGGAGCACTACGTCGACAAGTTCATCCGGCTCTACCAGAATCTCGCCGACAGGAACTATCTCGACCGGACCGAGACCTTCGCGGCCTGGTACGAGAACCCGCTCGATCTGCCTGGCGTCTACTATCTCCAGGCCATCGAGCAGATCTTCAAGGAAAACCGCTTCGCCAAGGGTGAGTTCGTCGGGCTCGGCCGGCGCCTGAGCCTGAAGGATGTGACCTGCCCGGTCTATCTCCTCGCTGGCGCGGCGGACGACATCACCACCAGCGAGCAGGTCTTCGCGGCGGAGGATCTCGTCGGCACGCCGAGAAAGAAGGTCGAGAAGAAGCTGGTGCCCGGCGGCCATATCGGCCTGTTCATGGGCCGCAAGACGCTGGGCGAAACCTGGCCGGGGATCGCCCGCTGGATCGCGGAACAGGATTAGATGCCATGACGACGCTGTCCGCTTCCGAATATCTCCAGCTCGCGCTCGGCCGCTGCCAGGATCTCCCGGCGGTGCGCACGGGCGTGGTCCATCCCGTCAAGGCCAATGTGATCGAAGCGGTGGCCGATGCGGCCGGCGAGGCGTTGATCGAACCGGTCCTGATCGGCCCGGCCGCCCGCATCCACGCTGCCGCGCGGGAGGCCGGCATCGACATCTCGCCCTGGGAGCTCGTCGACACCGAGCATAGTCACGAGGCCGCGGCGAAGGCCGTCGCATTGGCGGCGGGCGGCGAGCTCGGCGCGCTGATGAAAGGCTCGCTGCATACCGACGAGCTTCTGGGTGCCGTCGTACGGGCCGATTCCGGGTTGCGGACCGAGCGGCGCATTTCCCATGCCTTCGTGATGCATATCGAGAGCTATCCCAAGCCCTTCATCATCACCGATGCGGCGGTCAACATCTCGCCGGATCTCGCTACCAAGGCCGACATCGTCCAGAACGCCGTCAATCTCTGGCATGTCGCTCTGGGCAGCCTCGACGATCTGCCGAAAGTCGCCGTCCTCGCGGCGGTCGAGACCGTCAACCCGCATATGCCGGCGACGCTCGACGCCGCCGCGCTCTCGAAGATGGCCGAGCGCGGCCAGATCACCGATGCCGTCGTCGACGGGCCGCTCGCTTTCGACAACGCGATCAGCGCCGCGGCGGCGAAGGAAAAGGGCATCGTCTCCGTCGTTGCCGGCCATGCCGACATCCTGCTCGTGCCTGAGATCGAGGCCGGCAACATGCTGGCCAAGCAGCTCACCTTCCTGAGCGGCGCCGATGCCGCCGGGATCGTGCTCGGCGCGCGCGTGCCGATCATCCTCACCAGCCGGGCCGACAATCTGCGTGCGCGGCTGCTCTCCTGCGTTCTGGCCGTGCTCCTGGCCGATGCGCGCCGCACGGGGCGGATCAAGTGATCGATACGATCCTCGTCCTCAACGCCGGGTCTTCCAGCCTCAAATTCCAGGTCTTCCGCAGCGACGACCTCGGCGTGCTCGCCCGCGGCAAGGCGGTGCGCCTCGGCGAAGCCGAGCCCGCGATGGATGCAAGCCTTGCCGACGGCAGGCGCGAGCGCATCGCGCTGCCGCAGGCCTGCGACCACGACACGGCGCTCTCCGCCGTCCTCGCCTTCGTCGATCGCCATGACGATGGCTGGCGGATGCAGGCCGTCGCGCATCGCATCGTCCATGGTGGCGAGACCTATGCCGATCCCGTCGTGGTGACGCCGGCCGTCTTCGCTGCGCTGGAAGCGCTCTCGCCGCTGGCGCCGCTGCATCAGCCGCACAATCTCGCTGCCGTTGCCGCGGCGCAGCGCCTGATGGGCGACGTGCCCAACATCGCCTGTTTCGACACCGCCTTCCATGCCGGGCACGATCCGCTCACCCATAATTTCGCGCTCGAACAGGGGCTGCGCGACAAGGGCATCCGCCGCTACGGCTTCCACGGCCTGTCCTATCAATGGCTGGAGATGGTGCTGGCCGAGCAGCATCCCGATCTCCACGCCGGGCGCGTTGTCGCCGCCCATCTCGGCAATGGCGCGAGCCTTTGCGCCATCCGGGGCGGCCGCAGCATCGACACGACCATGGGGATGACCGCGCTCGACGGCTTGCCCATGGGCACCCGAAGTGGCGCGCTCGATGCCGGCGCCGTGCTCTACATGTTCCAGAGCCTTGGGATGAGTGCGGAGGAGGTCTCGAACACCCTCTACGAGCAGTCGGGCCTGCTCGGTCTTTCCGGCTTGAGCAACGATGTCGAGACGCTGCTCGCGAGCGACGATCCGCAGGCGCGTTTCGCGCTCGACTATTTCGCGCTGAAGGTCGCGCAGTTCGGCGCCGCGATGGCCGCTGCCATGGCTGGCATCGACGGCTTCGTCTTCACCGGCGGCATCGGCGAGCATGCCGCGCCGGTCCGGGACGCCATCCTCGAGCGCCTTGCTTTCCTCGGGAATTTCAAGGTTCTCGTTATTCCCGCCAATGAGGAGCGTGTCATGGCCGTTCAGGCGAATGCGCTCATCGCCTGAGGGTCGGAGGAAGCGGAATGAGCAATGCCGGTTCGGGCTTCATGCGACGCGTCGATCTGCCCGCCGAAATCGCCGGCAAGCTCTGGCTCGGACCGATGCCGGGCCGTTTGCGGTCGCTGGCGGACGATCTGGCAGATCTGCAGCGGCAGGGGATCGCCCGCGTGATCTGCCTGACGCCATCGGACGAAATCCGGCTGAAGTCGCCGGACTATGCCGCACGGCAGGGCGATCTCGGCATCCCCGTCACAAGCTTTCCGATCGGCGATTTCGGCGTTCCCGAGGATGGCGGCGGCTTGAAGACCCTCGCGCAAGAGGCTGCACGCGACCTGAAGGCGGGGACGGCGCTGTTCGTCCACTGCGCCGCCGGCATCGGGCGGACGGGCATGGTCGCGACCTGCATCTTGGTCGCGCTCGGCCTGAGCGGGGATGCGGCGATCAGCGCGATCGCCGCCGCCGGCTCGGGCCCCGAGACGGATATCCAGAAGCGCCTGGTCGCCCGCTACGCTGAAGAGGCGCTGAATTCCGGCCGCTGAACCTGGCGCTTATTGCTCGAAATACATGTCATCCCGGACGGAGCGAAGCGCAGATCTGGGATCCATGCCTGAACCTTGATCGGTAGCGCGCTGGCATGGATCCCGGGTCAAGCCCGGGATAGCGGCGTGGTTCCGAGCTGGATAAGCACGCTCCTGCACACCCCCAGTCACGCTCCCGGCTGGTCCCGATCGAGGTCGACCAGGTATTCGATATGCCGGCGCCCGGCATGGTCGGGCTTGATCGCCACGGCCACGCCGAACACGGTCCGGATGGTCTCTTCCGTCAGCACGGTTTCCGGCGTTCCCGCCGCCAGCAACCGGCCATGATGCAAGAGCGCGATCTCGTCGCAGAACAGAGCGGCGAGGTTGAGGTCGTGCAGCGCGACGATGCAGGTGATGCCGAGCCGCCGGATCAGCGTCAGGATCGAGAGCTGATGCTGGATGTCGAGATGGTTGGTCGGCTCGTCGAGGATCAGCTCGCTCGGCTCCTGCGCCAGCGCCCGCGCGATATGGACGCGCTGGCGCTCCCCGCCCGAGAGCGTGTGCCAGGGCTGGTCATGCCGGTCTTCGAGGCCCACCCGCACCAGCGCTTCGCTGACGGCGGCCTCGTCGGCTGCGCTCCACGAGGCGAGCGCGGCGCGATGCGGCGTGCGGCCAAGGCGGACGACCTCGCAGACGGAGAGCTGGATCTCGGTCGTCGCCTGCTGTTCGACGAAGGCGAGCCGCTGTGCCAGTTCGCGTCGCGGCACCCTCGCGATGTCGCGCTCGTCGAGCGTCACCACGCCGCTCGCCACCTTGCGCAATCGGCAGAGCAGCCTGAGCAGGCTCGACTTGCCGGAGCCGTTGGGGCCGATCAGGCCGAGGATGCGCCCCGGCGCCGCCGCGAGCGTCACACCGTCGACGATCATCCTTCCGGCCGCGCTCCAGCGCACGTCCTGCGTCGCGAGCGTCATGCCGGCTTCCTCACGCAGGTCTCCTGGCGCGATAGAGGATCAGCGCGAAGGCCGGCGCCCCGAACAGGGCGGTGACGACGCCGATCGGCAGGATCTGCTGCGGTACCAACACGCGCGAGAGGATGTCGGCGAGGATCATGAAGACCGCGCCGATCACGAGGCAGGCCGGCAGCAGGCGGGCATGGCCAGAGCCGACGAGGAAACGCGCGGCGTGCGGGATGACGAGGCCGACGAAACCGACCGTGCCGACGATGCTGACCATGGCGGCGGTCATCACCGCCGTCGTCGCGAACAGCACGATCCGCACGCGCAGAACCGCGATGCCGAGCGAGGCGGCGGCGTCGACGCCGAAGGCGAAGGCGTCGAGCGCCTTGGCGTGCAGCATGCAGACGCCGAAGCCGAGCAGGGCGACCGGCGCCGCCATCCATAGATCCGGCCAGCGCACGCCGCCGAAATTGCCGAGCAGCCAGAACATGACGCCACGCGCCTGCTCGGCGCTGGCGAGTGTCGTGACGATGGTTGCCGTCGCGGCGTTGAAGAGCTGCGAGGTCGCGACGCCGGCCAGGATGACGCGGTCGCTGGCGCCGCCCGCCCCCGTCGCGAGCAAAGCGACGGCTGCCAGCGCCGCGCAGGCGCCGATGAAGGCGCCTGTCGACAGGCTGATCGCCACGCCGCCGATGCCGATGCCGAGGATCAGCACCGCGACGGCACCGGTCGAGGCGCCGGCGGAGATGCCGAGGATATAGGGCTCGGCCAGCGGATTGCGCAGCAGCGCCTGCAGGATCGCGCCGGAAAGCGCGAGCGCCCCGCCGCACAATCCGGCCATCAATGCCCGGCTCAGGCGATAGTCGAAGATCACGCCCTGCTGGATCGCGCTGACCGGCAGGTCGAGGTCGAACAGCCCGTTGCCGAGCGCCTTGACGGCGACCTGAAACGGGATCGCCATCTCGCCGATCGTCACCGCCAGCGCCACCGACAAGGTGAGTGCCAGCAGCGACAGCAGCGCGAGACCGATCCGCGCCGGCCAGTTCGGACCGTGGGCGGCGTGGCTCAAGGGGCGATGCCGAAGCTCGCGATCGCCTTGGCGAGCGTCTCGATGCCATCGACCGTATCGAGCCCGGCGCGAGTGGCCCCGACGTCGATGATGACGACGCGGTTGTTCTTCACCGCGTCGAGCTTGCTGGCGACGGCATCCGTCTTCAGGAATTCGAGCTTCTTCTCGATATCGTCGACCGGGAAGCGGCGGCGGTCCATCCTGACCGTGACGATCACGGCCGGGTTGGCGGCGGCGATGCTCTCCCAGCCCACCAGCGGCCATTCCTCGTTGGTGGTGATGATGTTGCGCGCCCCGAGCTGCGACAGGATATAGGCCGGCACGCCGTTCTTGCCGGCCATGAAGCCGTCGCCCTTGATGTCCTTGCTGGAGAACCAGACGACCACGGGCACGTCCTGCGCCTTCAGCTTCACGACCTGCTCGACGGCCTTGTCCTCGCGCGCCTTGAGCTCGGCGACGAGCTTCTCGGCGCGGTCGGAAACGTCGAAGATCTGCCCGAACTCGCGGATGTTGCGATAGACCAGCTCCATCGAGAACATCTGCGTGCGCACGCCGTCGCCGGGGCCGGAATTGTCCTTGCCGACGCAATCGGTCGGCGAGACATAGGTCGGCACCTTGACCTTGTGGAACTGGTCGCGCTTGCCGACGATGCCGTTCGGCCCGAGATGCCATTCGAACATCGCGGTGACGAGGTCTGGCTCCTGGCCGACGACGGCCTCGAAGCTCGGGTCGTTGTCGGCGAGGCGCTTCACCTTGGCGTTGACGGCCTCATAGGACTTGGCGACCGGCGAGAACCAGACGGCGGTGCCGACGACACGGTCGCCGAGGCCGAGCGCATAAAGGATTTCCGTCTGGGTCTGTCCGAGCGCGACGATGCGCTTGGGCGGGGCGGCGAAGGTGATCGTCTCCCGGCAGTTCTCCAGCGTCAGTGGATACTGCGTCGGAGCTGCCGAGGCGGCGGCGGCGAAGAGGACGCTGCCGGCGGCCGCGGCGAGCAAGGCGGGAACGAACTGGAAGGCACGACGCATGAACGGGACCGGCTTGGAGAGGGCGTCACGGCAGCGGAGCAGCGAGGCCCCGGCGCAACGGACATCAAGTGTAACAATGTTGCATTTCTCATAGGTCGCGCGACGCGGGCGCGTCAAGTGACGTGCGGCCTGCGCGGCGGCATCAGCGGATATCGTGGACATGGATTTCATCGCTCCCCGAATGAGCGCGGGGAGTCTGGGCGGATACGGCCGGATGCGGGGTCTGGGGACGCCGCCGACGCGCATCCCTCCGGAACACCCCGCCCGAAAGACGTCTCGCGATCGCGGCAGGTCTCCTGGCTCGCGGGTCGACGCCTGATCCGCCCGGCCTTCCCAGTGCGCGGGGCACCAGTGGACGATGGACGGAAGGCTCGCCGCTTACAGTTGCGGGGGCAGCCTCGGCTTCGGCGAAAGGCGCCTCACCGAATTCCCTCTTAGCTCCGGGGTGCGACCCGGAGAACCTCGATCGACCGGCACCATAGGGCGGCGCCGAGGCGCGTCAAGCGGGCAGACGCTACGTCACCGTCCTGAACGATCCGAACTGCGAGAACAATGCGGCGGTGCCGCCGGTATGGATCACGCAGGCCGGCTCGCCGACGGCGATCCGGCCCTCGGTGAGCGCCTCGACGAAGCCGGCACAGGTCTTCGCCGTATAGACATGCTCGATGAGGATGCCCTCGGTGCGGGCGAAGGCCAGGATGGCGGCTTCCGAGGCCGGGGTCGGCACGCCCCAGCCGCCGCCGAGATGCTCCATGTGATACTGCGGCGGCGCCGCATCGAGAGGCGCGACATCGAGCCCCGTCCGGTCGCGCAGGCCCTCATAGATGCGCCGGACATGCTCCTCCAGCTCCGCTCGCTCGTATTCGACGCTGACGAGATGGACCTGGAAGGGATGCCCGAGCAGGGCATTGCCGAAGATGAAGCCGGCCTCTGTCGGCCCCATCGAGCCCGCGAGAAAGACGTGCCGGATCGGTGCCTCTTCCCGCTGCGACTGTTCATGCAGTTCGAAGGCGGCCCGGACATAGCCCATCGCGCCGAGCACGGGGTCGCCAACGATGTAGGGCTTCCGCCCCTGACGCACGAGTTCCGCCGCCGCTTCGGCGAGCGCTGCGTTGCGCTGGCTTTCATCGACCGCTCCGATAAAGCGCAGCTCGGCGCCGAACAGTCGGTTCAGGAAGGAGCGCTCGCGATTCTCCGGCGTATCCGGCGCATTGTGCAGGACGATGCAGTCGAGACCGACGAGCGAGGCAGCCGCGGCCGTGAGGCGGCAGAGATTGGAGGTCGCACCGCCTCCGACTAGAAGGTATCGGCCTTCTCGCGCAGCGCAGCGCCCAGCCAGTATTCGAGGCTCCGCAGCTTGTTGCCGCCGAGCGCGATCTCCATCAGGTCGTCGCGCTTGATGTAGACGCCGGGCCGGCCGAGCTTCTCCTCGAAACGGCGCAGCCTCTGGACCGGCGTCGGAGCCTCGACGAGGGCATGGCGCGGCTCGCGCAAAAGGGTGGAAGGCTGAGGCGTCATCGTCCCGTTCGCGGTAGGACCTAGTCAGGCTGGGTCGATTGGGCGGCGATCAGCCGCCGTACTGGGCGTCCGAGACCTGCTCCAACCATTCGACGACCTTGCCGTTCTCGGCTTCCTGAATGGCGATATGGGTCATGCCCGTTGCCGGCGCCGCGCCATGCCAGTGCTTTTCGCCGGGCGGAAACCAGACCACGTCGCCCGGTCGAATCTCCTCGATCGGCCCGCCCCAGCGCTGCACCCGGCCGGCACCGCTGACGACGACCAGCGTCTGGCCGAGCGGGTGGGTGTGCCAGGCCGTCCGCGCGCCGGGCTCGAAGGTGACGCTGGCGCCCTGCACGCGCTCTGGCGCATGCGGATTGAAGAGCGGGTCGATCCGGACCGATCCGGTGAACCAGTCGGCCGGTCCCTTCCCGGACGGCCGGGAGCCGGCGCGCATGATCTCCATGGTGATCTCCTCGTCTCCGGCGCTGCGGAAGGCGCTCGGGATATTGCGACGATAGGCGCTCCGATGGGAATCGCCTCGTCTGCTACGGGCATAGACCGGGAAGCGCCGTGCCGACAGAGGCGTTCGGATTGAACGAGGCCGGCGCGCCTTGGCGGTGATGATCGGTTGAGCACCCCTGAGGGTTTGGCTCGCAAAGCGGGCGATTGATGCCGCTTTATTGTGCAAATCAGTTTCTTGGATGGCGTCATCGATGGCCTCGGCCAGCTGAGGACCGAATGGTCGGTGCCTCCTGCCGCTTTTGAATGCAGGTGATGGCACTGAAGCGCAGTGCAAACGCGCCCGCCAGCCGGCGCGGGCCGATCAATCCTTTGCCGCGGACGAGCCACTCTGATCGCAATGACATCGAGCTTTCCCGGCTGGCATATCACTTGCGTCTTTTTTCGGCAGCAGAGGGGAAGGCGGCGTGCGTGTTGCTTGGCGGGATCGCGATAGGGGAAGAGCTGTGCGGCTTGCGATCCGCATGATGCTGGGCATCGATGCGGTGGGGGGCGAAGCTGAGACGTTCGTCCCGAAGCGGAAGCGGCGTTGAACATGTTGTTGGCTGCCGATAGTGCGGCGATGCAGGGCGCCGGACCGCCACGGATGCAGCGTGCCGTCGGTCATGCCGGCGTGAGTTTTCGGTCGCTGGACGGGACGACGCGTCTCGAACGTCTCTTCCAGGATGGCTGCGCCAAGATCCGCCTGCCCAAGACGCTGGGCGTCGACGATCCGCAGGCGATCCTCATCAACACCGCAGGCGGCCTGACGGGCGGCGATCGGCTGGCCACCGAGGTGAATCTCGGTGCGGATACCGCCGCTTGCGTGACCACGCAGGCCTGCGAGCGTGTCTATCGCTCGACGGGGCCGGATGCGACGCTCACCAATCATCTGCGCGTCTCGGCCGGCGCGCGTCTCGCCTGGCTGCCGCAGGAGACCATCCTGTTCGATGGCGGCCGCCTCTCGCGCCGGCTCGACGCCGATCTTGAGGGTGATGCCGAGCTGGTCGCGGTCGAGGCCGTGCTGTTCGGCCGGATGGCGATGGGCGAGACGCTGCGCAGCGGGCTGCTGCATGATCGCTGGCGGGTGCGTCGCGACGGGCGGCTGATCTTCGCCGACGATCTGCGTTTCGAGGGTGATATCGCCGCGCGCATGGCGCCGCAGGCGGTTATGGCCGGCCGGCGCGCCATGGCGACGGTGCTGTTCACTGGGGCCGCACCCGAGCGCTTTCTTGAGTCCGCCCGATCCATCATTGGACCAGCCGGCGGCGCCAGCGCGTGGAACGGCAAGTTCCTGGCGCGGCTGGTCGAGGAAACCGGGCTCGCTCTGCGGCGGCGGCTGGAGCCGCTGCTGACCCTGCTGATGGGCGGCCGTTCGCTGCCCAAGGTCTGGCAACTCTAGCAAGGCCCGGAAACTCTAGGATGACGGCATGAACCTGACACCGCGCGAGAAGGACAAGCTCTTGATCTCGATGGCCGCCATGGTGGCGCGCCGCAGGCTCGAGCGCGGCGTCAAGCTGAACCATCCCGAAGCGATCGCGCTGATCTCGGATTTCGTCGTCGAAGGCGCGCGCGATGGCCGCAGCGTCGCCGAGCTGATGGAAGCCGGGGCGCATGTCGTCGGCCGGGCGCAGGTCATGGAAGGCGTCGCCGAGATGATCCACGACGTGCAGGTCGAGGCGACCTTTCCCGACGGCACCAAGCTCGTCACCGTCCATGAACCGATCCGCTGACGTCCCGACACAGAGGCTGCCATGAAGAGACTGTCGATCGCCCTGATCCTGAGCGTTGGTGCCGCGAGCCCGGCCTTCGCCCATCTCAACCCGGCCGAGCATGGCTCGTTTGCGGCCGGCTTCTCGCATCCGCTCTTCGGCGTGGACCATATCCTGGCGATGGTCGGCGTCGGCCTCTGGGCGTTCCTTGTCGGCGGGCGCGCGATCTGGGCGATCCCGCTCGCTTTCGTCGTCACGATGATGCTCGGCTTCGCCGCGGCGCTGGCGGGCATCGGTTTGCCCTTCGTCGAGCCGGTGATCGCCGCCTCCGTCGTCGTGCTAGGCCTGCTCGCGCTCGTCGCGCTGCAGGTGCCGACGCCGGTCGGCATGGCGGTGGTCGGCTTCTTCGCGCTGTTCCACGGCTATGCCCATGGCGGCGAACTGGGCGAGGCGACCAGCACGTCCTTCATGGTCGGCTTCGCGCTGGCGACGGCGCTGCTGCATGCGGTCGGCGTCGGCGTCGGTTTTGCCGGCAATGCGCTTTCGCATCGCGGGCGCATGGCGGCGCGCGTCGCCGGTGGCCTGACCGCGCTCGGCGGCCTCTGGCTGGTCGCGGGAGCCTGACGCGATGATCCCCGGAGAGGTCTTCCCCGCTGCCGGCGACATCGTCCTCAACGAGGGGGCGGCGCAGGTGACCCTGCTCGTCGCCAATACCGGCGACAGGCCGATCCAGGTCGGCTCGCACTACCATTTCTTTGAGACCAACGCAGCGCTCGATTTCGACCGTGCCGCCGCGCGCGGCATGCGGCTCGACATCGCCGCCGGCACCGCCGTGCGCTTCGAGCCCGGCCAGCAGCGCGAGGTCCGCCTCGTGCCACTCGGCGGCGGGCGGGCCGTCTACGGCTTCCAGCAGAAGGTGATGGGGAAACTCTGATGCCGGCCACGCTCTCCCACGCCGCCTATGCCCAGATGTACGGACCGACGGTCGGCGACCGGGTCCGCCTCGCCGATACAGACCTGATCATCGAGGTCGAGAAGGACTTCACGATCTATGGCGAGGAGGTGAAGTTCGGCGGCGGCAAGGTCATCCGCGACGGCATGGGCCAGAGCCAGGCGAGCCGCGCCGAGGGCGCGGTCGATACCGTCATCACCAACGCGCTGATCGTCGATCACTGGGGCATCGTTAAGGCCGATGTCGGGTTGAGGGACGGCGTCATCGTCGCCATCGGCAAGGCTGGCAACCCGGACACCCAGCCCGGCGTCACCATCATCATCGGCCCGGGCACCGAGGCGATCGCCGGCGAGGGCAAGATACTCACCGCCGGCGGCGTCGATGCGCACATCCACTTCATCTGCCCGCAGCAGATCGACGAAGCGCTGATGGCGGGCATCACCACCATGCTCGGCGGCGGCACCGGCCCGGCCCATGGCACGCTGGCGACGACCTGCACGCCCGGCCCCTGGCATCTCGGCCGGATGATCCAGTCCTTCGACGCGGTGCCCATCAATCTCGGCCTCTCCGGCAAGGGCAATGCCTCGAAGCCGGCCGCGCTGATCGAGATGATCGAGGGCGGCGCCTGCGCGCTGAAGCTCCACGAGGATTGGGGCACGACGCCGGCCGCGATCGACAACTGCCTCGCGGTCGCCGACGATCACGACGTCCAGGTGATGATCCACACGGACACGCTGAACGAAAGCGGCTTCGTCGAGGATACGGTCGCGGCCTTCAAGGGCCGCACCATCCACGCCTTCCACACCGAGGGCGCCGGCGGCGGCCATGCGCCCGATATCATCAAGGTCTGCGGGCTCAAGAACGTCATCCCGTCCTCCACCAACCCGACCCGGCCCTATACGCTGAACACCATTGCCGAGCATCTGGACATGCTGATGGTCTGCCATCACCTGTCGCCCTCGATCCCCGAGGACATCGCTTTCGCCGAGAGCCGCATCCGCAAGGAGACGATCGCGGCCGAGGACATCCTGCACGACATCGGCGCCTTCTCGATCATCTCCTCCGACAGCCAGGCCATGGGCCGCGTCGGCGAGGTGCCAATCCGGACATGGCAGACCGCGCACAAGATGAAGTTGCAGCGCGGGCGCCTGCCCGGAGAGACCGGCGACAACGACAATCTGCGCGTGCGCCGCTACATCGCGAAATACACGATCAACCCCGCCATTGCGCAGGGGCTGTCCCGGCATGTCGGCTCGATCGAAGTCGGCAAGCGCGCCGATCTCGTGCTCTGGAACCCAGCCTTCTTCGGCGTGAAGCCGGAAATGGTGCTGGTCGGCGGCATGATCGCGGCCGCTCCCATGGGCGACCCCAATGCCTCGATCCCGACGCCGCAGCCGATGCATTACCGCCTGATGTTCGGCGCACTCGGCCGGGCGCCTGCCATGTCGTCGGTGACCTTCGTCAGCGGGGCCGCGATCGCGAACGGGCTGCGCGAAAAGCTTGGCGTCGCCAAGGGCATGCTCGCGGTGGAGAACACGCGCGGCGGCATCTCCAAGGCCTCGATGGTCCTCAACGACGCGACGCCGCATATGGAGGTCGATCCCGAGACCTACGAGGTCCGCGCCGACGGCGAATTGCTGACCTGCGAACCCGCGACCGTGCTGCCGATGGCGCAGCGCTATTTCCTGTTCTGAGGCCGATCATGCTCCGCGCCATTTCCCATAGCCACGGCGGTGGCGGCGAGCCCGCCGGCACGATCCGGCTCGACCATGCCGCGCGCCATCTGCGCCGCAAGCTCGTCACCACCGATCAGGGCGAGAAGATCATGGTCGATCTGCCGGAACCCGTGCTCTTCGCCGATGGCGACCGGCTCGTGCTGGATGATGGCCGCACGGTCGCGATCGCGGCGGCGGAGGAGGAGCTCTACGAGGTCAGGCCCGGCGGGGCCTGCCCGCTGCGCCATCTCGCCTGGCATCTCGGCAACCGCCATCTGCCGGCGCAGATCGACGCGGACCGCATCCTGATCCAGCGCGACCACGTCATCCGCGCCATGCTGGAAGGGCTCGGCGCTGCTGTCGGCGAGGTCGTCGCGCGCTTCCAGCCCGTGCACGGCGCCTATCATGCTCACGGGCATGACCATGGTCATCACCACGACCACGACCACGATCACGCGCACGGCCACCACCATCATCATGACTGATCCGGTCGCGCTCTCCCGATTGATGACCTGGTTGTCCCCGGCCTTCCCGGTCGGGTCTTTCGCCTATAGCCACGGCCTGGAGCGCGCGATCCATGACGGGCTGATCAGCGACAGGCTCAGCCTGACCGGCTGGCTGGAAGCGCTGCTCGATCGTGGTTCCGGCTGGAACGATGCAGTGCTGCTGGCCGAGGCCTGGCGCTGCACCGCGGCCGGCGACGGCATCGAGGAGGTCGCCGAACTTGCCGAGGCCATGGCGGGCTCGCGCGAGCGGCATATGGAGACGACGTTGCAGGGCGGCGCCTTCGTCGATGCGATGGCGGCCTGGGGCGGCGAGCGGCCGACGAATGGGGAGGGGGCGATCACCTATCCGGTCGCGGTCGGTGCGGCTGCCGCGCGCCATCAGGTCAAGCTTGAGGATGCGCTGGTCGCTTACCTCCACGCCTTCGCCTCGAACCTCATCCAGGCCTGCGTCAGGCTGGTCCCGCTCGGGCAGCGCGACGGCGTCGGCACGCTCGCCGCGCTGGAGGCGGTCATCCTGCGCACCGCGCAGCGTCCAGCCGGCTCGACGCTCGACGATCTCGGCTCCTGCACGGTCCTCGCCGACATCATGTCGATGAACCACGAAACGCAGTATTCCAG
This sequence comes from Bosea sp. NBC_00550, assembly GCF_026020075.1. Lineage (NCBI taxonomy): Bacteria > Pseudomonadati > Pseudomonadota > Alphaproteobacteria > Hyphomicrobiales > Alloboseaceae > Allobosea > Allobosea sp. NBC_00550. The sequence goes on from NZ_CP102772.1 coordinate 4,683,090, forward strand.
GGTGTTCCGCTCGTGAAATCCTCCAATGGCCCGCTTCGCGTCGGCATCGGCGGCCCGGTCGGCGTCGGCAAGACGACGCTGACCGAGAAGCTCTGCAAGGCGATGCGTGATCGCTATTCCGTCGCGGTCGTCACCAACGACATCTTCACCAAGGAGGACGAGCTGATCCTCAACCGGCTGCAGGCTCTGCCGGAGGAGCGCATCCTCGGCGTCGAGACCGGCGGCTGCCCGCATACCGCGATCCGGGAGGACGCCTCGATCAACCTCGCGGCCATCGCCGAAATGCGCCGACGCTTTCCCGATCTCGACGTGGTCTTCATCGAATCCGGGGGCGACAACCTCGCCGCGACCTTCTCGCCCGATCTCGCCGACCTCACGCTCTACGTCATCGACGTTGCCGGCGGCGAGAAGATCCCGCGCAAAGGCGGGCCGGGCATCACCCGCTCGGACCTGCTGATCATCAACAAGATCGACCTCGCTCCCTATGTCGGCGCGAATCTCGATGTGATGCGCTCGGATACGCAGAAGCAGCGCGGCGAGCGGCCCTTCGTCTTCACCGACATGAACCGCCGCATCGGCCTCGACGAGATCGTCGGCTTCATCGAGGAGAATGGCGGGCTGGCGGCTTAGCGCGCCAGCGTCTTCCGCGGTCGAAAGGGCTCGCTACAGCGAAAGCTGCGAACCGGCCTCCCGGCAGGAGGCTTCCAGCGCCAGCAGGATCGCCTGCTCGTCCGTCGCGATGCCATGGCGCTGCAGGCAGGGCACCAGGATCGCCGCTTCGGCATGGCCGCCCGGCCCGATCACCGGGCAGGCGATGTCGGTCACCGCCATGATGTCGCGGCTGGGCGCGACGCGATGGCCGCTGGCGCGGATCTCGGCGAAGGTGCGGAGCATGTCCTCGCTCTCCAGCCTGTCCCGGTCGGCCTCGGAGGCCTCCTTCATCAATTGCCGGCGCCGCACCTCGCTCTGGAAGGCGAGGATGAGCAGGCCGGAATTGGCATCGAGCGCCGGCCGCCCATAGCCCGGCCGCACGATCACGCTGGCGTCGAGATGGCCGGAGGTGGTCGCGAGCACAACGGTCTGCGCCCGGCTCAGCACGACCAGATGCGCGGCCAGTCCGCTTTCCTCGCTGAAGCGCTCCATCAGCGGCAGCACGATCGACGTGAGCTGGCGCCCGCCCGGCGTGCGGATGCCGAGGTCGAACAGCCGCCGCGACAGGGCGAGGCGGTCGGTTCCGGCCTCGCGGGCAAGATAGCCGCGCTGCTGCAGCACGAAGACCATGCGGAAGATCTCGCTCTTCGAGCGTGCCAGGCGCTCCGCGATCTCGCGCGTCGACAAGGGCTCGCCGGCCTCGGCGAGGAGCTCGAGGATGTCGAGCCCTTTCTCCAGGGCGGGAGCCGCGTAGGTGCTTTTATCTCCGCTCTCCGAGTCCGGCAGGTCGCTCATGCTTTCCTGTTTCATATATGAAGCTTGACATCAAATAAGAAACGAACCTAGCCTCCTCGTAAAGGGGAGGCGTATGGTGCGATTGCCGGATCATATCGCGCGCCGGGGCGGCAGCGGAAATCGCCCGCGAGGCGGCAGGGCATGAAATACGGGCTGCAGTTCCGCGACGTCTTCGCCGCGTGGGAATCGATCCTCGACGGCGTCTGGATCACGCTTCTCCTGTCGGCGGCGGCGATGATCGGCGGCCTCGTCATCGGCATCGCCTGCGCGGCGGCCCGCGTCTATGGCCCGGCCTGGCTGCGTCGTGCCGTCGGAACCTATGTCGAGGTCATCCGCAACACGCCGCTGCTGGTGCAGCTCTTCCTGATCTTCTTCGGCCTGCCCAGCTTCGGCTTGCGGCTTGACGGCTTCACCGCCGCGATCATCGCGCTCATCGTCAATCTCGGCGCCTACACCACCGAGATCGTTCGTGCAGGGCTGGAGGCGATCCCGAAGGCACAGGTCGAGGCCGGCCATTCACTCGGCCTCTCCGGGTTGCAGGTCTTCCGCTATGTCGTGATGTTCCCGGCGCTGAAGGCGATGTTCCCGGCGCTCGCCAGCCAGTTCGTACTGCTGATGCTGGCGACCAGCGTCGTCTCGCAGATCTCGGTCGAAGATCTCTTCCACGCCGCCTCTATCGTGCAGTCGCGCACCTTCCGCGATTTCGAGGTCTACACCGTCATCGGCGTGCTCTATCTCGGGCTCGCCTTCGCCTTCCGCGGCCTGTTCGCAGGCATCTATTACTGGGCGTTCGTCAGGCGATGATCCGCGAATTCGGCCTCATCGACGTCATGTACCTGATAGCGGCGGCGCGCTGGACCTTCGCCCTGACCGCGACGGCCTTCATCGGCGCCTCGCTGATCGGCATCGTCCTCGCCATCGCGCGCATCCTGCCCGTCGCGCCGCTGCGCTGGCTCGCGGCGGCCTATATCCACATCGTCCAGGGCACGCCGCTGCTGGTCTGGCTCTTCGTCATATTCTTCGGCCTGCCGCTCATCGGCATCTCGGTCAATCCCTGGCTCGCCGCCGCGACCGCCTTTTCGGTCTATGGCAGCGCCTTCCTCGGCGAGATCTGGCGCGGCGCGCTGGTCTCGATCGCCAGGACGCAGTGGGAGGCCGGCGCCTCGCTCGGGCTCTCGCTCTGGGAACAGCTGCGCCACGTCATCGTGCCGCAATCGATCCGCGTCGCCATCCCGCCGACGGTCGGCTTCCTCGTGCAGCTCATCAAGAACACCTCGCTCGCCGCGACGATCGGCTTCGTCGAGCTGACGCGCGAAGGCCAGCTCACGGCCGCCGGCACCTACAAGCCCTTCGCGGTCTACATCACCGTCGCCGCGATCTATTTCGCGATGTGCTTCCCTCTCACGCAATGGAGCCGCTCGATCGAGCGGAAGCTCGATGTCGCTCGTTGAAATCCACGGAATCAACAAGAGTTACGGCGCCGTTCAGGTGCTGAAGGATGTGACGCTCGACGTCGCCAAGGGCGAGATTATCGCCGTGATCGGCCGCTCGGGCTCGGGCAAGAGCACCATGCTCCGCTGCATCAACGGGCTGGAACCGGTGCAGGCCGGTGTGATCCGTGTCGACGGCACACAGGTCAACGATCCCAACACCAATCTGCGCAAGCTACGCCAGGAGGTCGGCATCGTCTTCCAGAGCTTCAACCTGTTCCCGCATCTCTCGGTTTGCGACAACATCACGCTGGCACCACGCGTCGTGAAGAAGCAGGCGCCGCAGGCCGCCCGCGAGGTGGCGCGCGAGGTGCTGGCGCGCGTCGGGCTGGAGGACAAGCTCGACGCCTATCCCTCCCAGCTCTCCGGCGGCCAGCAGCAGCGCGTCGCCATCGCCCGTTCGCTCGCCATGCGGCCGAAGCTGATGCTGTTCGACGAGGTCACCTCCGCGCTCGATCCGGAACTGACCGGCGAGGTGCTCAAGGTCCTCGAATCCGTCGCGCAGGAGGGCATGACCATGATCCTGGTGACCCACGAGATGGGCTTCGCCCGCCGCTTCGGCTCGCGCGTCGTCTTCATGCATGAGGGGCGCATCCACGAACAGGGACCGGCGGCCGCCGTGTTGGCCGAGCCGAAGACGCCGGAACTCCAGACCTTCCTCAGCGCTGTCCTGCACTGAGGCGGAACCAAGAACCGACATCAACGAGGGGAGAGAAGACGATGCGTTCACTGTTCGCAGGTTTAGCCGCCCTGGCCGTCGCCGCCTTCGGCGCCGCCGAGGCCAAGGCCGACAAGCTCCAGGACATCCTGTCCAAGGGCGTCGTGCGCATCGGCGTGCCGCTCGACGCGCCGCCCTTCGGCGCCCAGGATGCGGACCGCAAGCCGATCGGCTTCGACATCGAGATGGCGGAGATGGTTGCCAAGGGTCTCGGCGTGAAGCTCGAGATGCAGCAGATCACCGGCGCCAACCGCATCCCGTTCCTGCTGACCGACAAGGTCGACATCGTCATCTCGGTGATGGGCCTGACCCCGGAGCGCGCCAAGCAGATCCAGTTCACCGCGCCCTACGCGAACACCTTCCTGGCGGTCTACGGCGCCAAGAATTCGACGGTGAGCAGCCCGGAGACGATCGGCTCCGCCCGCGTCGCCGCCGCCAAGGGCACGACGCAGGAGCTCGCCATCTCGGCCTCCGCGCCGAAGGCCAGCCTGATGCGCACCGAGGACGATGCCACGGCCGCTGCCGCCTACATCACCGGTCAGGCCGATCTGCTCGCCACCAACTCGATCGTGGCGCAGGCGCTCGCCAAGCAGAACCCGAACAAGGAGTTCGAGCGCAAATTCGTCATCCGCCGCAGCCCGGCCCATATGGGCGTGCAGATGGACCAGCATAACCTGGTGCGCTGGCTCGACGGCTTCATCTTCTTCAACGCGATGAACGGCGAGCTCGACCGGCTCCACCGGAAGTATCTGGACATTCCGATGGACCCGCTGCCGACGCTGTAGTCGAGCCGACATCCGTCATTCTCGGGCGAAGCGTAGCGAAGACCCGAGAATTTCCTGACCAGAAGGCGCTGGTCGGCGCCTCACTCGGCCGGAGATGCTCGGGGTTAGCCCGAGCATGACGGCTTGTCTCGTGCCTCTCCTTCCTGGGGAGGCTTCCAAGCCACGTCTCATCGAGCCCGCCATGACCAGTTCCTCGCGCCCCAAGCCCGCCCCGCGCCCGTCCAGCGCCTTCCTCACCGTCGATCTCGACCGGGAGGGCAAGCAAGCCGGCTTCCTCATGATCCCGCATTCGCCGCATGACGATGCCTGGGGCGTGACGCGCGTGCCCATCGCCGTGATCAAGAACGGCACCGGCCCGACCGTGATCATGGAAGGCGGCAACCATGGCGACGAATATGAGGGGCCGATCACGATCTGCGACCTGATCCGCGATCTCGATCCCGGACGTGTCCAGGGCCGGCTCATCCTGATGCCGGCGAACAATGTCCATGCCGTCGTCGCCGGTCAGCGCACCTCGCCGGTCGACGGGCTGAACTTCAACCGCACGTTCCCGGGCGATCCGCGCGGCACCATCACCCAGCAGATCTCGGCCTTCGTCAGCGACCACATCCTGCCGATCGGCGACGCCTTCCTCGACCTGCATTCCGGCGGCTCCTCGCTGGAGATCATCCCGAGCGCCATCGTCGAGCCGACCGACGATCCCGCCCTGCACAAGCGCAATGTCGCAGCGGTGCAGGCCTTCGACGCGCCGATGATCGTCGTCATCAGCAATCTGGGCGAGCCGCGCACCGCGACTGCCGCCGCCTGCCGGGCCGGGCTCGTCACGGTCGGTACGGAGATGGCCGGCGGCGGTACGGTCTCGCTCGACGCGCTCCAGGTCTGCCGGCGCGGTGTGTCCAATGTGCTGGATCATCTCGGCGTCGTCGTCCGGGAGAAGCCCGAGCCGAAGCGCGGCGATGGCCAGATCCTCGAACTGCCCGGCATCTCGGCTTACGTCTATGCGACGGCGGACGGCATCTTCGAGCCGTTCCACGCCAACGGCACGAAGGTCAGCGCCGGCGAGCCGGCCGGCCGCATCCATTGCACCTGGGACCCGACCCGTCCGCCCGAGACGCTGCATTACGCCGCCGACGGCATCCTCTACGGCCGGCGCCAGCCGGGGCGGGTGAAGCCGGGCAATTGCTGCCTCATCGTCGCGGCGCCCTATCGCGGAACCCTGTCATGATCGCGCTCGACGACATCCGCGCCGCCCGCCAGCGGATCGCGCCGCATATCCGCCGCACCCCGACGCTGCCCTATGCCAAGACGCGCGGCACCGATTTCGGCGGCGACGTCACGCTGAAGCTTGAGCTGCTGCAGGCGGCCGGCTCCTTCAAGGCGCGCGGCGCGATGAACCGGCTGCTGACCCTGTCGAAGGACGAGCTGGCGCGCGGCGTCGTCACGGCCTCGGGCGGCAATCACGGCCTCGCCATCGCCCGCTCGGCCCATGTGCTCGGCGTGCCCGCGACCATCTTCCTGCCGTCCAATGCCGCGCCGGACAAGATCGCCAAGCTGCGCGACTGGGGCGCGGACGTCCATATCGTCGGCGACATCTGGGACGACGCCAATGCGGCCGCGCTCGCCCATGCCGCCAAGACCGGCGCGACCTATGCCCATCCCTTCAGCGATCCGGTCGTCGTGGCGGGGCAGGGTACGCTCGGCCTCGATATCCTCGACGACATGCCTGATGTCGACGTCGTCCTCGTCGCCATCGGCGGCGGCGGATTGATCACCGGCCTCTCGACGGCGGTGAAGGCGCTGCGGCCGCAGACCAGCATCATCGGCATCGAGCCGGTGGGATCGCCGACGCTGCATGCCTGCCTCGCCGCCGGCCGCCTCGTCGCGCTCGACAAGCTGGAGACCCGCGTCGCCACCATGTCCTGCCGCCAGACCGATCAGGCGATCTATGAAGCGACGGCCCGCAATGTCGACGAGATCGTGCTGGTGACCGATGGCGAGATGGAGCAGGCGGCGAAGTCGCTCTGGTTCGAATTCGGCATCGCGGCAGATTTGTCGGGCGCGGCGGCGCTGGCGGCGCTCCAGTCCGGGCGAGTCGCGCTCACCGCCGGAACGAAAGTCTGCGCGCTGGTCTGCGGCGCCGGCACCGATGGCTGCCTGCCGGGTTAGGTTGCGTTGAATTTGCACGGAACCACGGCGTCATTCCGGGGCAGGCCGCAGGCCTGAGCCCGGAACCCAGAACCGATACCGTCATGAATTCGAGCGCTGGCCCGACTGTGCCTTTTCGTGAAAACGGCATCGATTCTGGGTTCCGGGCTCTTCGCTGCAGCGAAGCCCCGGAATGACGGAGCAGTTCCGAGGGAAATCAGCTCGCTTCAGCCGACTTCCGCGCGTGCCTCGTCGTTGAAGAAGCCCGGCGGACCCATCTGCCCACCCTTCAGCACGATCTCGAGTCCATCGAGGCGCGGATAGTTGGAATGAGCACGGCAGAGCGGCGCGCCGGGAACGCACGGCCCGCGATAGGACAAGCCCCATATCGGCAGTGATCGGATCGCCATGGTCGAGGTATCGCCGCCCGCGACGATGAGCCGGCCGAGATCGGTCTCGGCGATGATTGCCGAGAGCAATGCCCCAGTTGCTTTGGCAACCGCGCCGGCTGCGGTCGGAGCACCCGCGGGCTGTTCCGTCACCAACATCACATCGCGCTTAGCTAGTTTTGACAGGGCGGCTGCGCGCAACTCCGCAGCATAGCTCTCGTCCGATAGCAGCCGCCCGGCATCGACGGGCAGCATCGCATAGCCTCTTGCGGCTTCGACCTGCGCGCGCGTCACCGGCGACAGGCTGCCGACGAGGGCGAGGGCCGGGCCCGACCCGCGACGCTTCGCATCCGGATGAGGTGCGACAGCCAGCTCCCTCTCGTGCCCAGCCGCGAAGGCGCGCGCGACCGAGCTGGCTCCCACAGCGAGCATCGGACCATTCCCCAGCGAGGACGCAAGCAACCCACCGATCGCCGCGAGATCGGCTTCGGTCGCGACGTCGAAGAGAATGGCGGGCTTTCCGTCCGAGAGTGCATGGGACAATGCGGCCGAGCCATGGGCATAAGCGCGGTAATCGACGAGGCCGATATCTTCGAGCCCCTGCGCGGCGAGGTGCCGGCGCAGATCGGCTTCCGCCATCGGCGTCACCGGGTGGCGGCTCATGGTCGGGTGCCGGTCGATGCGGTGGATCGTGCCGTCGCCGCCCGCCGCGAACAGGTTCCCGAACAGACAGAAGCGCCCGAGATTGGGCTGGCCCCCGAGAATCGGCACCAGCGGGTTCGGAAAGAAGGGCCTCAGTGCCGTAACCGCCGCGCCGATGCTGCCGACGTCAGGCGCACTGTCGAAGGTCGAACAGCATTTGTAATGCATCAGCCCGACGCCGAGCCCGGCGAAGAAGCGCCCGATCTCCGTCAGTTCCGCCGTGATCGCTTTCGGCGCCATGGCCCGGCTCGCCCCGGCGATGCCGATCGCATCGAGCGGGCCGGCAGCGGTTAGTTGCGCCTCATTCGGCTGCCGCAGGAAGAGCAGGGCGCGGAAACCACGCTCGGCCAGCGTCGCCAGCGTATCGGTCGAGCCGGTGAAATCGTCGCCGTACCAGCCGTAGAGAGGCGTCTGCGTTGCACTCACGGCCGCTAGCCTGCCTTGCCGCCGAAGGTGTCGAGCGCCTGCTGCAATTCCGGATGCGCGCGCGCCGCCTCCGTGACGGGCGTGCCTTCCGCCACGGCGGTCCAGGCCTGCCGGATACTGGCGACGCCGGCCTTCGGCCCGCCGGGATGGGCGAGGATGCCGCCGCCGGCCATGAACAGCAGGTCGTCATGGCCGATCGCATCCCAGGTCGGTTGCGCCGTACCCGCCCATTGGCCCGAGGAGAAGGCCGGCATCACCCGGTCGTCGGCGCCATCGGTCAGTGGCGTCACGCAATCCCGGGCGGAGGTCACGACCTCCTCGTCCTCCTGCGCGAATTTACCCTGCAGGCCGTGGACATGCATGTGATCGACACCGGCCAACCGCCACAGCACCTGATAGGCCTGGAAGCCGATGCCGAGCAGCGGATGGCGCGAGAAGGCGCCATAGCCGTTGCGGTGTCCATGCAAAACGAGGTCGGTCGAGCGGCGCAAGGTTTCGATCGCGGAGAAGCCGCACCAGTTCAGACTCGCCATCACGCAGGAACCGCCCTCGCGCGCGACGAGGTCGGCATGACGGCGCATCGCATCGGTCTCGTCGGTGATGTTGAAGGCGACCATGACATGCTTGCCGGTCCGGTCCTGATGCCGGCGCACCGCCGCCATCACGGCGGGAATGCGCTCGGCAAGGGGCGCATGCACCGGGTCGGCGGAAATCTCGTCGTCCTTGATGAAGTCGAGCCCGGCCTCGCACAGGCTGGCGACGAGTTCGGCCGTTTGCGCGGTGCTCAGGCCAACATTCGGCTTGATGATCGAGCCGACGAGCGGGCCTTTCGCCGCTTCAGTCAGCCGGCGCGTGCCGGCGATGCCCTGTGCCGGCATCGGGAAACGCCGCCGGTACGACCAGGGCAACGAAATGCTTTCGAGCCGGAGCCCCGTGACCTCGCCGAGATCATAGAGGTTGCCGGCTACGACGGCGGCCAATGTCGCGAGATTGGCGCCGACATTGTCGACCGGGAAGGAAATGGTGACGCGTGCCCGCCGCCACGGCCCGCCGACGCCTTTGCGGGTGAGCCAGGCATTGGGCAGGCTGGGCTCTGCCGCGGATTCCAGCTCCTCGATCCGCGTGACGGTGGCGCGCGCCCGCTCGCGCAACTCGTCGGTCTCGCCGGCGACGCGGGCGAAGGTGCCGCAGGACTGCTCGCCCGCCATCACCTCCGCGACCTCTGCCGGGTCGAGCGGGGTCTCGATGAGGTAGGTGGCTTCGAAGCGGTTGTCGGTCATCGGACGCATCCAGGCCGTTCATAAGGCGTCATTCTCGGGCTCGACCCGAGAATCTCATGACCAGAGGGCGCTGGTTTCCGAGATGCTCGGGTCAAGCCCGAGCATGACGCAATGCAATTGCGGACTCACGCCGCAGCAGCGGCGAGCTTGCTCAGATCCGGGAAGGGCCGGACCGGCTCCTTGCCGTCCCAGGTTTCCGATGCCTCGCGGATCAGCCGGAACATCTCGCCCTTGGGGCCGGCGACCTCCGACAATTCGATCACGGTGCCCGGATGGTAATGCGTGTCGAAATAGACGAAGCGGCCGCGCTCGCCGACCTCGCCTGACATCACCGGCTTGAAGCCCTCGGCAACAAGCCGTTCCAGATCGGCGTCGTAGTCCGAGGTCCAGTAGGCGACATGCTGCAGGCCGGTCAGCCCCGCATCGGTGAAGTCCTTGTACATCGACGGCACGGCGTTGCGGCACTGGATCAATTCGATCTGGAGCGGGCCGGAGTTGGCCAGCGCCACCGAGTTGTGCGGCTCGTAGGTCTCGCCCTTGTAGCGGTAATTCCTGATCGGGACCTTCGGGTTGTAGAAGAACGGCCCGACGCCCAGCACGCGGCTCCAATAGTCCATGGCCGCCTCGATGTCGGGGACGACATAGCCGGCCTGACGGATCTGGCCAAAGAAGCGGCTCATGGGCGTTGCTTTCTCAAATATCAGGTTCGGAGGAAGCCGATGGAGATCCACGGCACGGCAGCGACGACAAGAAGGCCAAGGAGCAGGGCGAGGATGTAGCCCCAGATGTATTTCAGGCCTTCGTCGGGGTTGATCTTGCTGATCGCGCAGGCGCCGTAATAGCCGACGCCGAAGGGCGGGGCGAAAAGCCCGATGCCCATCGCGAAGATCACGACCATCGAGTAGTGCACCTCGTGCACGCCGACCTGCTTGGCGATCGGGAAGACCAGGGGCCCGAACAGCACGATCGCCGGGATGCCCTCGAGCACACTGCCGAGGATGGTGAAGGCGACGATCGAGACGCCGAGGAAGCCCCAGCTTCCGCCGGGCACGGCCGCCATCACCTGCGCGAGGTCGCGCGAGAAGCCGGATTGCGTCAGTCCCCAGGCCATGGCGGTGGCGCAGCCGATGATGAAGATGATCGCGCCGGTCAGCGAAGCCGTCTCGACCAGCATGCGCGGCAGGCGGCGCCAGTCGAACTGGCGGTAGAGCAGGATGCCGGCCAGCACCGCATAGGCGATGCCGATGGTCGAGACCTCCGTGGCGGTGGCGACGCCCTCGACCACCGCGGCGCGGATGACGAAGGGGAGCGCGATGGCCGGGGCCGCGATCAGGGCGAGCTTGGCGATCTCGCGGCGGGAGAAGCGCGTGACGTTGCTGAGGTCCTCGCCGCGGCAGCGCCACCAGACGACGAAGCAGAGCGCCGCGCCCAGCACCACCGCCGGCAGCATGCCGCCGGTGAACAGCGCCGCGATCGAGACGCCGGTCACCGAGCCGATGGTGATCAACACGATCGAGGGCGGGATCGTCTCGGTCTGCGCGCCGGTCGCCGAGAGCAGGGCGACGAGATCGCCGGGCTTGGCGCCGCGCTTCTTCATCTCGGGGAACAGCACCGGGGCGATGGCCGCCATGTCGGCGATCTTCGAGCCGGAAATGCCGGAGACCAGATACATCGCGCCGACCAGCACATAGGACAGGCCGCCGCGGACATGGCCGAGCAGGCTCGCCAGGAACTGGATCATCGCCTTGGCCATGCCCGTCATCTCGATGAGAGCGCCGAGGAAGATGAAGAGCGGCACGGCGAGCAGGATCAGGTGGCTCATGCCCTCGTCGAGGCGGCCGACCATGACGAGCATCGGCGTCGAGGTGGTGCAGGCGAGGTAGCCGAAGGTCGCGAGCGCGAAGGAGAAGGCGATCGGCACGCCCGAGAAGACGTTGAGCGCGACGACGCCGACGAAGAAGACGATCAGGTTGAGCTTGCCGAGAGGCTTCAGCGCCGGCCCGGCAAGCCAGAACAGCAGCACGAGCAGCGCGGTCAGGCCGATCGCGAGCAGCGCCGGCTTCAGCGAGGAAAAGCGCAGCAGCCGGCAGCCCGCCGCGATCAGCATCAGCCCGACGCCGACCGGGATCGCCGCCGCCCGCCAGGCATTGCTGATCTCCAGCGCCGGGGTGACGATGAAGTTCTCCTCCTCGGCATATTCGATCGCATGCGGGATGATCAGCAGCAGGAAGGCGATCGAGGCGGTGATCGCGACCGCCTCCAGCAGCGCCCGCGTCTGCGGCGAGACGCGGCTGACGAGGCCGGTCATGCGCATATGCTCGCCGCGCCTGAGCGCCACGACCGCGCCGAGCATCGAGAGCCATAGGAACAGGATCGAGGCGAGCTCGTCCGACCAGACCAGCGGCGCGTGGAAGACGTAGCGCGCCGTCACGCCCGCCCCAAGGATGATGATCTCGACCAGCACCAGCACCGCCGCCACCGCCTCGACCAGCCCGCCCAGCGTGCGGTCGAGATGGTTGGCGAAGCGGCCGAGCCCGGTCGCGGGCATGGCGGCAGCAGCGGGAAGGGTCGCGCTGTGAACATCCATCGGGGCGTTTCCTGTCTTATGCGTTTGGGCGCCTTATAGGCTCGCCCGCACGCCTCAGGCCAGCTTGCCGACGGCGCCTTCGAGGAGGCCCCAGGCCTCCGCTCCGAAGCGCTCCTGCCACTCCTTGTAGAAGCCGGCGTCGCGCAGCTTGGCGCGGAAGGAATCCGGGTCCGTCTTGTTGAAGGCGAGGCCCTTCGACTGGAGATCGGCCTGCACGGTTTCGTTGAGCTTCTTGATGTCGCCGCGCTGGGCGACGCCGGCATCGTTGATCGCCCCGGCGACGATCGTCTGGATGTCGGCCGGCAGGCCGCGCCAGGCGCGCCCGTTGGCGATGAACCAGAAGCCGTCCCAGATATGGTTCGAGACGGCGCAGCTCTTCTGCACCTCGTAGAGCTTGGCGACCTGGATGATCGGCAGCGGGTTCTCCTGCGCGTCGACGACCTTGGTCTGAAGCGCCGAGTAGACCTCCGAGAACTGCAGGCTAGCCGGAGCGGCGTCGAGCGCCTTGAACATCGAGATCGAGAGCGGGCTCACCGGCACGCGGATCTTCAAGCCGGCCATTTCCTTGGCCGATTCGATCGCCTTGCCCGAGGTGGTCATCTGCCGGAAGCCGTTGTCCCACATCTTCTCGAAGGCAAAGAGGTTCACCTTCGAGATGGCCTCGCGCACATGGGCGCCGAGCTTGCCGTCCATCGCCTTCCAGACCTGGTCGTAATCGGCGAAGGCGAAGCCGACGGCATTGATCGCCGCGACCGGCACCAGCGTCGCGATCACCAGCGCCGAGGGCGTGAAGAAGGTGATGCCGCCATTGCGCACCTGGCTCAGCATGTCGGTATCGCCGCCGAGCTGGTTGTTCGGGAAGATCTTGACCTCGACGCGCCCGTTGGTCTCCTTCGCGACGCGCTCGGCCGCCTCCTGGGCGCGGATGTTGAGCGGATGGCTGAGCGGCAGGTTGTTGCCGTATTTCAGCTCGATCTCGGCGGCGCGCGCGATATGCGGCATGGCGATGAGCGAGGCGGCGGGGGCGGCGGCGAGCGTGCGCAGCACCGTGCGGCGCGTGAAATTCGTCATGATGGTCCTCCCGGTATCGCTGATGCGATTTGATTGATTGAGGTCTTCTTGCCTCAAGAGTAGAAAACAGGAATGATGGTCGTCAAACTCAATTCTTGATGCTTTTTGATGTAATCTCATGGATGATTTGAAGACGGCAGACGGGCTGCAACGTCGCCGGATGGCGCGCATCGCCGATGTGGCGGCGCTCTCGGGTGCCTCGACTGCGACGGTCGACAGGGTGCTCAACCAGCGTCCCGGCGTGCGCGCCGCCACGGTCCAGCGCGTGCTCAAGGCGGCGAGCGATCTCGGCTACGTGCTCGATCCCGGCCTGCCGGCGCAGGCGCTGACGCCGATGCGGCTCGCTTTCCTGCTCCCGGCCGGCAGCAACCGTTTCCTCGCCATGCTCGGGCGCCACATCGCCGGCGCGCAGGACCAGCTCGCTTCCTTCAACATGCGCGCCCGCGTCGAGTTCATCGAGAGCTTCAAGCCGGAACTGCTGGCACAGCAGCTCCGGCAGGTTGGGCGCGATGTCGACGGCATCGCCTTCATGGCGCTGGAGCATCCGGCGGTGCGCGAGGCGGTGAACGACCTCGCCGAGCGCGGCGTACCGGCCGTGACCCTGATCTCCGACGTCGCCAATTCGCGCCGCGCCGCCTATGTCGGGCTCGACAACCGCTCGGCCGGGCGCACGGCCGGTTCTCTCGTCGCCCGCTTCATCGGCCGGCGCCCGGCCAAGGTCGCAATGATCGCCGGCAGCCTGAGCTACCGCGCCCATGAGGAGCGCGAGATGGGCTTCCTGCACCTCTTCGAAGAGCTGTTTCCGCAGATCGAGGTGGTCGGGCTGCGCGAGGGGCTCGACGACGAAGGGCGCAACTACCGGCAGGCCAAATCCCTGCTCGGCCAGTATCCCACCCTCGCCGGCATCTACAATATCGGCGGCGGGCCCGAGGGCATCGCCCGCGCCCTGAAGGAGGTCGGGCGCCAGCGGGAGGTCGTCTTCGTCGGCCATGGCCTGACCACGGAAACCCGCACGCTCCTGCTCGACGGCACGATGGATGCCGTCATCACCCAGCATCCGCATGCGGTGCTGATGAGCTGTATCGCGATCTTCGCCAATCTGCGCGCTGGCCGCCCCGCTGTCGAAGGCACCGCTGCGCCCAGCATCGAGATCATCCTGCGCGAGAACCTGCCGTGAGAGCCAGAGTAATCGCTTCGGATTGCAGTCTCGCCGCTTTGATCTTGAGCAAGTCCGGACCCACTTCCACGCGTCATTCCGGACAAGCCGCGAAGCGGCGCCGATCCGGAATCCATCGTAGAACTCAGCGGCCTATGATGGATTCCGGCGCTCCGCTTCGCTCCGGCCGGAATGACGGTGGCGGTAAGTCAAGCTGAAGCAATGGTCCTGTCCTGAGAGCGGCTTGGACTTGCAATTTCGGAAACAAAGAGGGAACATGATGGCATGTCCCTTTCGGATTCCGTTCTCAATCCGCCGCCGGCGCGGCCCGATATCACGCGTATCGTCTGTCGCGGCGCGGCCCGGCATCTGCGCGAGCGCGGCTACGCCATCGTCAAGGAGATGACCTTCGCGAATGGCCGGCGTGGCGACATCGTCGCCCTGTCGCCCTCGGGCGAGCTCTGGGTCGTCGAGGTCAAGTCAGGCATCGCGGACTACCGCGTCGACGGTAAATGGCCGGATTATCGCGACTATTGCGACGGCTTCCTCTTCGCGGTCGCGCCGGAGTTCCCGCGCGAGATCCTGCCCGAGGATGTCGGCTTGATCGTCGCCGATGCCTATGGCGGCGAATTGCTGCGCGAGCCGCCGCGCCATCCCTTGAGCCCCGCGCGCCGCAAGATGCTGACCATCGCGCTCGCGCGGCTTGCGTCGATGAGGCTCGCGCTGATCGAGGACCCGGTCGGTTCAGACTGAGGCAGCCTCTCGCGCTGACTCGGCTGGGGCGGGCTCCAGCGGCCTGGCAAAGCGGCGCAGGTCGATCTCGGCGACCAGAAAATCGATGAAGGCGCGCACGCGGGCCGGCAGCCGGCCGCCATGGCCGACATAAACGACGTGGATCTCCTCGACATCGCCGGGATTGAAGGCCTCGAGAACCGGAACGAGCCGCCCGGCGGAGATGTCGTCGGCGATGTGGAAGAGCGAAAGCCGGGTCAGCCCTTGGCCGGCAAGCGCGAGTTCGCGCGCGCTCTCCCCGTCGCCGACCGTGGTGCGTCCGCGGGCGGGGAAATCGCCGCGCTTGCCGTCGATCGCGAAGGGCCAGGAATCGCTGTGCCGTGTGAAATTGAAGGTGACGAGGTCGTGCTTGGCGAGTTCGTCGGGATGGGCTGGAGCGGCGCGCGCTGCCAGATAGCTTGGCGCCGCGACCACCGCCATGCGGCTTTCGCCGAGCTTGCGCGCCACGAGCTGCGACGAGCGCAGTGGCCCGACGCGGATGGCGACATCGGCGCGTTCGTCCACCAGATCGACCACTGCATCGGCGAGCGTGATGTCGAGCTGCACCCCGGGATGACCGGCTGCAAAGCGCGGCACCAGCGGCAACAGGAAATGCCGGCCGAAGGGAACGTTGGTGTTGACCCGGAGCCGCCCGCGCGGGATCTGGCAGGCGGCGACGGCGCGCTCGGCCTCGTCGAGGTCGGCGAGCACCCGCAGCGTCCGATCATGGAAGGTCGTGCCCTCCTCGGTCAGCATGAATTTGCGGGTCGAGCGGACGATCAGCCTGACGCCGAGCCGCGCCTCCAGCCGGGCGACGAGCTTGCTGACCGCCGAGGGCGTCATCCTCAGCGCGCGTGCAGCCGGCGAGAAGCCGCTCAGCTCGACGACGCGGGCGAAAACCTCCATCTCGCCGGAGCGGTTGATCTCGGAGCGCGGCATCGTGAATTCAACTCACAATTGCTGATCGTTACCGCAGTCTAATTCACAGGCGCTCGCGGCGCTATCTCCGGGCCCGAACCAGTTCCCCGGAGGCATCTCATGCCCATTGCCCTTTATGCTCTCACCGTCGGTGCCTTCGGCATCGGCGTCACCGAATTCGTGATCATGGGCCTGCTGCTGCAGGTTTCCAGCGATCTCGGCGTCAGCATCCCGCTCGCGGGCCTGTTGATGACCGGCTATGCGCTCGGCGTATTCGTCGGCGCCCCCGTCCTGACGATCGCCACCCGCTCCCTGCCGCGCAAGACGACGCTGCTGGTACTGATGGCGATCTTCACCCTCGGCAACCTCGCCGCCGCGCTGGCCCCGAGCTTCGGCTGGCTGATGTCGGCCCGCATCGTAACGGCGCTGGCGCACGGCACCTTCTTCGGCGTCGGCTCGCTCGTCGCCACCAGCCTGGTCGCGCCGGAGCGCAAGGCGTCCGCCATCGCGCTGATGTTCACGGGCCTGACGCTCGCCACCCTGCTCGGCGTGCCGTTCGGCTCCTGGCTCGGCCTCGCTTTCGGCTGGCGCTCGACCTTCTGGGCCGTGACCGCCATCGGCCTCGTCGCCTTCGTCGTCCTTGCCGTGTTCGTTCCGGCAGACCGCGAGCGCGTCGTTCCCGGCTCGCTCGCGGAGGAGTTCAAGGTGCTGACCCGGCCGCAGGTCCAGCTCGGCCTGATCATGACCGTGCTCGGCTTCGGCGGCATCTTCGCGGTCTTCACCTTCATCCAGCCGATCCTCATCGAGCTCGCCGGCTTCAGCGAGGCGGCCGTCTCGCCGATCCTCCTCGTCTTCGGTGGCGGCCTCGTCGTCGGAAACCTGCTCGGCGGGCGCTGGGCGGACAAGGCTCTGGCGCCGGCACTGATCGGCTCGATCGCGCTGATGACCGTTGTGATGTTCGCCTCGAGCTTCGGGTTCCACAGCCAGATCGGCGCGGTCATCGCGGCATTCGCGCTGGGCGCAGCCGCCTTCGCCACCGTCGCGCCGCTGCAGATGTGGGTGCTTCAGCAAGCAGGCGGAGCCGGACGGGGCCTGGCGTCGAGCCTGAACATCGCCGCCTTCAACCTCGGCAATGCCTTCGGCGCCTGGCTCGGCGGCTTGGTCATCACGCAGGGGCTGGGCTATGGCGCCATCGCACCGGTCGCGGCTGTCGTGCCGCTGGTGGCGCTGGGCCTGGCCGTCTTCGCCGTCGCGCTCGAACGGCGCACGGCCCGGGCAGTTACGGCCTGAGTGTTCTGCTTCGTGGAAATAGCGAGAGTATGTTGATCGTGCGTGGGAAACACGCCGTCATCCCGGGCGGCCGAAGGTCGACCCGGGATCCATTACAGAGCCCAGTTCCCTACGATTGATCCCGGATCGGCGCGGCTTCGCCGCTTGTCCGGGATGACGGAGAGGTTCCAGGTCAAATCAGCATGTTAGAAGCAAAAGAAAGCCCGCCGGATTCATCTTCCGGCGGGCTTTTCCGTATCGGGACGTCAGCGCGGGGCGCGCTTGGCCAGGATGCGCTGCAGCGTGCGTCGGTGCATGCCGAGACGGCGTGCCGTCTCCGAGACGTTGCGGCTGCATAGCTCGTAGACGCGCTGGATATGCTCCCAGCGGACACGGTCGGCCGACATCGGGTTTTCCGGCGGTTGCGGCCGGGCATCGCGCGAGGCGGCGAGAGCCGCGTGGATCTCGTCGGCATCTGCCGGCTTGGCCAGGAAATCGAAGGCGCCGAGCTTCACGGCGCTGACGGCGGTGGCGATGTTGCCGTAACCCGTCAGCACCACGCCGCGCGCATCCGGCCGGCGTTCCTTGAGGCGGGCGATCACGTCGAGCCCATTGCCGTCCCCGAGCCTGAGATCGATCACGGCGAAGGCGGGCGCGGCTTCTTCCACGGCTGCGAGCCCGGCCGCGACGCTGTCTGCTGTGCGGACCGCATAGCCGCGGCCTTCCATGGCGCGTGCGAGACGGGTGAGGAAGGGTTTGTCGTCGTCGACCAACAGAAGGGACATGTCCGCATGGGCATCAGCCCTGTCGGTTTCGCTCGGCGCATCCTGCATCATCGTCTCCTGACCGCTTGTCCATGCGCGCTGCGGTGGCGCGAAGTGTGGTTTCGAACAGCCGGTCGCAGGCCCGCGGGCCTCCGATCAGCTAAGCTCATGTAATGCCGATGCTTCCGGCTTGGTACCCCCTAGGGTCGGCAGATCCGCTTCAAAAATGTCGCGGGGCCAGACGATGCGGATCGAGGCGCCGCTCGCCGGGGCCGCCCGGTTCGAGAATTCCAGCGTCGCGCCGCCACGCTCCAGCAGCGTCTTGGCGATGAAGAGCCCCAGGCCAAGGCCGCCGCCCGCGCGGTTTTCACCGCCGCCGCGCGAAAGATAGGGCTCGCCCGCGCGCATCAGCACGTCCGGCGGGAAGCCCGGCCCGTCATCGGAAATGGTGAGCACGACGCGGCTTTGGCTCCATTCGGCCGCGATCGTCACGGTCGAGCTGGCGAAATCGACCGCGTTGTCGACGATGTTGCCGAGGCCATAGATCATGCCGGGATTGCGCCGGCAGACCGGCTCCGGCTTGTCGCCGGTCATGGTGATCTCGAAGGGAACGCCGAAGGGCCGCTGCGGCCCGGCAGCCTCCTCGATCAGCAGCCGGAGCGTCAGCTGGTCGAGCGGGCCGGCATCGTCGTCCTGCAGGCTGGAGAGCTTACCGAGGATGCCGCGGCAGCGCTCGACCTGCTCGCGCAGCAGCGCGATGTCCTCGGCCATCTCGCCATCGGGCGGGGCGAGACGGGTGAGTTCGCGGGCGACCAGCGCGATGGTGCCGAGCGGGGTGCCAAGCTCATGGGCGGCGGCGGCGGCGAGCCCGTCGAGCTGGGAGAGATGCTGCTCGCGCGCCAGCACCAGCTCGGTGGCGGCGAGCGCGTCCGAGAGGTCGCGCGCTTCCTTGGCGACGCGCCAGGCATAGATGCCGGTGAAGGCGAGGCCGAGCACGAGCGCGACCCAGTTGCCGAGCTGGTAGAAGGGCGGCAGAACCGGTCGGTCCGCGCCGGCCCAGGGCAGGGGCAGGTGGAAGCGGCTGAGCAGCGTCGCGAGCACCATCGCCAGCAGGCCGAGCAGCAATGTGCGGTGCGGCGGCAGGGCCGTCGCCGAGATCATCACCGGCGCCAGGAACAGGATCGCAAACGGGTTCTGCAGGCCGCCGGTCATGTAGAGCAGGGCGGCGAGCTGGGCGATGTCGAAGCCGAGCAGCGCCGTCGCGGGGCCGTCCTTCAGCCGATGGCTGAGCGGAAAGCGGATGCGCAGGGCGATGTTCAGCGAGGCCGAGACGGCGATGACGATGAAGCACCAGCCGAAGGGCAGAGAGAAGCCGAGGCCGAAATGCACGCCGGCGACCGCGACGCTCTGCCCGACGATGGCGAGCCAGCGCAGCCTGACCAGCGTGTCGAGCCGCAAATGGCGGCCCGTGCGGGCGAGCAGCGGGGCCGAGAGATCCGAGACACTCACTGGCGATCGGCCTTCTCAGCGGCTTCCAGCGGGCGCGGAAATAAGGGGTTCATCCACATGGCAGGAGAATCTTAGCCTTTAGCCGGGTTGAATGAGAACAAAATCAACGTAAGGTGCGTTGTTGCGACGCATCATCTTTTGTTGCGCCGCCGGAAGGACATCGCATGTACGGGGCCACCATGTCGTTTGCCTATCATGCCTATGAAGCGGTTCACATGATGGTGAGCCCGGTCCGGGGTGTTTCCGATGCGATGCATCTGGCTTTCAAGAACCCGGCCAATCCGCTGACCTACACGTCGTTCGGGCGCTCGGTCGCGGCCTCCTGCGAATTGTTCGAGCGCGTGACGCGCCGCTACGGCAAGCCGGCCTTCGGGCTCGACGAGACCACGATCAACGGCGTCAAGGTGCTGGTCGAGGAGCGGGTGGTCTGGGAGCGGCCGTTCTGCAAGCTCGTCTATTTCGACCGCAAGATTCAGGGCCGGCGCAAGCCGCAGCCGAAGGTCCTGCTGGTGGCGCCGATGTCGGGCCACTACGCCACGCTGCTGCGCGGCACGGTCGAGGCCTTCCTGCCCGGCCATGAGGTCTACATCACCGACTGGGTGGATGCGCGCCTCGTGCCCATGGCCGCCGGCCGGTTCGATCTCGACGACTACATCGACTACGTCATCGGTATGCTCCAGACGCTGGGTCCGGATACCCATGTCATGGCGATCTGCCAGCCCTCCGTCCCGGTCATCGCCGCCGTGGCGCGCATGGAGGCCGAGGCCGATCCCTGTGCACCGCGTTCGATGACGCTGATGGGCGGCCCGATCGACACCCGGCGCTCGCCGACGGCGGTCAACCAGCTCGCCATGGAGCGCGGCACCGACTGGTTCCGCCGCAACTGCATCACGGTGGTGCCGTTCCCGCATATGGGCGCGTTCCGGCAGGTCTATCCCGGCTTCATGCAGCTCTCGGGCTTCATGGCGATGAACATGGACCGCCATGTCACCGCCCATTACGACATGTTCAAGCATCTCGTCGGCGGCGACGGCGATTCCGCCGAGAAGCACCGCGAGTTCTACGACGAATATCTCGCGGTCATGGACCTGACGGCGGAGTTCTACCTGCAGACCGTCGACACCGTCTTCGTCCAGCATGCCCTGCCCAAGGGCGAGATGATGCATCGCGACAAGCCGGTCGATCTCAAGGCGATCCGCAGGGTCGCGCTGATGACGGTCGAGGGCGAGAATGACGACATCTCCGGGGTCGGCCAGACCAAGGCGGCGCATGATCTGTGCGTCAACATTCCCGCCGAGAAGCGCGTTCACTACCTCCAGCCGAAGGTCGGCCATTACGGCGTCTTCAACGGCTCGCGCTTCCGCTCTGAGATTCAGCCGCGCATCTCCGACTTCATGGTCAGCCTCGACATGGAGGCCGCCAAGGACCGCCGGAACGATAGCGCGACCGAGCAGCGCAAGGCTCTGAAGGTCGTCGGCTGACAGCCACTTCCCCATCGCCTGCGAATCCCGCACAATCGCGGGCGATGCGCATCTCCCTGTTCAGGCGCCAGCCGGACCCCGACCGGATCGAGGTCGTGCATGCCGGGACGCGCTATCCCGTCCTGGTCAAGCGCCGCGCCACGGCGCGGCGGATGACGTTGCGCGTCTCGCAGGCGAACGGCGAGATCACCCTGACATTGCCCGAGCGCGCCGACTTTGCCGCCGGGCGCGCCTTCGCCGAGAATCATGGCGGCTGGATCGCGGCACGCGTCGCCAAGCGCCCGCTCGCCGTGCCGTTCGAGCCCGGCCATGCCGTTCCGCTGCGCGGCGTGCCGCATCGCATCGTCCACTGGTCGAAGGCGCGCGGGCTGACGCAGGCGACGCAGGACAAGGACGGCGCGCCGATCATCGCGGTCGCGGGCGAGGGCGCCCATGTGTCGCGCCGGGTCAAGGATTTCCTGCGGCGCCTCGCGCTCGAGGATCTGGAGAAGGCTGTGCGCCGCCATACAGCGGCGCTGGGCATCCCCGCGCGCAAGATCACCATCCGCGACACCACGAGCCGCTGGGGCTCCTGTTCCTCGCAGGGCCATCTCAACTTCTCCTGGCGGCTGATTCTCGCGCCTCCCTCCGTGCTCGATTATCTCGCAGCCCATGAGGTGGCGCATCTCAAGGAGATGAACCACTCGCATCGCTTCTGGGCGCTGACCCACAAGCTTTGCCCCCATACGGAAGAGGCCGAGGCCTGGCTGAAGCGCCATGGCGCCAGCCTTCACGGCTATGGTTGACGCGGCGTGCCGGCCGCAATTCCGCCGTTAACCACTTTCTGAAGTCTCACCCCGCACAGTGAAGGCCGATTCGGCTTCAGTGTGAGTATGCCTATGGGTCAGGTCATCGCGTTCCGCCGCCTGCAACAGTCTTCCGCCCCCAGCGAGCCAGCGCTCGGCCTGATGTCGGCGGTCGATTTCGCGCTCCGCGACCTTGTGGAAATCATGCCCCACATCGCTCTCGATACTGCTCGCGAGCAGGCCGAGGCCTGTCGCGCCATGCTGGCGCAGGCCTTCGACGCCGAGGTCGAGGCCGAACTCGGCGGCTGACACCGCCCCGCGCATGCCGCCCCCGGCGATGATGCGGGTTGTCGAAGCGGATGAATTGTCGAACCTCTCCCGAAAGAGCCGGCGATCGTGCCGGCTCCGGCATTCGGACCGAAAAGTGGAGCCCACTTTCCGGGAAAATCCGATGCAATGAAAATACGCCCGGGAGGCTCATCCGTGTTCCTGACCAACAGCGATATGGTCGATCTCGTCGATCTCAGACATCGGCTGCACCGGCGGCCGGAGATCTCGGGCGAGGAAGGCGAGACCGCCGCCACCATCGTCGAATTCCTCAAGCCGACACAGCCCGACCGCATCGTCACGGAGCTGGGCGGCCATGGCGTCGCCGCGATCTATGAGGGCGCCGAGCCCGGCCCGACGGTGATGATCCGCGCCGAGCTGGACGCGCTGCCGATCGAGGAGCTCTCGACCAGCGACCATCGCTCCGAAATTCCCGGAAAGGGCCATCTCTGCGGCCATGACGGCCATATGACCATTCTTGCCGGCCTGGCGCGCGGGCTGCAGCGCAATCCGCCGAAGCGCGGCCGCGCCATCCTGCTGTTCCAGCCCGCGGAGGAGACCGGCGCGGGCGCCGCAGCCGTCATCGCCGATCCGAAATTCGACGAGATCGTGCCGGACTACGCCTTCTCCCTGCACAACCGGCCGGGAATTCCCGTCGGCCACACGCGCATCTCGGAAGGCGCGGCCAATTGCGCCTCGCGCGGCCTGAAGATCGTCCTCAACGGCGAGACCACGCATGCCTCGACGCCGGAGCATGGCCGTTCGCCGGCTCCCGCCATCGCGCGCTTGATCCCGGAATTGACGGTGCTCGGGCCGGGCGGCGCGCTCGATGCGAATTTCGCGCTCGCCACCGTCACCCATGCGGGGATCGGCGAGCCGGCCTTCGGCATCGCGCCCGGCCGCGGCGAGCTCTGGGTGACGCTGCGCACCGTCAACGACGCGCAGATGGGCGCGCTCTGCGAAAAGGCCGAGGCTCTGGTGCGCGAGGTCGCGGAGGCCGGCGGGCTCGAAGCCGAACTGAGCTATCACGACATCTTCCACCATTGCGAGAACGAGCCGGAGGCGGTGGCGATGCTGCGCCGGGCGATGGACGAGGAAAAGGTGCCGCACGGCCCGACGAAACCGTCGCGCGGCTCCGAGGATTTCGGCCTGTTCGGCGGCAAGTCCAAATCGGCAATGTTCCTGCTCGGGTCTGGCGACACTGCGAATCTGCACAATCCGGATTTCGATTTCCCGGATGACGCCATCGACACGGGCGCGCGCGTCTTCATGCGGGCGCTGCGCAATCTGCTCGGCGAAGCCCGGCCGCAAGGCTGAGAGGGCAGGCGCATGGCTCCGGACTGGATGCGCGCCGCCGCGCGTGCGAACGAGATCGTTGCGAACTGGCAGCGCGACGCCGGGCCCGGCGGCGCGGTCGTCCTGTTCGATCGCGACGGGGTGCGTGAGGCTTTCGCCGGCGGCCTCGCCAGCATCGACCACAACCTGCCCTTCACGCCGCAGACGCCGAACCGCTTCGCCTCGATCAGCAAGCATCTGCTGGCGATCGCGCTGCTGCGCGAAGGCGTGCCGCTCGATGCGCCGCTCGGCCGCTGGCTGACCGAGCTGCCCAAGCCGCTGGCCGAGGTCGAACTCGGCCGCGCCCTCGACATGACCGGCGGCCTGCCTGACATGATGGAGGCCTTCTGGCAGCAGGGCGTGCCTTTCACGGCGACGCTCAGCGCCGAGGAAATATACGCGCTCGCCTGCCGGTTTCCGTCGCTGAGCGCGGCTCCTGGCACCGAGATGGCCTATTCCAATACGGGCTGGCGGCTGGGCCAGCGCATCCTGGAGCTGATCACGGGCAGGCCCTACAGGGACATCGTCGCCGAGCTGTCCGGTGATCTCGGCCTCTCCTTCCGCCTGCCCTATGACGCGGCCGAGATCGTGCCCGGCCTCGCCACGGGCTATTGGCGTGACGGCGAAAGCTGGCGGCGCGGCCATTACGGTTTCCACTTCTCCGCCTCCGGCGGCATCGCCGGCTCCGCCGCCGATCTCGCCGGCTGGGCCTCCGCCCTGCTCGCGGGGCGCGGGCCGCTCGCCGGCATGCTGGAGCGCCTGACGGCACCGCGCCATTTCTCTGACGGAAGCGAGAGCGTCTATCGGCTCGGGCTGGTCTGCAGCCGCCTCGGGGCAACCGAAATCGTCGGCCATGGCGGCTCGCTGACCGGCTATCGCAACCATATGCTGATAGCGCCGGCTCTGGGCGTCGGCGTGGTCGTCCTGACCAATCGCGAGGAGGAGGCGCTCTGGCCCGCCCTGACGGTCCTCGCCGCCCTGCTCGGACAGGAAATGCCTGCGGCGGCGAAGGCGCCGACCGGGTTGTTCGTGGCCGACGAAGGCCCGTTCTGGGCCGAGCTGACGCCGGATTCGATCAGTTTCATGGGTGGCTATGAGCGCCTCGTCGAGGACGGCGATGGTGGCCTGCGCAGCCTGCCCGTCTATCTCGACATCCGTCTGAAGCAGGACGGGGACGACAGGCTCACCGGCCTGATCGGCGGCGTACGGCGCTCGCTCCGGCGGGTGCCGGCGGATACGGCGCTTGATGAACGGCTGGTCGGGCGCTGGCGCGATCCGGGCTTCGGCACCGAGATCGAGATCCGGGCGGGCGGCACCGCCCTGATGCCCTGGCCTTCTGGTGGAACGGTCTCGCGTTTGATGCCGCTGCCGAACGGCCGGGCGCTGGCCGATCTGCTTCACGGCCCCTGGCGCTCGCGGCCCTGCCTCTGGCTCGATGCCGATCGCGGCTTGCGGGTGGCCGGGCACCGGGCAAGGATCCTGCAAATGAACCGCGTCGGCTAGGGCGGCTCGTCCGGAGCGCTGCGGTCGACGACGATGGAGGAGGACGTCCCGATGCAACTGCCCCGTTTCGCTGCAGCGCTGCTACTGACCGCATCCGCGCTGCTGCCATTACCGGTGTTGGCGCAGGCACAGCCGGCCGCGAACCGCGTCCTGCGCGTCGCGCCACATGCCGACCTCAAGACGCTCGATCCGGTCGCCGCCTCCATCGTCATCACCCGCATGCACGGGTTGATGATCTACGAGACGCTCTTCGCCTGGGATGCGAATCTCCAGCCGAAGCCGCAGATGGTCGAGAGCTTCGAGACCGCGCCCGACAAGCTGAGCTGGACCTTCAAGCTGCGTCCCGGCCTCAAATTCCACGATGGCCAGCCGGTCACCACGAAGGACGTCGTCGCCTCGCTCGCCCGCTGGATGAAGCGCGACACCATCGGCGGCAAGCTCGGCGAATACACCGAGGGCATGGAGGTGGTCGATGATGCCACCTTCAGGCTCAAGCTGAAGCGCCCGCTGGCTCTCGTGCCCTTCGCGCTCGGCTCGGCCGTCGGACAGATCCCGGTGATCATGCGAGAGGCCGACGCCAAGAGCGATCCGATGAAGCCGATCACCGAGACGATCGGCTCCGGCCCGTTCAGGTTCAACCGCGAGGAATGGCGCAGCGGCTCGAAGATCGTCTACGACCGCAACCCCGATTATGCCCGCGTTCCGAGCCGGCCGACGGGCTCGCCGGCGGCCGCGTCGTCAAGGTCGACCGGGTCGAATGGCTGATCATGCCCGATGCGGCGACCGCGGCCGCCGCGCTCCAGACCGGCGAGATAGACATCTGGGAGCAGCCGAGCCAGGACCTGATCCCGATCGTTTCCGCCAACAGCCAAGTCAAGGTCGAGCGCTATTCCAACCTCGCCAATCAGGTGATGCTGCGGCCGAACCATCTCCACCCGCCCTTCGACAACCCGAAGGCCCGGCTCGCCTTGGCTTATGCCACCGATCAGGCGGACTTCCTCGCCGCCGGCTTCGGCGACGAGGAATGGTGGAAGCGCTGCAACGCCTATTTCATCTGCGGCGGCCCGAACGGCATCGAGGCCGGTGCGGAAGGCTACGCCAAGCCCGACCTGGAGAGGGCGCGCCAGCTCCTCAAGGAGAGCGGCTACAAGGGCGAGAAGCTCGTGCTCTCGACCAGCAACGATATCGCCCCGATCGGCCGCATGGCCGAGGTCGCGGCGTCGCAGCTCAAGGCTGTCGGTTTCAACGTCGACGTCCAGTTCGCGGACTGGGGCGCCGTCACCACGCGCCAGCAGAACAAGAGCCTGCCCGATCAGGGCGGCTGGAACCTCTTCGTCACCTATGCCTCGGGCGCGACGATGCAATCGCCGCTGACCAATATCGGCACCAACATGGCCTGCGAGCGGGCCTGGGCCGGCTGGCCCTGCGATGCCGAGGCGGAGAAGCTGCGTGGCGCCTTCGTCGATGCGCCCGACGACGCCAGCCGCAAGATCGCGCTGGAAGCGCTGCACAAGCGCCTCGCCGAGATGCAGCCCTATCGCGTGCTCGGCCAGTTCGACCAGCCCTATGCGCGACGCACCAATGTCGCCGGCGTGCTGCCAGCGCCGGTGATGCTGTTCTGGAACATCGAGAAGCTAGAGCGTCACGCGCCAGGTGAAGTCGCGGCTCTCGCCCGGCGCCCGGGTCAGGATGCCCGGCTTGGCCGCGAATTCGCCTTGCCAGCCGGCCGGGCTCGCCATGCTGTACCAGGGCTCGATGCACAGGAACGGCGCGCCGGTCGGTTTCGACCAGATGCCGAGATCCTTGTAGCCCTCCCAGCTTACGGTCAGGGCGCGTCGCTCCCGCCCGGCTTCGTCGCTTGCGGCGAAGCGCACCGAGCGGTTGGCGACGTTCGCGATCACGATCGCATCGTTGGCGAACAGCCCCTCGGCGAGCGGGAGTTCGGTGCCCTCAAAAGGCAGAGGGATCGCCGATCCGAGCAAACCGCCGTCGACGCTCAGGCCCGGTCCCGGCTCGGCTTGCGGAAAGGTCAGGCGATGAGCCTCCTTCGCGATTCCCTCGGCCAGCGGCCAGAGGAAGGCGGGATGGGCGCCGACGCCGCAGATCAGCGTCGTCTCTGCCGGGTTGCTTACCTGCGTGGTCACCGACAGCGTATCGTCGGTGACCGCGTAGATCATCCGCAGCACGAAGCGGAACGGGTAGTGCGCCAAGGTCTCCGCGCTGTCCCGCAACTCCAGCACGGCGCGGTCGGCGCTTCGCTCGACCCAGCTGAACAGGCTGTCGCGGGCGAAGCCGTGCTGCGTCAGCCGGTAGGACTGCCCTTCGTGGATCAAGGTATCGTCGGTGAGGCGCCCCACGATCGGAAACAGCACAGGTGAATGGCGCGGCCATTCCGGGCCGCCATGCCAGAGCGCTGGCCCGTCCTCATTGCTCAGCGCTACCAGCTCGCCGCCCTGGGCCCTGATCGTCGCGTGCAGGCGGCTGGAGGAAATCTCGTGGGTATCGCTCATCATCATCTCCCGGCGGCTGCTTCGTTCCTCGATATCCGATCGGGCGGGCCAGCGGAATCGCGATGACCTTCCGCGCTTATCGCGAACGCGCTCGCTATGCGTTTCACGCAAGAGTGATGGCTTCCCGCAAAGAGTTTATGCGATAGAGGCGCCGTGCTCTGCCGGGCTCGTTCGATGGCAAGGCGTTGCCGGAATGGATCTTTTTAAAGATTTTCCTTTCCTTGACCGCCTGATCGCGTGTGCCGATCCTGCCGAACGCCTCCGCAGGGAATTCCATCGGAGGTGGTTCGCGCCGCCGCCAATCTGCCGTCAGGACGTTCGATGACCAACACCGCCAACAGCCGCACCGCCGATCACGATATCGACCCGCTCTTCCTCGAGCGCTGGTCGCCGCGCGCCTTCACCAACGAGATCATCTCCGAAGCCGAGTTGAAGGCGCTGTTCGAGGCGGCGCGCTGGGCACCGTCTTCCTACAATTCGCAGCCCTGGCGCTTCATCTATGCGCGGCGCGACTCGGCCCATTGGCCGACGCTGCTGGGCCTGCTCAACGAGTTCAACCAGTCCTGGGCGAAGCACGCGGCCGCCCTCGTCGTCATCGTCTCGAAGGAAGCGATGGCGGTGCCCGGCAAGTCGGAGGAAGTGCCGTCCCACAGCCATTCCTTCGATGCCGGAGCCGCCTGGGCCAATCTCGCCCTCCAGGCCGTGCGGCTCGGTTGGCAGGCGCATGGCATGGTCGGCTTTGATCTCCAGCGCGCGCGGTCGGAACTAAAGGTGCCGGCCGGTTATCGCGTCGAGGCTGCCGTCGCCATCGGCAAGCCCGGTGACAAGGCGCAGCTTCCGGAAGCCTTGCAGGCGCGCGAGACGCCGAGCCAGCGCAACCCGATCAGCGCGACCGTCTTCGAAGGCAGCTTCGGCGGCTGAACGGCTGTTGCCTCTTGCCGGGGGAGCGGTTTCGGGCGATCCCCCGATCAGCGCCGAAGGAGGCAAGCCCTTGCTGATCACACGCCGTCAAGCCGCCGCCGGCCTCGTCGCCGCGCCGGCTGTCCTGAGTGGAAAGGCCTTGGCCGCCGGGCGCCCGGTCACGGTCGCCTCCCTGCTCGGCGAGGACAAGCCGGAGACCAGGATCTGGCGGCGGATCGCCGAGACCCTGGCGCGCACCGCGCCGGGGCGTTTCGATCTGCGCATCGTGCCCAACGCCGCGCTCGGGGGCGAGAAGGAAGTCGCCGAGGGGCTGCGGCTCGGCTCGATCCAGGCCGCGCTGTCGACGGTGTCCTCGCTTTCCGCCTGGGTGCCGGAGGGGCAGGTACTCGACCTGCCTTTCCTGTTCCGCGACAGGGATCATCTCGGGCGCGTCTTGGCCGGGCCGCTGGGCGGCGAGCTCAAGGCGCGCTACGAGGCGCAGGGCTTCGTCGTGCCCGGCTTCATCAATTACGGCGCCCGCCATCTGCTGGCCAAGGAACCGCTGACGACGCCGGCCTCCGTCAGGGGCAAGCGCATCCGCGTCATCCAGAGCCCGCTTCATACCGCGCTCTGGTCGGGCTTCGGCGCCTATCCGACGCCGATCCCTATCCCCGAGACCTACAACGCCCTGAAGACCGGCGTGGTCGACTGCATGGACCTGACCAAATCCGCCTATGTCGGCTTCCGGCTCCACGAGGTCGTGCCCGTCCTGATCGAGACCGGCCACATCTGGGCGACCGGGGTCGTGATGTTCGCCGCGCCGTTCTGGAAGGCGCTGGCGCTGCCGGACCGCGAGGCGCTGGCCGCGGCCGTCGCGGAGGGAACGGCCTATTTCGACGAGCTGATGCTGGCTGACGAAGCGGCCTCGATGGCCAAGGCCGCATCCGAAGGCGGCAAGGTCGTGCCGGCCGAGGACCGCGCCGGCTGGCAGGACGGCGCCCGCAAGGTCTGGGCGAGCTTCGCCCCCCAGCTTGGCGGCATCGACAAGATCGAGGCGATCGCGCAAAGCGCCTGAATCCAGCATCGACAGGGAGTCGCGACCATGCCGCTTTCGATCGACCATATCGTCATCGCCGTCACCGATCTCGACGCCGCGGTGCGGGACTACACGGCGCTCGGCTTCACCGTGCTGCCCGGCGGCGAGCATCCGCGCGGCTCTCGCAATGCGCTGGTCGTGTTCGAGGACGGCGCCTATCTCGAGATCATCGCCTTCCCACGCCCGGTGCCGGGGTTTCGCTGGTGGCAGGTACTGGACCGCGCCAGCCCCGGCCTCGTCGATTATGCCGTGCTGCCGGATGATTTCGACGCCGATCTCGCCCGTGCCCGCGCCGCCGGCATCGTCATGGACGGGCCGATCGAAGGCGGTCGCCTCCAGCCCGACGGTACACGCATCGCCTGGCGCTCGGCTCGCCCGCCCGAGCCCGACATCCCTTTCCTGGTCACCGACGTCACGCCGCGCGATCTGCGCGTCCCCACGGGTGCGGCGCGTCGTCATGCCAATGGCGTAACGGGGGTGGCCGGTATCACCGTCGCGGTTCAGGATCTCGCCACCTCGACGACGCGCTACCATGCGCTGCTCGGACGCCAGCCTGCCGCCACGGGCGGCGTTCCCGGCCTCGGTTTCGGCTCGGTGCAGTTCCGCATCGAACGGCAGACCCTGTCGCTGGTCGAGCCGCGTGGCTCTGCCGCAGCGGGACCGGCGGAGCATCTCGTCCGCCGTGGTCAGGGCTCCTACGCGGTGTCCTTCTATGGCCCCGACGACCTCACGCTCGATAGCGGCCTTGCTCATGGCGCTCGTCTGGAGATCGTCCGCGATCTCTGAGCCGGCGGCGTCATTTTCCGGTCACGCTTGCGAGCGAGAGTGGCCCGTTACCTTCGAATAGTTCTATTTATGCAGTAATAACAAAGGCTTGCATCGAATCTCAGTCCTGCCTATCTCTCCCGGCGATCAGTGAATCAACCGACGGAGGTACCGGGATGGGTGGGATCACCGAGGTGGATGTCGCGGCCGCGATCGGCCGGATCGACGAGATCATCATTCGCGAGATCGTCCGCACCGGCGCAACCCGGCCGGAGCTGCGTCGCGCGCTCGCCCTGGCCAAGGGTCCCGGCGATCTCGCCGCCGATTCGGCCCTGCCGCCGCGCATGCAGCGCCTCGTCGATCTGCTGGCCGTCACCCTGCCCGAACAGGGGCCGCCAAACCGCCGCCATGCCGCCATGAAGGGTATCGATCGTGCCGCCTGAACAGGGAAGCGCCGAATCGCTCGAAGCTGCCCGCGGCCATCTCCGCGAGGCGGTCATGACAGCTTTTTGCGCGGCGCTCCGGGATACTCACCTGCCGCCGCTGGCGCTGATCGAGTTGGCGGCGGCAGCGGTCGGTTCTGTCTACAGAGAGGTGGCGGATGCTCATCGCGGCGATCAGCCATGCCCTTGCGGCTGGCACCCGCGCCTCGCGGCGGATCTGGAAGCGCTTCAGGCGGCGCTGGCGTTGAGCGCCGCGCCGGTTCCGCAGCCGGACCTCGCGCGCATGGCGGTGCTCGGTCGGGCCTGATCTCGCATCCTGGTGCGGGCCGTGGTAGGCCGCTGTGAACCTTCGGAGCGGCATGCGCAACATCCTCATCATCGGCATCGGGGCCGGCAATCCCGAGCATATGACGGTCGAGGCCATCGAGGCGCTTAACCGCGCCGACGTGCTGTTCATCCCCGACAAGGGCGAAGAAAAGGCGGCGCTGCGTGCCCTGCGCGAAGCTATCTGCGTGCGCTTCATCCGAACGCCCGGCTATCGCACGGTCCCCGTCGCGATTCCGCAGCGAGCGGAGGCCGGCAGCGATTATCGCGGCGTCGTCGACGACTGGCATGAGCGCATCGCCGCCAGCTATCGCGCCCTTTTCGAGGCCGAACTGGCTGAAGGGCAGACCGGCGCGCTGCTCGTCTGGGGCGATCCTGCGCTCTACGACAGCACCTTGCGGATCATGGAGCGGGTCGTCGCATCCGGCCTCGCCATCGACTGGCAGGTCTATCCCGGCATCAGCAGCGTCCAGGTGCTGGCGGCGCGCCACCGCATTCCGCTCAACAGCATCGGCGCGCCGATCCTGATCACGACAGGGCGCAGGCTCGCGGCGGGCTTCCCGGCCGATCAGGACAGCGTCGTCGTGATGCTCGACGGCGAGCAGGCCTTCGCGAAGCTCGATCCCGAGGGGCTCGACATCTTCTGGGGCGCCTATCTCGGCACGCCGGACGAGATCCTGCTCGCCGGCTCGCTCGCCGAACTCTCCACCGAGATCACCCGTGTTCGGGCGCAGGCCCGTGCCCGGCATGGCTGGATCATGGATACCTATATGCTGCGTCGCCGCCCGGCTTGACGCGGCGCCCCTCATCCGCCATCGCTCGCCGCGATCTTTCGAACCCTGCCGGAGCCGTCTGATGTCCCTCGCCGATCTTGCCGCTACCATCGACGCCGCCTGGGAGAACCGGGCCGAGATCGGCATCTCCACCAAGGGCGCGGTGCGCGAGGCCGTCGAGCAGGCGATCGAGATGCTCGATGCCGGTACCGCTCGCGTCGCCGAGAAGCAGGGCGCTGACTGGGTCGTGCATCAGTGGCTGAAGAAGGCGGTGCTGCTCTCCTTCCGCCTGACCGACAACATGATCATCGCCAACGGCCCGGGCGAGGGCGTGTTCTGGGACAAGGTGCCGTCGAAGTTCGAGGGCTGGGGCGAGAACCGCTTCCGCGCCGCCGGCTTCCGCGTCGTGCCGCCGGCCGCCGCGCGCAAGGGCTCGTTCCTGGCGCCGAACGTCGTGCTGATGCCGTCCTTCGTCAATATCGGCGCCTTCGTCGACACGGGCACCATGGTCGATACCTGGGCGACGGTCGGCTCCTGCGCCCAGATCGGCAAGAACGTGCATCTCTCCGGCGGCGTCGGCATCGGCGGCGTGCTCGAGCCGCTGCAGGCCAACCCGACCATCATCGAGGACAACTGCTTCATCGGCGCCCGCTCCGAGGTGGTCGAGGGCGTGATCGTCGGCGAGGGCTCGGTGCTCTCGATGGGCGTCTTCATCTCGGCCTCGACCAAGATCGTCGACCGCGCCACCGGCCAGGTCCATGTCGGCAAGGTGCCGCCCTATTCGGTGGTGGTGCCGGGCTCGCTGCCGGGCAAGCCTTTCCCGGATGGCACGCCGGGCCCGGCGCTCTCCTGCGCCGTCATCGTCAAGACGGTCGACGCCCAGACGCGCTCCAAGACCGGCATCAACGAGCTGTTGCGCGACTGAAATCAGCCGTCATTCTCGGGCGCGCGCAGCGCTGACCCGAGAATCTCTTGCAGGAGATGCTCGGGTCGAGCCCGAGCATGACGTGCCTTGATTTTCAACCCACCGGCGAGGGCGCGCCCGTTCCCTGCGGATAAGGCTCGGGCGGTGTCTGGGCCGCTGCCGGCGTCGTGCCATGCGCGTCGGCCAGCGCATCGCGCAGCTTCTGCTCCTGCGCGCGGTCGAGCGAGGTCTTGAGCACGGTGCCGCCGGTGCCGCGGATCGCTTCCAGAACCTTGTCGCCGGTCACCTTGTTGATCAGCACGAACAGCGCCGCATTGCCGGGTTGCAGGCTGCCGGACAGGTCTTTCATGAACTTGTCGTCGACGCCGTAATCTGTCAGCGCGCCCCCGAGCGCGCCGGACGCCGCGCCGAGCGCCGCCCCGAAGACCGGCATCAGGAAGATCGCGCCGATCAGCAGGCCCCAGAACGAGCCGGAGACCGCGCCCATCGCCGTCGTGTTCAGGAGCTGGTTGAGCTTAACCTTGCCGCCGTCCTGCATCACCGCGATGGCGGCATCGCCGATCTCGATCAGATATTCCTTCTGCAACCCGATCAGCTTCTGGCGCATCTCCTCGGCGCGGGCCTCGGTCGAATAGACGATGACGACGAGATCGGACATGGCGGGAACTCCTGCTGCGGATGCTGGCATGCTGGCCCGGATGGATGACGGGCTCAAGGCAACGCGCAGTCGCAGCGAGCGGTTCCGGCCGAACTCCTATTCGCCGCCGACCGCCTTGGCCGCTTCGACCGCCCGGCCGCGCAGCGGCAATTGCTCCATCAGGGCGAGCGAGACGAGGGCGCAGCCGAAGCCGAGGCTTGCCGCGCCGAAGACGTAGCGGAACAGCGTCACCATCGTTTCCCGATCGACCGTGCCGAGCTTGAGCGCTTCTGGCGAGAGCTGCGCGGCCGCGCCGCCGACGCCGCCGAGCACGATCGCACCAAAGATCGCGACGATCAGCGCCCCGCCGATCTGACGGAAGAAATTGGCGACGGCCGTGGCCGTGCCGAGCTGATGAACGGTCACCGCGTTCTGGATCGAGACGGTGGCGACCGGCAGCAGCGTGCCGAAGCCGATGCTGACGATGGCGAGCAGCACGGAGAAGGGCAGCAGCGCGAGCTGCCCCGAGAACGCGGCGAGCACGGCCGTGCCGGTAAGCGCCACGAAGAGCCCGACCATCGGAACGCGCTTGTAATGGGTGAGATGAGACATCGCCCGGCCGGAACTGGTCGCACCGACGACGGTGCC
Source organism: Bosea sp. NBC_00550 (assembly GCF_026020075.1). Classification (NCBI taxonomy): domain Bacteria; kingdom Pseudomonadati; phylum Pseudomonadota; class Alphaproteobacteria; order Hyphomicrobiales; family Alloboseaceae; genus Allobosea; species Allobosea sp. NBC_00550. Next base: position 4,716,968 of record NZ_CP102772.1, read on the forward strand.
GCAGGTCAGAGGCAGCAGGCCGAGGCCGGAATGGGTGGCGCTCAGCCCCATCACGGTCTCGAAATAGAGCGGGAGATAGATGGTGAGGCCGATGAAGGTGCCCATGCCGAAGCCGGCCGCCAGCGTGCCCCGGCGCACGACGCGGTTGCCGAGCAGGTCGAGCGGGATCAGCGGTTCGGAGGCTGTGCGCAATCGCCAGGCAAACAGCGCCCACAGCAGCAGCGAGACGCCGATCAACGTTGCGATCGGCAGGGAGCGCCAGGGATAGGCGGTGCCGCCCCAGGACAGGGCGAGCAGAAGCGACACCGTCGCCAGCATCATCAGCACGGCGCCGATCACGTCGAGCTTGTGGGGGTGCTCGTGGCGCGGCAGGCGTTTCAACGCCCCGCTCGTCATCCAGTAGGCGCCGAGGCCGAGCGGCAGGTTGATCCAGAAGATCACCGACCAATGCAATTGCTCCGCCAGGACGCCGCCGAGAACGGGCCCAAGCAGCGAGGACGACATGAAGACGCTGGCGAAATAGACCTGATAGCGCCCGCGCTCCTTGGGGGGCACCATATCGGCAACGATGGTCTGCGCGAGCGCGATCAGCCCGCCGCCGCCGAGGCCCTGAATGAAGCGCGCCAGCACGAGCAGCCAGAGCGAAGGCGCCAGCGCGCAGGCGATCGACCCGATCACGAAGACGACGATGCCAGAAAGCAGCACCACGCGACGCCCATGGATGTCGGCGAGCTTGCCGTAGAGCGGCGTGACGGCTGTCGCGGCGAGCAGGTAGATCGTCACGATCCAGGACAGATGCGTCACGTCGTTGAGTTCACGGCCGATCGTCGGCAGCGCGGTCGCGACGATCGTCTGGTCGAGCGCGGCCAGGAACATGGCCAGCATGATGCCGATCAGGATCGAGCGGATATCCGCAGGCGTCAGCGGCGCGGCAGGAATCTGTGTGTCGAGCCGCTTGTCCATAAAAACCGTGATCGTATCTGCGTCTTGGGAATGCTGGAACTTAATGTCAGCTCTTGCCATGCGCCAGAGGCGCGTCGTGGGAGCGGCCTTGCGACCAGGGCGGGGCAGGTCGAGAGTCGACGGCCTTCGCCACCATGCGTTTCTCGGCGCTTGTCATGCTAGGCTGGCAGGAAAGCGAGAAAGGAGCTGGTATGCCGCTGCTGTCCGCTGGGAACGCGATGCTGGTCATCATCGATTTCCAGGCGCGTTTGATGCCCGCGATTCATGCCGGCGACAAGGCGCTGCTCAATGCCGGGCGTCTCGTCGAGGCGGCGCGCCTGCTCGACATACCCACGATCCTGACCGAGCAGAATCCGCGTGGCCTCGGTTCGACCGTGCCGGAATTGGCCGGGGCCGGGCCGGTCGTCACCAAGATGAGCTTCGACGCCTGCGCCGAATCCGCTTTCCTCGATGCCGTCGCGGGCGATCGCGAGCTGGTGGTCTGCGGCTGCGAGGCGCATGTCTGCGTCGGCCAGACGGTGCTGACCCTGCTCGAGCATCGCCGGCGGGTGATCGTGGTCGCCGACGCGATCGGTTCGCGGGCCCCGGAATCACGCGAGATCGCGCTGCGCCGCATGGCGGGGCACGGCGCCGAGATCGTCACCACCGAGATGGTGCTGTTCGAATGGCTGCGGACGGCCGAGCACCCGCAGTTCAGGCCGGTCTCGAAGCTGATCCGCTAGAGCCCCGGCCGCCGCTAGAGCGGCTTCTTGATGGCCTTGGCGATGACGCCGACGATGCCTTCGCGGAAGAGCAGGACGCAGAGCACAAAGATCACGCCCTGGACGACGGTGACCCAGGCGCCCAGCGTCGCCAGGTAGTTCTGCATGGAGACGATGACGAGCGCGCCGACGATCGGGCCGAAGACGGTGCCGAGCCCGCCGACCAGCGTCATCAGCACGACCTCGCCCGACATCGACCAGTAGACGTCGGTGAGCGAAGCGAGCTGGAAGACGATGGCCTTGGTCGCGCCGGCGAGGCCGGCGAGCGTGGCGGAGAGCACGAACACCATCAGCTTGTACTGGTTGGCGCGATAGCCGAGCGAGATGGCGCGGGGCTCGTTGTCGCGGATCGCCTTGCAGACCTGGCCGAAGGGCGAGTGGATGATGCGGTAGATCAGCAGGAGGCCGGCCATGAAGATCGCGGCCACCAGCCAGTAGAGCGCGCGGTCGTCGGCGAGGCTGATCAGGCCGAACAGCTTGCCGCGCGGCACGGCCTGGATGCCGTCCTCGCCGCCGGTGAAGCGCGGCGTCTGCAGCGAGAAGAAGAACACCATCTGGGCCAGCGCCAGCGTGATCATGGCGAAGTAGATACCCTGTCGCCGGATGGCGAGCGCGCCGAAGACGGTGCCGAGCAGGGCGGCCACGGCCGTTCCGAGCAGGATCGCCAATTCAGGCGTCAGGCCCCAGTTCTTGGCGGTGTAGGCGCTGACATAGCTTGCCATCCCGAAATAGGCGGCATGGCCGAAGGAGAGGAGCCCGCCATAGCCAAGCAGGAGGTTGAAGGCGAGCGCGAACAGCGCGAAGCACAGCACCTTCATCACGAAGACCGGATAGGCGACGAAGGGCGCGATCACCAGCAGCGCCGCTATGGCGATGAACAGGTTGCGATGCAGGCGGGCCGTGCTGTCGTCGGTCTCGGTGAGGACGGCGGCGGCCGGGGTGTCGGTCGAGGCAAGGTCGGTCATGTCGTCGGATCCTTGCTTGCGTCAGGCCTGGCGGCCGAACAGGCCGGCGGGCTTCACCAGCAGCACCAGCACCATGATGATGAAGATCACGGTCGCCGCCGCTTCCGGGTAGAACACCTTGGTCAACCCCTCGATCAGGCCGAGCGAGAAGCCGGTGACGATGGCGCCCATGATCGAGCCCATGCCGCCGATGACGACGACGGCGAAGACGACGATGATCAGGTCGCCGCCCATGTTCGGATTGACCGAGTAGATCGGCGCGGCGAGCACGCCGGCGAAGGCCGCGAGCGCGACGCCGAAGCCGTAGGTCAGCGTCACCAGCAGCGGCACGTTGATGCCGAAGGCCTGGGTCAGGGTCGGGTTCTCGGTCGCGGCGCGCAGATAGGAGCCGAGCTTGGTCTTCTCGATCAGGAACCAGGTGCCGAGGCAGACGACGAGCGAGGCGAAGATCACCCAGGCGCGATAGTTCGGCAGGAACATGAAGCCGAGATTCTGGCCGCCCGAGAGCTGCGGCGGGATGGCGTAAGGCAGGCCGGACGAACCGTACTGGTTGCGGAACAGGCCCTGGATGATCAGCGCCAGGCCGAAGGTCAGCAGCAGCCCGTAGAGATGGTCGAGATGGGCGATGCGCTTGAGCAGCAGCCGCTCGATCGCGATGCCGGTCGCACCGACGATGATCGGCGCCAGCAGCAGCGCCACCCAGTAATTGAGGCCGAGATAGTTCAGGCACATCCAGGCGACGAAGGCGCCCATCATGTACTGCGCGCCATGGCTGAAGTTGATGATGTTCAGGAGCCCGAAGATCACCGCCAGCCCAAGGCTGAGGATCGCATAGAACGAGCCGTTGATCAGGCCGAGAAGGACCTGGCCGAACAACGCCTGGGGTGGAATTCCGAGAAGCTCGAACATGATGGGCTCTTCGCTTTTGTCTTCTGAGTGACGTCGCTCGCGTCATGCCGGACGGAGCGAAGCGAAGATCCGGGATCCATCACAGAGCGCCGAGCCCTTGGATGGATCCCGGATCGGCGCGGCCTTGCGGCCGCTTGTCCGGGATGACGAGCGCTAAACCGCGACCGTCACTTCTTGACGAGCGGGCACTCGCTCTCGGCGAGCGGCTGGAAGGCCTGCTCGCCCGGCAGCACGGCGATCTGCTTGTAGTAGTCCCACGGGGCCTTCGACTCGGACGGCTTCTTGACCTCGTAGAGATACATGTCATGCACCTTGCGGCCGTTGACGCGGATCGTGCCCTTGCCGAAGAGCGGGTCGTCGGTTGGCGTCTCTTTCATCTTGGCCATGACGGCGGCGCTGTCCTTGCTCTTCGCGGCCTCGACCGCCTTGAGATAGTGCAGCAGCCCGGAATAGACGCCGGCATGGACCATGGTCGGCTTCTTGCCGCCGTTGAGCTTGGCGAAGCGCTCCGACCAGGCGCGGGTCTGGTCGTCCTTGTCCCAGTAGAACGACTCCGTCAGGACCAGCCCCTGCGCCGCCTGCAGGCCGAGCGCATGGACGTCACTGATGAAGACGAGGAGCCCTGCGAGCTTCTGCCCGCCGGCGACGATGCCGAACTCGCCCGCCTGCTTGATCGCGTTGGTGGTGTCGCTGCCGGCATTGGCGAGGCCGATGACCTTCGCCTTGGAAGCCTGCGCTTGCAGCAGGAAGGAGGAGAAGTCGGTTCCGGGGAATGGGGTGCGAACCGCGCCGACGACCTTGCCGCCGTTCTTGGTGACGGTGGCGCCGGCGTCACGCTCCAGTGCATGGCCGAAGGCGTAGTCGGCGGTCAGGAAGAACCAGCTGTCGCCGCCGGCCTTCACCATGGCGCCGCCCGTGCCCTGGGCCAGCGCATAGGTGTCGTAGGTCCAGTGTACGGTGTTGGGGCTGCAGGCCTTGCCGGTCAGGTCCGAGCTGCCGGCGCCGGAGTTGATGTGGATCTTGTTCTTCTCCTTGGTGATCTGGCTCACCGCCAGCGCGACCGAGGAGGTCGGTACGTCGAGGATCAGGTCGACGCCGTCCTGATCGTACCATTGCCGGGCGATGGTCGAGCCGACATCCGGCTTGTTCTGGTGGTCGGCCGAGACGATCTCGACCTTGATGCCCTTGTCGGCGGCCTTGAAGTCCTCGACCGCCATGCGCGCGGCGATCACCGAGCCCTCGCCCGAAAGGTCGGCATAGAGGCCCGAGCGGTCGTTGAGCACGCCGGCCTTGACCGAGATCTGCTGGGCCAGTGCCGGGCTCGCCATCAGGGCGGCAAGCGCGGTCGTTGCGAGAATGGTCTTGAGCTTCATCGTATTTCTCCCTGCTGTGGTTGTCGGCGTTTCGCCGTGTTCTTGGCCGCGCGATGCCGGCGTCAGGGCAAAAGGCCCGTCAGACTCCGAGATATCTGTGCAGCTTGTCGATATTGGCGTCGAGTTCGGCGTTCGGGATCATATCGATGACCTTGCCCTGCTCGACGACATAGTGCCGGTCGGCAACCGTCTGGGCGAAGCGGAAGTTCTGCTCGACCAGGATGATGGTGAAGCCGTCCTGCTTGAGCCTGGCGATGGTGCGGCCGATCTGCTCGATGATGACCGGCGCCAGCCCCTCGGTCGGCTCGTCGAGCAGGAGCAGATGCGCGCCGGTGCGCAGGATGCGCCCGATGGCCAGCATCTGCTGCTCGCCGCCGGAGAGCTTGGTGCCCTGGCTCTTCAGCCGCTCCTTGATGTTGGGGAAGAGTGTGAAGATCGCTTCGAGCGAGAGCCCGCCGGGGCGCACCTGCGGCGGCAGCATCAGGTTCTCTTCGACCGAGAGCGAGGAATAGATGCCGCGCTCCTCTGGCACGAAGCCGATGCCGAGCCGGGCGATCGCCCGCGAGGGCAGCCCGATCGTCTCGGTGCCTTCCAGCACCACCGAGCCCTTGCGCTTACCGATCACGCCCATGATGGACTTCAGAGTCGTGGTCTTGCCGGCGCCGTTGCGGCCGAGCAGCGTCACCACCTCGCCCGGCGCGACATCGAGGTCGACGCCGTGCAGCACATGGGATTCCCCGTACCAGGCCTCGAGCCCGCGCACCTTCAGCAAAGGCGCGGTGCCGGCGGCGGCCGACGGCGCCTTCAGGGCGTCAGTGGTGGCCATGGCCGCCTCCCGAACCGATATAGGCCTCGATCACGCGCGGGTCCTTCGAGACCGTGGCATAGTCGCCCTCGGCCAAGACCTGACCGCGCGCCAGCACGGTGATACGGTCCGACAGCGAGGCGACGACCGAGAGGTTGTGCTCGACCATCAGGATCGTGCGGTTCTTCGAGACCTTGCGGATCAGCGCCTCGATGCGCTCGACATCCTCGCGGCCCATGCCGGCCATCGGCTCGTCGAGCAGCAGCATCTCGGGATCGAGCGCCAGCGTCGTCGCGATCTCCAGCGCCCGCTTGCGGCCGTAGCTGAGCTCGCCCGCCGCGAGCGACAGGAAGGGCGTGAGGCCGACAGCGTCGACGAGGTTCCTCGCCTCGTCGTCCAGACTCTTCAGCGTGCGCTCCGGGCGCCAGAAGTCGAACGAATCGCCGCGCTTGCGCTGCAGCGCGATCCGGACGTTGGTCAGCACGGAGAGCTGCGGAAACACTGCCGAGATCTGGAAAGAGCGGACGAGCCCGAGCCGCGCGATCTCGGCCGGCTTCTCCCGCGTGATGTCACGGCCATTATAGAGAATGGTCCCGCGCGTCGGCGGCAAGAATTTCGTCAGCAGGTTGAAGCAGGTCGTCTTGCCCGCGCCATTCGGTCCGATCAAGGCATGAATCGAACCGCGCCGGACATTGAGGTCGACGCCGTTCACAGCTGTAAAGCCGGCAAATTCTTTGGTTAGACCTGACGTCGAAAGAATATTGTCCTCAGGCATGCCGATTGCCAGCCCTCATCAGCTTTGTCTTTCTTGTTTGAGCGGTTCCCCTTGCATGTCATGCTGCACCGCGCCGGGAACATAAGTCAACGATCCCAGGGCTGGAAGCGGCTCGCGGAACGGGCTTCTCATCCCTTGGTCTTATACCGCCTCTCTCCTGCAAATGGAGGATGTCGCGATCGGCCGCGTCGCGCGATGGTGCGCGTTCGGAGCAAGGCTCCGAAATTCCGTTTGAACCTGGAACGAGGGAGGCGCGACCAACGGGTATTCTGGTTTACCGTCGGGAAGTGTTGCGGTAAAAATGTCTGTTGGCCTTCGTCTATCGTCGTCCGTTTATCATCGTGCAGTGCCCTTTGTCGGGCCTTTCGCGGCCAGAAGATATGTGCCGCAGCAGCAGGGGAGGTTGTCGTGAGCTTGACGTCTCTGGTTTCGGTGTTCCAAGCCCGGATGGCTGCGGCCTTTGCGCTGGTGCTCTGGGCCGTGGCGTTCGCCTCGCCCGGCTCCGCGGCCGTGCCGGAGCGGCGCGTCGCGCTGGTGATCGGCAACAGCGCCTATACGGCGGTGCCGCCGCTCGCCAACCCGCAGCGCGACGCCAGGGGTATGGCGGCTGCGCTCAAGCGCCTCGGCTTCGACGTCGTCGAAGGCTATGACCTCAAGATGGACGAGATGACGGGCGTCGTGCGCGAGTTCGCGCAGAAGCTCGACGGCGCCAAGGCCGGCCTCGTCTACTATGCCGGCCACGGCATCGCGGTCGGCGACGAGAACTACCTGATCCCGGTCGACGCCTCGCTCCGTTCCGAGGCGGACCTCGATTTCCGCGCGGTCAACGTCCAGCTGGTGCTGCGCCAGATGCAGCGCGACGAGCGCGTCAACATCGTCATCCTCGACGCCTGCCGCGACAATCCCTTCGCCACGCAGCTCGCGGCGAAATCGCGTGCCGTCACGCGCGGCCTGACGGCGATCGAGACCCAGTCGGCCTCCGGCATCCTGATCGCTTTCGCGACCGATCCGCGCGCCACCGCGCTGGATGGCGAGCGTGACGGCAACAGCCCGTTCACCTCTGCGCTGCTCAAGCACATCGAGACGCCCGAGGTCTCGATCACCACCGTGATGGACCGCGTGCGGGCCGATGTCTGGGAAACCACCGGCAAGAAGCAGAAGCCCTGGACGAATTCCTCGATCATCGGCGAGTTCAGGCTCAACCCGACGCTGAAGCTCGCCTCGGTCGATCCGAGCGCGGCAGCGACCAAGGCCATCGACGCCGCGGTGCCGGTTCCGGCCATGCCGGTCGCCTCCTCGCTCGATCGCGCCCAGCTCGATGTGAAGACCTGGGAAGTGGCCGAGCGCGGCAATTCCGCGCCGGACTACCGCGCCTATCTCGACGCGTTCCCGTCCGGCCAGTTCGCAACCTTCGCCCGCAACCGTCTCGCCAGTCTCGAGGCGGCCAAGCCCGCCGCCGGCTTCCTGGCGACACCGCCCGGCGTCACCGACGAGGCGCTGAAGAAGGAGATCGGCACCGCGCAGAGCGAAACGGCCATGAAGCTCTCGGCTCCGGAGCGGCGCGAATTGCAGAACCGGTTGCGTCTCAGCGGCCTCCAGCCTGGCAAGATCGCCGCCAATTTCGGCCCGAGCCAGCGCAAGGCGATCCAGGAATGGCAGAAGAGCCGCGGCATCCCCGAGACCGGCTTCTTGACCGCGATGCAGGCGACGGCATTGCGAGCCCAGAGCGAGCCGGCCTACCAGCAGATGCTAGCCCAGGAAGAGAAGATCGCGGCCGAGAAGAAGACCAGGAAGGCTGTTGCGGAGCGTCCGCAGGGCGGCCGCGCCACCCGCAACGTCACCTATGAGGGCGGCGAGATGTACCGACGCGACATGGCCCGCGAGCGCGGCGTCGCTCAGGAAGGCTCGGGCACGACCTCGCAGCGCGGAACGGCCGGTGCCTATCGCGGACAGGTGCGGACGCGCGAGCCCGCCCCGGATACCGGCGGTGCCGCAGCAATCGGCTCGATCCTCGGCGGTGCCATCATGGGCGGCATCCTGCGCGGACGCTGAGCCGAAGCGGAAGACGAAACAGAAGAGCCGGCCGCATGGGCCGGCTCTTTGTTTTTGCAGGGGCTGCGATCCACTAGCGCCTTGCCTACGGCTCGGCGCAAAGACGCGCGAGCGCGGCGGCGAAGCTGCGGGCCGCGGGCCCGAGCGGCGCATCGAGGCGATGGCCGACATAGGCCTCCGCCGGGAGTTGCGCGCGGCGGCCGAGAACGCCGGTCTCGACGCGCGCGAGGCGGCCATTCGCAAGGTCCTCGGCCGCAAGCCAGCCCGGCAATCGGCCCCAGCCCAGACCGGCCAGGATCATGGCGTGCTTGATGTCCTGCCCGCCGACGCGGCAGGTTCGCGGCGAGATCACGCCGATATCGCGCTGATCCGTCAACGACGACCGGTCGAACTGCACGATCTGGAGATGATCGGCGAGCGCGGCGGCATCGAGCGGCCCCGCCTGTTGCGCGAGTGGATGCGCAGCCGCGACCACGGCGATCATGTCGATCGCGGTCAGTGCGTCTACCGCAATGCGGGGGTCGCGAAAGCTCTCGCCGACGATGATCGAGAGCTGGCTGCGCTTTTCCAGCAGCGCGGTGATCGGCCCGCCGAGCGCCTCGGCCGAGAGCCGTATCGCGACCGACGGATAGGTCTGGCTCATCTCGGCCAGGGCGGCGCCGACAAGCAGGGGCGGGAACAGCACGTCGACGGTCAGCGACAATTCCAGCTCTACCCCGTCGCGCAATCCTCGTGCCCGGGCACGCATCGCGTCGACCCGCAGCAGCACGTCGCGGACATTGCTGAGCAGCGCCTGCCCTTCCGATGTCAGGGCGGGCTTGTGTCCCGAACGATCGAACAGGGCGATGCCGAGTTCGTCCTCGAGCTTTGCGATGGCGTGGCTGACGGCAGACTGCACCCGGCCGAGCCGGGCGGCCGCGGCGCGAAAGCTGCCGGCTTCCGCCACAGTCAGGAACATCCGCATCCGGTCGAGCGACAGGCTGTCGAGCATGATCGATTCCATAGATCAAGTTGATGCGGATTATCTCACTTCCGTCGATGAAGCAGAAGGTCCATCACAGCACAGGGTTTTCAACGAGGCGTGCCGTCTTGCGCGGAATTGAGGAAACAGCGGGCGGCGCGGCGGGCACGAACCGTATCGGTGCGTCGCCCACGACCGATTGGTGGCTCGTCGCCTTCGTCGTTACCGCCGGCATCGCCGCCTCGCTCCAGATCGGCAAGGCGGCTATCGCGATCCCGCTGCTGCAGGCGGAGACGGGCTACGATCTGGCCGTGCTCGGCTGGGTCAGCTCGATCTTCGCAGTCCTCGGCCTGTTCGGCGGCGTTCCGGTTGGCGCGCTCGCCACACGCTTCGGCGACCGGCGCATCCTGCTGCTCGGTCTGGCGCTGCTCGCCTTCGGCAGCGCGCTCGGCGCCGGCACGTCCGGCTTCGCGCCGCTTCTGGCTTGCCGGCTCATCGAGGGCACCGGCTTCCTGATGGTCAGCGTCTCCGGTCCGGCGCTGCTGCGCCGCTGCGTGGCGGAGCGCGATCGGGAGATCGCGATGGCCCTGTGGAGCTGCTTCATGCCGGCGGGAATGGCGCTGGCAATGTTGCTGGGTCCGCTCTTCGGCAATTGGCGTGCGATCTGGCTGGCGGGCGCCGCCTTCGCGCTCCTTGCCGCCATGGCGGTGCTGCTGCGGGTGCCGGCTGGCGTCGGCGGCGCAAAGATATCGTGGCGCGGCCTCGCAGCGGATGCCGGCAGCATGTTTCTCGCTCGCGGGCCGGTCCTGCTGGCGCTCTGCTTTGCCCTCTACGCGATGATGTTCTTCGCGGTGCTCAGCTTCCTCCCTGTCCTGCTGATCGAGCGCATGGGCAGCTCGCTTGCGCTGGCAGGCCTGCTCAGCGGCCTGGCCACGGCCAGCAACATCCTCGGCAACCTTCTGGCCGGCGTCCTGCTGCGGCGCCGGGTGAACCGCGCGTTGCTCCTCGCCGCAGCCAGCGGCGCCATGGGCCTCGCCGCGCTCTTCGTCTTCCTGCCGCTGCTGCCGGCGGCAGGCGCCTTCCTCTGCGGTGTCCTGTTCGCGATGGCGGGTGGCTTCATCCCCGCGACCCTGCTCTCGACGGCCGCCGCGATCGCGCCGCGTCCCAAACTGGTCCCCACCGCGATCGGCCTGCTGATGCAGGGCAGCAATCTCGGCCAGGTGTTGGGGCCTGCCGTGGTGGGCCTGGTGATTTCCGGGATTGGCTGGTCGGGTGCGGCGGGGCTCGTGGCAATCCTCGCCCTTCTGGCGATGGCGACGTCGCTGGCCTTGCGCCGTGATGTCGCGCGCCTCACGCGGGCGGGGGGCTGACCGTCAGCCCTGTTCCCAGCCTGCCCTGACGAGTTCGGGTAGGTCGGATTCGTCCTCCGGCCAGCCGACGCAGAGATAGGCGATCAGCTTCCAGCCGGGCTGCGCATCCACTGCCGCCGCGATCACATCCGGTTCGAGGATCGAGACCCACCCGACGCCGAGCCCATGCACGCGTGCCGCCAGCCAGAACTGCGTGATCGCCGCGACGACCGAATAGTCCAGCATCTCCGGCATGGTCCGCCGGCCGAGGCCATGGCCGCGCCCCGTTGCGTGATCGCAGAAGACGGCGAGCTGCACCGGCGCTTCATGCAGGCCCTCAAGCTTGAGGCGGGCATAGAGCGCGGCCTGTTCGCCCTCGTAGGACGCCAGCGCATCCCCGTTGCAGCGGCTGAAGCTGGCCCGCACGGCCTCGCGCTGCCGCGGCTCATCGACCGTGAGCCAGCGCCAGGGTTGCGAATGCCCGACCGAGGGCGAGAGCTGAGTCTGGGCGAGCAGCTCTTCGATCAGCGTGGCCGGCACCGCTTCGCGCCTGAAGCGCCGGACATCGCGACGCCAGCGCAGCAGTTCTCCGAATTGCCGGGCGAACGCCGCGTCGAAGACCGGGGCGCCGGTCACGCGGACGGCGCCGTCGCGATGGCATGGAAGAACGACCCCGTCACCAGCCCGCGTCGGCTGCCGGCCGGGGCCGGAGCGGAGCCATGCGGGTCGCCGACCATGGCGAAGGGCGGATCTTCGCCTTGCGCGACGATGCTGGCATAGTGGAACTCATGGCCCGTCAGGGTCGCGCCGGCCAACCCGAGCGGGCCATCCGCCTGCAGCACGGCGCGGCGATAGCCGAGATTCATTTTGCGTTTGGCGAAGGAGGTCTCGACCGAGAGCAGCCCGGCCATGCCATGCGAAACGCCGTCCGCATCCGTCAGGCTGCGGCCGAGCACCATGTAGCCGCCGCACTCGCCATGCACTGGCCGGGTCTCGGCGAAGCTGCGCAGGCCGCCGAGGAAACGTGCTGCCGCCGCGATCGTCGCGGCATGGAGCTCGGGATAACCGCCCGGCAGCCAGCAGGCGTCGCAGTGCTCCGGCGGCGCCTCGTCCTGCAGCGGCGAGAACGGCACGAGTTCGGCGCCTGCCGCCCGCCATCCTGCCTCGACATGCGGATAGACGAAGGAGAAGGCCGCATCGCGCGCGATGGCGATCCGCCGGCCCGGAGCCGGCAGGGGCGGGGTGTCGTGGGCGGGTGGCAACCTCGTCTCGCCGGCGGCTGCGATCACCGCATCGAGGTCGACCGCGGCGGCCACGGCCTCCGCCAGCGCATCGAGTCGCGCATGCAGATCGGCCGTCTCGCCCGCCTGCACCAGCCCGAGATGCCGCTCGGGCAGGATCAGGCTCGCTTCGCGCGGCAGGGCGCCGAGGACGGGCATCCCGATGCGCTCCATGCCCTGCCGGGCGAGGCGCTCATGGCGCGCGCTGGCGACCTTGTTGAGGATCACGCCGGCCACGCGAATGCGCGGATCGTAAACCCGGCAGCCGAGCGCGACCGCCGCTGCCGATTGCGCCTGGCCGGAGACGTCGATGACGAGCAGGACCGGCCAGCCGGTCAGGGCGGCGATGTCGGCGCTGGCGCCGGTATGCCCCTCCGGTCCCGGCACGGCATCGAACAGTCCCATGGAGCCTTCGGCGATGACGAGATCGGCCGCTTCGATCGCATCTTGAGTGATGCGCCCGAGCAGGCCGTCCGGCATGGCATAGGAATCGAGATTGGCGCTGGGTGCGCCGGTCGCTGCGGCGTGGAAGGCCGGGTCGATGTAATCAGGCCCGCATTTCAGGCCGCGCACGGTGAGGCCGCGCTGGACGAGCGCACGCTGCAATCCCAGGGTGATCGTCGTCTTGCCGGAGCCGGAGCGCGGCGCGGCGATGAGCAGGCCGCGCGCGCTCATGCGCCGCCCCGAGGCCGGAAGCGGCGGTCGTAATCGACCGAATAGAGCGCGCTCTCGCGGAAATCATCTGCCGCCAGCGCCGGGCCGACAAGGATAAGCGCCGTGCGTTCGAGGGCACTCTCGCGAACCTGTCCGGCGATGTCGGCGAGCGTACCGCGCAGCACGGTCTCGTCGGGCCATGTCGCGCGGAACACCACCGCGACCGGGCATTCCGCGCCATAGAATGGGGTCAGCTCCGCCACGACCTGCCCGATCACATGGATCGAGAGATGGATGGCGAGCGTCGCGCCGGAGGCAGCGAAAGTCGAGAGCGTCTCCTTCGGTGGCATGGCCGAGGCGCGGCCCGAGGTGCGCGTCAGCACCAGCGATTGTGCGACGCCGGGCAGGGTGAGCTCGCGCTTCAGCGCGGCGGCGGCGGCGGCGAAGGCCGGCACGCCCGGCGTCACGCTGTAGGGAATGCCAAGCCGGTCGAGCCGGCGCATCTGTTCGCCACAGGCGCTCCAGATCGAGAGATCGCCGGAATGCAGCCGCGCCACATCCTGCCCGGCGCGATGTGCTTCCTCCATCTCGGCGATGATCGCGTCGAGGTCGAGCGGGGCTGTATCGACGATACGCGCGCCCGGCGGGCACCAGTCGAGCATCGCCTTCGGGATCAGCGAGCCGGCATAGAGGCAGATTGGGCAGGCGGCGATGAGATCGCGGCCGCGCAGGGTGATGAGGTCCGGCGCGCCCGGTCCGGCGCCGATGAAATGGATGGTCATAAGGACGATGCCTTGCGGTTCTGCCCCGTCATTCCGGGACGCAGCGAAGCTGCGGGCCCGGAACCCAGAACCGATGCCGCTTCTCGTGACGCCATGCGTCGCGCGCTTCCCTCTGTCGGACCTGCGGTTCTGGATTCCGGGCTCATGCCTACGGCATGTCCCGGAAAGACGCAGAGGTTCCGGGCTATCACGACGCGCTCCGTGCCAGCGCGCAGGTGACGCGGGCGGTCGCGATGCGCGGCTGCACCAGCGTTCCGCCGGGACCTGCGCCTGCGAGCGCCGCAGCCTCGGCCACCGAGCCGACGCCATAGAGCGAGGCGATCCGGGTCGAACGCGTCGCGCAGGCGGCCTCGAAGCCCTTCAGCGCCTCGTCGGGAATGGCGACGAGCTCGGCAGACCGGTCGGCGGCGGCGGCGATCATGCCGACCTCCGCGACGCGACTCGCCAGCGTGGCGAAACGCGCGGTCTCGCTGCCCGCAAGGCCGGCGATCGCCAGCGCCTCGTCGAGGCAGGCGAGGATGTCGGCAGCCTCAGTTCCGGGCCGGATGCCGATGCCGGCGACGAGGCGGCCGGTCATCTGGGAACCCTCGCGATGATATTCGTCGTCATCCCGGGCGACCGCAGGGAGACCCGGGATCCACGCCAGAACGCTTCAGGCATGGATCCCGGAGTGGCGCCGCTCACGCGGCTTGTCCGGGATGACGGCGCGGATGGTGTCAAATGCTTCAAGGCTTCTCGACCCGCCACTGCGTCACCGGCATCGCCGGCCGCCAGCCATGCTTGCCGCCGACGGGTGCCAGCCGGTCGATCGAAATGCGCCTGAGCGAGCCGCCATGCTCGGCATGCAGCGCCGCGAGCTTCGCCTCGCCCTCGATCGTCACGACATTGGCGACGAGCCGGCCGCCGGGCTTCAGCGCCGCCCAGGCGGCGTCGAACAGCCCGTCCTCCGTCAGCCCGCCACCGATGAAGATCGCATCCGGCGCCTCGCGCCCGACGAAGCCTGCGGGCGCTTCGCCGAAGACATCGACGGAGAGCCCGCCGAGCTCGAGCCTGTTGCGCGCGATACGCTCGGCGCGTTCCGGCTTCGCCTCGAAGGCGACCGCCCGGTTGCGGACATGGCGCTGGCACCATTCGACGGCGATGGAACCGGAGCCCGCTCCGACATCCCAGAGCAGTTCCCCGGCGCGCGGCGCCAGGGCAGAGAGGGTGATGGCGCGGATTTCCGATTTGGTGATCTGCCCGTCATGGGCGAACCAATCCTCGTCGAGACCGGGCGTGAGCGGCAGAATATGGGCATCGCGCCCGGCCACGACATCGACCGCGATCATGTTCAGCGGCACGATGTCGTCGAAGGCGAAGGCATCGGCCCGCGTCTCGCGCACGCGCTCCTGCGGGCCGCCAAGCTGCTCCATCACGACGAGACGGCTGGCGCCGAGGCCGCGCGCGCGCATCAGCTCGGCGACGGCGCGCGGCGTCGTCTCGTCCCAGGAGAGGGCGAGGATGCGCGCGCCGGGCTGCAGATGCGGCACGATCCGATAGAGCGTGCGCCCATGCAGCGAGACCAGCGCGCATTCCTCCTGCGGCCAGCGCATCCGCGTGCAGGCCATCGAAAAGGAGGAGAGCTGCGGAATGATCCGCATTTCCGCAGCCGGGATGGCGCGGCTCAGGCTGTTGCCGATGCCGTAATGGAAGGGGTCGCTGGTCGCGAGCACGCAGACCTTGCGGCCGCGTTCAGCCAGGATCTGCGGCAGCGCATTGCGGAAGGGCTGCGGCCAGGGCCTGAGCTCGCCCGGCACGGAGCCGACGAGCGCGATGTGCCGCTCGCCACCAAAGACGATCTCGGCCTCGTTCAGCGCGGCGAGTGCCTCGCGGCTGAGGCCTGCGGGGCCGTCTTCCCCTAGCCCGACCAGCGAGAGCCAGGGCGTTGGCGCCTCGCGGCTCGACAGGGCATCCGATTCACGTAAGACTGCCGACATGACCGTCCTCATCCTTGGCGGAACGAGCGAAGCTGCTGCGCTTGATCAGCTTCTGGCTGATCAAGCTCCGGAAATCCGTGCCATTATCTCGCTGGCGGGGCACACCGTCGATCCCCGGCCGACGAATCTGCCGGTGCGCGTCGGCGGCTTCGGCGGCATCGACGGCTTGAGACAATATCTCGTCGAGCAGGGCATCGTCGCCGTCGTCGATGCGACCCATCCCTTCGCCGCGATCATGCCCTTCAACGCCGAGCATGCCTGCAAGGCGGAAGGCGTGCCGCTGTTGGCGATCCGGCGCGAATCCTGGGCGCCGCGCGCCGGCGACCGCTGGAAATCGGTGCCGGATATCGATGCCGCCGTGCAGGCCCTCGGCGAGGCGTCGCGCCGGGTCTTCCTCACCGTGGGCCGCCTCGAACTGCCAGCTTTCGCCGATGCTCCCCAGCATCGCTACCTCGTGCGCGTCATCGAGCCGATCGGCGACCGGCTGCCGGTGCCGCATGTCGATGTCATCCAGCAGCGCGGGCCGTTCGACACTGACGACGAGGAGGATCTGATGCGCCGCGAGGGTGTGGAGATCCTGGTCAGCAAGAATTCCGGTGGCCCTGCGACGGTCGGCAAGCTCGCGGCGGCGCGCCGGCTCTCCCTGCCGGTGGTGATGGTGGAGCGGCCGCCCAAGCCCGATGTCGAGACCGTCGATCATATCGATCAGGTCCTGCCCTGGCTGGTGGCGCAGGGGCTCTTCGTCACCGAGCGCGGCGTGTAGACGTAAGGCGCGGCGCCCTCGCGGGCGATCAGCCGCGTGCTCGATGCCCCGATCATCACCAGCGTCGCCATGTCGGCCGTGCCGGCTGTCGCGATCGCCTCAGCGAGCGTGAGAACGCGCAGGATCTCGTCCGGCCGCCCGACGGCACGGGCGAAGAGCACCGGCGTTTCAGCCGCGCGATGCTCCGCCGCCAGGTCCAGCGCCGCGCCGAGCTGCCAGGGCCGCGCCTTCGAGATCGGGTTGTACAGGCAGATCACGAAATCGGCGGCGAGGGCCGCCGTCAGGCGCGCCGTCACAACTTCCCAAGGCTTCAGGTTGTCCGAGAGCGAGAGCGCGCAGAAGTCGCCGCCGAGCGGTGCTCCAGCCCGCGCCGCCGCCGCCAGCATCGCGGTGATGCCGGGCTCCACCGTGATCGGGATGACCAGCCACTCCGCCGGCCCGGCTTCCAACGCCTCGAACACCGCCGCCGCCATGGCGAAGACGCCGGGATCGCCACCGGAGACGACCACGACCTTGCGGCCCTCAGCAGCCAGCTTCAGCGCGTGGGCGGCGCGCTCGACTTCGACGCGATTATCGGAGGCATGCTTGGTCCGGCCGCTCCGTTCCGGCACGCGGTCGAGATAGGGGCCGTAGCCGATGAGATCGCTGGCGGCATCGAGCGCCGCCTGCGCGGCCGGAGTGATCCATTCGGGCGTGCCGGGGCCGAGGCCGACGATGGTGAGCGAGCCTGTCGCGGTCGTGGCCTTTTTCTCTGCCTTGTCCCGCTCCGCGCCGTCATCCCGGATCGGCGCGGCTGCGCCGCTTGTCCGGGATGACGGCGGCGGTGAAACAGAATGCGAAGGACCGTCGCTCACAGCCGGCGCCCCTCGCCGGGCACCAGCACCATGGCGAAATAGGGCGCCTCGTCATCGGCCTTGTCGACGAGGCGGGCCACCACCTGCCGCTCCATGGTCGCGCGCTCGACATAGATCGCGCGCCCTTCCAGCCCGGCCGCCACGAGCGCGCGGCGCACCTTCGGCAGGTTCCGGCCGAGCTTCATGATGACGGCGGCATCCGTGTCGGCCAAACGCCGCGCCAGCTCCGCCTCCGGCAGCGTGCCGGGCAGAACGGTCATCACGTCGTCGCCCCAGGTGATCGGCGCGCCGGCCTCGGCCCAGGCGCCGGTCATGCCGGTGACGCCGGGCACGATTTCGGTCGGGAAGCGCTGGCTCAGGCGCCGCCACAGATGCATGAAGGAGCCATAGAAGAATGGATCTCCGTCGCAGAGTACGGCGAGGCTGCGCCCGGCCTGCATCTCCGCTGCGAGGCGCTCGGCGGCTTCCTCGTAGAAGGCCGCGATCGGCCCGTCATAATCGGGTTCGCCGACGCTGGCCTCGGTCGTGACGGGGAAGGCGAGTTCGATCTCGCGGGCCGAGTCGGGCGCGATGATGGCGTCGGCCGTGGAGCGGGCGTTGCCGCGCCGGCCACGCTTGCAGAAATGCACGAGACGGTCGGCCGAGAGGATGATGTCCCGCGCACGCACGGTCATCAAATCCGGCGCGCCCGGTCCGAGGCCGACGCCGTAGAGCAGGGTCTTTTCTGTCCCGCTCACGCCGCTATTCCTTGTCCTGCGCCAGCGCATTGACGGCGGCAGCCGCCATGGCCGAGCCGCCGCGCCGGCCATGGACGACGAGGAAGGGCACGCGTCCGTCCTTCGCCAGAGCCGCTTTCGATTCCGCCGCGCCGACGAAGCCGACGGGGATGCCGAGCACCGCAGCGGGCTTCGGCGCCCCGGCATCGAGCATTTCCAGCAGCCGGAACAGCGAGGTCGGCGCATTGCCGATCACGACGATGGAGCCAGCGAGCCGTGGCTTCAACAATTCCATCGCGGCGGCGGAGCGGGTCGTGCCCATACTGGCCGCGAGCGCCGGGACCTGCGCGTCGTCCAGCGTGCAGATCACCTCGTTGCCGGCTGGCAGCCGGGCGCGCGTCACGCCGTTGGCGACCATCTTGGCGTCGCACAGGATCGGCGCGCCGCTCTTGAGCGCGGTGCGGGCGGCTTCGGCGAAGTCGACGGACATCTCGACGTCACCGGGCAGGTCGGTCATGCCGCAGGCATGGATCATGCGCACGACGACGCGCTCGGCCGCGCCGCTGAAGCGGGCAAGATCAGCTTCCGCACGGATGATCGCGAAGGAGCGCTCGTAGATCGCCGCGCCGTCCTGGATGTAATCGTAAGCCCTGCTCAACCGCGCGGTCCCGTTATACGCGCCGCATTGGTGAGCCGCGCGTGAATCTCTTCTCCGGGCTGCAATCGCGCCATGAGCGTCGAAAGGTCAAGCGTCGCGAGCGGCTTGTCCCGCGCCGTGCCGCCGAGCACGACGTCGTAACGTCCGTCTCGACCGACCAGGGTGAGGTCGGCCGCGGCCGGATGCGCGCAGGATTTTATGCAGCCCGAGACATGCAATGTGGCACCCTGAGCGAGCAAGTCGCTGGCGGCTTCGGCCAGTTTCGCGGCGTCCGCCATGGCCGGAGCTTCCGCCCGCGAGCAGGCCGGGCTCCCGGCACAGGCCTGCACCGACAGGCGCGGATCGTCGTCGCGCGTGATCAATCCGAGGTTGTTTGCGAGGGCAAGCATGGCCTCGGCATCGACATGGCTGAGATTGCGGAAGGCCAAACCCCGCCAGGGCGAGAACCGGATGTCGGCCTGCTGCGTTCCAACGCCGGCACCGAGCCTATCGAGCGTCGCCGCATCGCAGCGGCCAAATGGCAGGTTGACGAGCGCCGCGAAGCGATCACCCGCCAAGGCGAAAAGCCCGGCGCGTCGAGGGGCCGGGCGGGGCGCTGGGGCAGCCGTTTCAGCCAGTCCGCCGAGGCCGGACAATGCCGCGGCGGAGAGGTCGCGCAGGCGGCGGATGCGCTCCGGAGCGGCGCTGCGTGCCCGTGCGAACCCGCGCAGGACGGTTTCCACGATGGCGGGCGCATCGAGCTCCGAAACCGGGCCGCGCCAGATCGTGTCGGCGAGCCCGACGACCACCCGGCCGGATTCGACGGCGACGAGCCGTATGTCGCAGGCAAAGCCGTCCAGCGCCTGTCGACCGCCATCATCGACGATGACGCAGTGCTTTGCTGGCAGGCCGGCAATGCTTCGCACCCGTTCCTCGATCGCCGCCGATAAAGCCGCGGCGTCGATCAAGCCCTGTCCGTCATTCCGGGGCGCGGCAACGCCGAGAGCCTGCAAACCTTGAACTTCGTCGCCAATCGTCGGGGCGCTGGAATCGCCCGCGCTTCGTCGATCCCGGCTGTGTTCATGGATTCCGGGCTCTTCGCTGCGCGAAGCCCCGGAATGACGGCAGGCGCCTGCCAGCGGCGAAACCAGCGTCAGCCGCTGCGGGCCGTCGCCCTCATGCTCGTCGACGAGGCGTTCCGCCAGCAGCCGCTCGACCAGCATCGGATGGCTTGCCGGCGTCACGCCCCTGATCTGCAGATTGGCCCGAGCCGAGATTTCGACGAGCCCGTTGCCGTGCTCCGCCGCCAGCGCCGCGATCCGCCGCAATTGCGGGGGCGTCAGTTGCGCGCCGGGCGGATGCAGGCGCACCAGCCAGCCATCGCCGGTCTCCATCGGCCTCAGCGTGCTCGGGCACCAGCCGCGCCGCAGCGCCTCTTTCGGGAGCGCGGTCATTCCGCCGCCTCCCGCGCCAGGAAGGCCCCGACCGAATTGCGCCGGCTGGTCCACAGGCCGCGCCGCGCCGCCTCGGCGAGGCGCGCGCGGATCGAGGCGGCCGCCGGGGCATTGGCGGCTTCCAGCGCCGTCCAGATTTGCGGATCGGCGCAATAGGCCTGGAACACCGCATCGAACAGCCCGTCCGCGACCGCATCCGTACTCGCCGCGAAGACGAAGAGCGTATCGACCGCCTCGGCCAGCTCGGCCGCGCCGCGCCAGCCATGGGCGAGCTGCGAAGCGATCCAGCGCGGATGCGTCAGCCGGCCATGGACGATGCGGGCGATATCCTCGGCCAGCGTGCGCACCTTCGGTGCTTTTGGGTTCGCGCTGTCGAGGCTGTAGAGCACCGGGTCGGCGCCGAGCGCCTTGGCTGCGGCTGCGAGACCGCCGATGACATCGGCCGCGCTGCTCGCTTCCAGGATATCGCGCCCCGCGGTGTCGCTGACATGGATGAAGGCATCGGAGCTGCGGATGCGGTTGGCAAAGCCGGAATCGGCCGTCGCGAGGCCCTCAGGCCCGCCATAGGCATGGTCGGAAGCCGCGAGATAGGCGGCGCCCAGCTCTTCGCGATGCGTCCAGTCGCCATCCAACGCGCGGTCGGCCATCGCCGCGCCGTAGCGGCTGGGCGCGGCGCCGTAGATGCGCGCGCCGTGCTCACCGCGCCGGCGGGCGGCGGCGGGCGCGTTCCAGTCGTCGGGCTCGTCCAGCGCGGCCACCGCTCGCGTCGCCTGATCGATCAAGGCGATCTGGCCTGGAAAGGTGTCGCGGAAGGTGCCGGATATCCGCACGGTCACATCCAGACGCGGGAATGCGAGCTTCGGCTGCGGCACGATGCTGAAGCCGGTGACGCGGGTGGAGGCATTGTCCCAGAGCGGCTCCACGCCCATCAGCGCCAGCGCATGGGCGATATCCTCTCCGCCCGAGCGCAATGTCGGCGAGGCCCAGAGATCCATCACGATCCGGCGCGGATAGTCGCCGTGATCCTGCAGGTGGCGCGACACCACCGCCTGCGCGGCCACCTTGCCGAGCCTTGCTGCGGCGCGCGTCGGAATGGCGCGCGGATCGAGCGTCGAGAGATTGCGCCCGGTCGGCAGCACGTCGGGCCGGCCGCGATGCGGCGCGCCGGCCGGGCCGGGCGGCACGAAGCGGCCGTCGAGGGCGGCGAGCAGGTTCTCGCGCTCGTTGCGGGCCGAAGCTGGGTCGATCTCGGATTGCCCGAAGACATGCAAGCCGTCGCGGAAGGGCAATTCGGCGATGTCGCAGAGATGCGCGTCGAGCCGCGTCAGCGCCTCGTTCATCTCCATGTCGGGCATGACGCCGCAGGAGGCTGCCAGTCCGCTCGCCTCGGCACGGGCGCGAATCTCGGCAGCGACGATGTCGGCGCGACGCGGGTCGAGCACCTGCGCCTGCGAGAATTCCTCGACGAGATCGCGCAGCAGGGCGACTTCCCCTTCGGGCTTGGAATCCGCCAGCGGTGGTGGCAGATGGCCGAGGGTGATGGCCGAGAGCCGCCGCTTGGCCGGCGCGGCTTCGCCGGGATCGTCGACGACATAGGGGTAGATCACCGGCAGCCCGCCGACGGCAAGGCGCGGCCAGCAGCCGGCGGAGAGCGCGACCGCCTTGCCCGGCAGCCATTCCGTGGTGCCGTGGGTGCCGAGATGGATCAGCGCGTCGACGGCCTCGGCTTGGCGGAGTGCGAGGTAGAAGGCGAGATAGCCATGGCCGGGCGGTGCGTCGGGGTCGTGATAGCGCGCCTTGCGGTCTGGCGTGGCGTCGCGCGGCGGCTGCAATGCGACAGTGAGCTTGCCGTAGCGCACGGCGCGGAAGCGGAAAGCGCCGTCGCGGCAGGTCGGATCGGCCTCGGGCGCGCCATGGCTCGCCAGAAGAGCCTCGCGCGCTGTGGCGGGGATGGTGGCGAGGCAGTCGCGATAGCCGGCAAGCGAGAGGCTCAGCTCGGCCGGGCCTGCGGTAAGGGCTGCCATCAAGCTGGCCCCCTCATCCAAATCTGCGCTGTCATCCCGGACAAGCCGCGATAGCGGCGCCGATCCGGGATTCCGGGTCTCCCTCTGGTCGCCCGGGATGACCGAGGAGGGGATATCGACGGAATACCCCGCTCCGGCCAGCAGCTTCCGGATCGCCGTCACGCTGGCGGGCGTGTCCAGGCCGACGGCGAAGCCGGCCCGCCCGCCGCGAGCAGGATAATCGGACATCACCAACGCCAGCCTGCGCTCTGCCGGTGGCTTCCGTGCCAGCGCAACCCAGCCGGCAGCGAGATCGGCGAGCGCGGCGATGCCCTCCGCGTGGGGCTCGAGCCGGCGCGTGGCGAGGCCGGTCGCCGGATCGGTCGCCTCCGCCTTAAAGGCGACGGGGATAGCGCCGATGCGGCCGTCGAATTCCGTTAGCGCCACCTGCATGGCGAGATCGGCAGCCGAGAGGCCACGCGGCGATGCGTCCCAGGCCTCGCGTGGGCTGCCGACCGGCACGGCCTGCAGGATCGGACAGGCGGCGGCATCGAGCACGAAGTCGTCGCCCTCGCGCGCCGAGAAGGCTGTGGTGGTGACGATCAGCGCCGGCTTGCGCAGTGCGATCAGTGTCGCGAGCTCGGCTGTAACGGCCGGGTCCTTCAGGCTCGTCAGCGCGAGCGGCAGTGCCGCCAGGCCGCGGCCGGCCAGTTCAGCGGCGATGGCCTCGCCCATGGCGGTGTCGCCCGCCGCGACGCCGGAGCGGTAGAGCAGGATCGGGACCAGCGGCCGGTCGGCCGGGATTGCGGCGAGCGCGTCCCGCCAAGGCAGGGGCGCACCGCCTTCGCTCAATGCGAAGAAGGATGGCAGGGCGATGGGTGCAAGGTCGGCGGCGTCCCGCCGGCCCTCATCCGCCTGCCGGCACCTTCTCCCCCGAGGGGAGAAGGGCGCGATTGCCGCCGCTTCATCCTTCTCCCCCCGGGGGAGAAGGTGGCCCGGCGAAGCCGGGTCGGATGAGGGTCGAAGCGCCGTCAGATATCCTTCGATCCGCCTCAGCAGCCGGCGCATGTTCTCGGCGCCGCCGCCGGCCTGGAAATAGGCCAGAAGCCCTGCCGCAAGCTCCGCCGGCACCGTCGCATACTCGGTCAGCCGCGGATCGGCACGCTCGTCGCCCGGCAGGATCGCGAGCGGAATGTCTTGCTCGCGGCAGGCCGCGCCCAGCCGCTCGATACCGTAACGCCAGTAATCGAGCCCGCCGAGGCAGCGCACCAGCACGAAGCGGCACTGCGCCGCGGTCTTCTCGATCAGGAAATCGACGGAGAGCGGGTGCTTCAGCCGCCGCAGCGGCGCGAGCCGCAGCGACAGGTTGCTGTCACCTGCCGCCACCGCCAGCGCCGAAAGGTCGCTGTCGGTGAAGGAGAGCACGAGCAAATCTCCCGGCGGCAGGGCGAGATCGACGGCGTCCCCGCCGTCGTCGAGCCTGATCTCGCTGGTCGGGAGGAGGTGCATCGCCCGATGTTACGCCCCCGCGAGGGCCGCTTCCACGGCCTTGAGATCGAAGCCCTTGAGCCCGATCACGGTCAGCCGCCCGTCGCGGGCCTCGCCAGCGCCCCAGGGCCGGTCGAAATGATGGCCGACGCGCCGGCCGACGCCCTGCACGACGAGGCGCATGGGCTTGCCCGGCACGGCGGTGAAGCCCTTGAGGCGCAGCACGCCCTCGGCCTCTGCCGCCCTCGCGACGCGCGCCGTCAGCTCTTCCGGCGTGAGCCCCGCCGGCAGCGGCACGGCGACCGAGTCGAAATCGTCATGGTCGTGATCGTGCTCGCCCTCGCCGTGATGCGAGGGGCGGGCGGCGAGATCGCTCTCGGCGGCGGCGCTCAAGCCCACGATCAGCGCCGGCTCGACCTTGCCATTGATGGTCTCGACGATTTTGATCGCCTTCGGCAGATGCTCGGCGATTTCGGCCTTGACGCGGGCGCGGCCGGCTTCGTCGACGAGGTCGCTCTTGTTGAGCAGGATCAGGTCGGCACAGAGGATCTGGTCCTCGAACACCTCTTCCAGCGGGTTGTCGTGCTCGACGGACGCATCGGCCGCCTTCTGCGCCGCCAGCGCCTCCGGATCATCAGCGAACTGGCCCTCGGCCACCGCCGGGCCGTCGACCACGGCGATGACGCCGTCGACCGTGACGCGGGCGCGGATCGCCGGCCAGTTGAAGGCCTGCACCAGCGGCTTCGGCAAGGCGAGGCCGGAGGTCTCGATCAGGATGTGCTCGGGCGGGTTCGGCCGGTTCAGCAGCTTTTCCAGCGCCGGCACGAAATCATCGGCGACAGTGCAGCAGATGCAGCCGTTGGGCAGCTCGACCACGTCCTCGTCGCTGCAGCCGGCGATACCGCAGCCTTTCAGGAACTCGCCGTCGAAGCCGAGATCGCCGAATTCGTTGACGAGCACGGCGAGCTTCTTGCCCTGCGCGTTCTCGAGGAGATGGCGCACCAGCGTGGTCTTTCCGGCGCCGAGGAAGCCGGTGATGATCGTGCAGGGCGTCTTGCCGAGGTTGGCGGTCTGCGGAGCGTTCATAGGTTTATCCTTGCTGGCGCGCCGGCATCGGCGGCACGCGTGCGACCACGCCCTTGCGGAAGGACTGGGGCCGCTCTTTCCAGGGAACGATGCCGTTGGCGCTGGCGGCATAGGCCTCCGCCGCGCCGACGATCTCGTCGAGATGGGTTTCTGTATCCAGGTCGCCGATCAGATAGGTCCATTTGCCGTCGGCCGCGAAGGCGACGGTGCAGGGCCGCTTGCAGACGGCGAGGCATTCGACGGGCACCACCGGAATGGCACTGCCCTTGGCTGCGAGCTGCGCGGCCAGCGCTTCGGCGAGCGCCAGCCCCGGCTGGTCGTAACCCTCCGGGAGGTCGGCGCGCGCCCGTCTGCAAACCGTGCAGACATGGATGGTGAGGTCGCCCTCGGACATGTGGCTTGCCTTTCGCGCGGAGCCCGAAGGCGCCGCTATCCTCAGGCCGCGGCGGCGCGGCGGCTCACCCAGGGCCAGAGCACGCCGACCATGAAGCCGGTCGCGAGCCAGAGCG
Organism: Bosea sp. NBC_00550; assembly: GCF_026020075.1. Classification (NCBI taxonomy): domain Bacteria; kingdom Pseudomonadati; phylum Pseudomonadota; class Alphaproteobacteria; order Hyphomicrobiales; family Alloboseaceae; genus Allobosea; species Allobosea sp. NBC_00550. The sequence continues at coordinate 4,742,083 of NZ_CP102772.1, forward strand.
CGGCCTGGATGCCGAGCGAGAGCGCCGCGAAATGCGCCGCGACCTCGGCCGGGACCTTGCTCTCCGGCGCGGCCGGATGCGGCGCACCGACGACGTGCGGCAGCAGGATCACGACGACGGCGAGCAGCTTGAGCCAGGGCGCGTCGAAGCGCAGGAACACGAACAACCCGATGGCCGTGGCGATCGCGGTGGCGAGCCACCAGAGCTGGCGCTGTTCCAGCGCGGCGGATGCCGCGCCCGGCAGCTCCGGCGCCAGCCCCATCGCCGGCACGAGGCCGAAGGCGAGGAAGCCGCAGGCGCCCCAGATCAGGGCGCGGCGCTGATCGATCGTGTCCCCGGCCGCGATCATGCCGGCGAGCAGCAGCGCGGCGAAGCCGATCGCGGTCGCGATCGTGACCGAGCTGGTGAAGAGCGTGCGCTGGAGGCCGTCCGCCGGCTTCCATTCGGCATGCTCATGGCCGGGCGCATCGCCCGCCGGGCCATGCGCGAGGATGATTTTCGCCTCGCCGTCGAAAGCGGCGAGCGTCGGCGCTTTCAGCGCGAGCGCCGCCTCATAGGTCTCGGCCTTGAGGATAAGCGGGGTGGTGGTGACATGCTGCAGGGCGGCGACGATCAAGCCAGCCAGAAGCCCGGCCAGGATGCTGACCGTGAGAACACGCGTGACCATGATGGCTTTCCCTCAGTGGCAGGGAAAGGCGAGGCCGTGACGGGTATCGTGCGCGGCGTTATGGACATTGGTCGAGGCCGCGAAGCCGGTCGTATAGATCAGCGCGACGCCGATCGCGAGCGCGGCGGCAACCGCCTTGACGCGTTCGGAAACGCTGAGTGTGGGAGTGGAAACCGAAACCGTGTTCATCATGCTCTCCGTAGCCGCCCCGCCGGCAGCTGGTTGGATCTTTGCGGGTCGACGGCAGGTCTCCTGGCTCGCGGGTTAGACGTCCTGCGCCGCCTTCCCGGAGCGTTGGCTCCAGTGGCCGATGGCGAAGGACACCCGCTTACAGTTGCGGGGGCAGCCGCGGCATTGGGCAGAGCAAGCCCGCACCGCGTTCCCTTTTCACCTCCTCGCGGAGGCACCGTCAGCGACGATCATTAGCCTTAGGGATGCTGCTGTGCAATGCAGGGTGCGCCGCAAGCGCGTCATTCTCGGCCTTGACCCGAGAATCTCATGCAGGAAGAGGCTCGCGCGCCTCCTTCGGGGTGGGATGCCCGGGTCAAGCCCGGGCATGACGACAGGGGGCGGCGCCGAAGGACCTGCCCATGGACTTGCCCCATCTCGCCCTCATCCTCGGTGGCGCCCGCTCCGGCAAGAGCCGCCATGCCGAGTCGCTGATCGAGGCTTTGCCGGCGCCCTGGACCTACATCGCGACCGCCCAGGCCTATGACGACGAGATGCGCGAGCGCATCGCCGAGCATCGGATGCGCCGGCCCCCGGGCTGGCTGACGGTCGATGCGCCGCTCGATCTGGCGGAAGCGATCGCCGAACAGCCGGCCGGGCAGCCGATCCTCGTGGATTGCCTGACGCTTTGGCTGACCAACCTGATCCTCGCCGAACGCGATACCGCTGTTGCCGGGGCCGCGCTTATCAGTGCATGCGAGCAGGCTTCCGGCCCCATCGTGCTGGTCTCCAACGAAGTCGGCCTCGGCATCGTGCCCGAGAACGCGCTCGCCCGGCGCTTCCGCGACGAGGCCGGGCGGCTGCATCAGGCGCTTGCGGCACGCGCCGGCCGCGTGGTCTTCATGGTCGCCGGATTGCCGATGCGAGTGAAGTGAGCCGAAGACATGACGCGGGATATCGACGCTGACGAAGCCGCCCGCCACAAGGCGAAGATGGAGAAGCGCAAGGCGGTTCAGGACGCCGAAATCGCCTCCAAGACGGTCGAGAAGGGCCTGCTCATCGTCAATACCGGTCCCGGCAAGGGCAAGTCGACGGCGGCCTTCGGCCTGATCCTGAGGGCGCTCGGCCATGGCTGGCGCATCGGCGTGGTGCAGTTCATCAAGGGCGCCTGGTCGACCGGCGAGCGCAAGGCGCTCGAAGCCTTCGGCGATCAGGTCAGCTGGCACAGCATGGGCGAGGGCTTCACCTGGGAAACGCAGGACAAGGCCCGCGACATCGCCGCCGCCGAGCGGGCCTTCGCCAAGGCGAGGGAATTGATGGCCGATCCGGAGATCAGGCTGCTGGTGCTGGACGAGCTCAATATCGCCTTGCGCTACGATTACCTGCCGCTCGCCGATGTCGTGGCGACGCTCAAGGCTCGCCGGCCCGACCTCCACGTCGTCGTCACCGGTCGCAACGCCAAGCCGGAACTGATCGAGGCCGCCGACCTCGTCACCGAGATGACGCTGGTGAAGCATCACTTCGCCGCCGGCGTGAAGGCGCAGCAAGGTATCGAGTTCTGAGCCTCTTTCGGGGGGCGCAGAAAGAAGCTTGCCGTCTTTCTCGGGGTAAATCGACCCAACCCATTCCAGCAGACGAAGACGGGTAGGAGAGCGCGGGAACCCCTCTCCTGTAAGGAGAGCGGAGGGGTGAGCTGTTTGGAGGGGCATCGCTAGCCCGAGCCCAACCGCGCCGTGAGCACTCGCGTCCCTGGTCCAGCGGCCTCCACCTCATCCTGCCCGCTCCTTCCAGGAGAGGGTTCCCGCGCCTCCATTGCCCGATCGATTACCCTTGCTGGCGGACACTTGACGGAATGGGGTTCCTCTTCATATTGAATTTGAATTCAGATTCAATTTCGAGATCGTGCATGGTCGATGGAACCCCGAAACAACCGCGCAAGGCGGGCAAGCGTGAGGCGATCCTCTCCGCCGCGCGCCGGATCGTCTCGGAGGTCGGCTTCCAGGAAACATCGATTGCCGCAGTGGCCTCCGCCAGCGGCGTCTCCACCGGCAGCGTCTATTCGTATTTCTCCTCCAAGGCCGAGCTGATGGCCCAGATCGTCGCGGCGGTGTCCTCGCGAGAACTCGCCGTGCTGCGCGAGATCGCCGCGAGCGATGCGCCGGTCACCGAGCGCCTGACGTCGGCAGTCGAAGCTTTCGCCCGGCGCGCCTTCGCCAATCGCCGTCTCGCCTGGTCGATGATCGCCGAACCCGCCGATCCGGCCGTCGATGCGACGCGGCTCGACTATCGCCGTGAGATCGCCGGCATCTTCCGCGCACTTGTCGTGGAAGGCGAAGGGCAGGGCGCTTTCCGTCCCGTCGATCCCGACGCCGCCGCGGCGATGATCGTCGGCGGCTTCATGGAAGCGCTGATCGGCCCGCTTTCGCCCGAGCGGCCGATCACCGCCGAACGCGGTCGCGAGATCGCTGCCGCGCTCGCCGATCTCTCCCTCGCCGCGCTGATCTCCCGTGAAGGACAGGCCGCATGACCGCTCTCGATGCATACGGCTACGACACCCACGAGGTGCTGAACCAGGCCCCGGCGCTGGCGGATTACGACGCCTACGCGGCGGACCCCGCGCTCGGACGCATCCTCGACATGTTCGGCGCCGGCTGGTTCCGCGAGCAGGCGAGCGTGGTCGGCGGCCATGTCGGCTCGCAACGCGTGCAGGATCTGGCGCGGCAGGCCAATCGCAGCCTGCCGGAACTGCGGACGCATGATCGCTGGGGCCGGCGCGTCGACCAGATCGAATTCCACCCCGCCTGGCATGAGCTGATGGGGCTCGCCATGCGCGACGAGTTCCATTCGCTCTGCTGGACCAAGCCGCGCTCCGGCGCGCAGGTGGCGCGCGCCGCGGTCTCCTATCTCTGGAACCAGGGCGAGAACGGCATCTGCTGCCCGCTCGGCATGACCTATTCGGCGATCCCCGTCCTGCAGCGCGACCCCGCGCGCTGGGCCGAGTTCGGCAAGCTGATCACCTCCTCCGACTACGATCAGCGTCCGCTGCCGGCAGCGCAGAAGCGCGGCGGCACGGTCGGCATGGCGATGACCGAGAAGCAGGGCGGCTCCGACCTGCGCCAGACCCAGACCGTCGCCACGCGCAACGCCGACGGCACCTATTCTCTCACCGGGCATAAATGGTTCTTCTCCGTCCCGCATTCGGATGTGTTCCTGACGCTGGCGCGGACCGAGGAGGGCGTCTCCTGCTTCGTCGTGCCGGGCTGGCTGCCGAACGGTTCGCGCAACCGGCTGCAGATCCAGCGGCTCAAGGACAAGTGCGGCAACAAGTCGAACGCCTCCTCCGAGGTCGAATTCCGCGGCGTCATCGCTCATCTCATCGACGAGCCCGGCCATGGCATCCGCGCCGGGCTGGAGATGAACCACTACACGAGGCTCGATTTCGCCGTCGGCTCGGCCGGGCTGATGCGCCATGCGGTCGCGCAGGCGGCGCATCACACCGCCCATCGCCGCGCCTTCCAGAAGGCGCTGATCGACCAGCCGATCATGACCAATGTGATCGCCGACCTCGCTCTGGAGGCCGAAGCCGCCGCCTGGCTCGCCTTCCGCTTTGTCCATGCGCTCGATCGCGAGGGCGGGAGCGAGGCGGAGAAGCTCATCGGCCGCATCGGCGCGCCAATCGCCAAATACTGGAACTGCAAGCGCGCCACGCCGGTGGTGGTCGAGGCGCTGGAATGCCATGGCGGCAACGGCTTCGTCGAGGACCATCTGATGGCGCGGCTCTATCGCGAGGCGCCGCTCAACGGCATCTGGGAAGGTACGGGCAATGTCGTTTGCCTCGACGTGCTCCGCTCGATCCGCCGCTATCCCGATTGCGTGCCGGCCCTGCTCGACGAATTGCGCGCCGCGCGCGGCAACGATCCGCGCTATGACGCTTTCCTCGCCGAATTGGCGACCGATCTCGTCGATGTGCTCCGCCACGAGCATCTGGCGCGGCGCTTCGTCGAGCGCATGGCGCTTGGCTTGTCGGCCTCGCTGCTGATCCGCCACGCGCCGCATGCGGTGGCCGACGCCTTCGTCGCCTCGCGACTGGCGGGTGGCTGGTCGGGCCATTTCGGCTCGCTGCCCGTGGGAGCCGATCTTCAGGCGATAGCGCGCCGCGCCGTGCCGTTGCCGGAGTGAAGTCCGGGGCGACGAACGGCATTCGCCGCTAACGGGTTTTACGAGAACCGCGCCGTCATTCCGGGGCGGGCCGAAGGCCCGAGCGCGGAACCCATGAACACCGTCCGATGGACGTCATGCCGGAGTGTCGGCGCCTTCTCCCGAAAACCCTGTGTCCATGGGTTCCAGGCTCATCGCTGCGCGATGCCCCGGAATGACGGTGTGTTTCCGGAGCAAGTTGATCGTCGGAGTCAGAGCAGAGCGGCGGCCGTCAGCCCTGCCGCCAGTCCCCACAGCAACCCGCAGGCGCGCCGGTACAGCGCAAGCGCGCGCCTGATGTCGGCAGCGTTCGCATCGGCCCGACCATCGCCCATCCAGTGATCGTCGATGCGGGTATCGCCATAGACGCGCGGGCCCGCCAGCCGCAGCCCGAGCGCACCGGCCATGGCCGCCTCCGGCCAGCCGGCATTGGGCGAGCGGTGCTTGCCGGCGTCGCGCCGCAGGGCTCGCCAGGCACCGCCAGCATCCACCGTCCGGTCGAGTGCCGCGGCAACGATCAGCAGCAGCGCCGTCAATCGCGAGGCCGGCAGGTTGACGAGGTCGTCGAGCCGCGCCGCGGCCCAGCCGAAGGCGAGGTGACGCGGCGTGCGATGGCCGATCATCGAATCGGCCGTGTTGATCGCCTTGTAGGCGGCGATGCCCGGCAGGCCTCCGGCGCCGAGCCAGAAGGCCGGCGCGGTGATGCCGTCGGAGAAGTTCTCCGCGAGACTCTCGATGGCGGCGCGCGCCACCCCGGCCTCGTCCAGCGTGTTCGGATTGCGCCCGACGATCATCGAGACGGCCTTCCGGCCGCCTTCCAGGCCCTCGCGCTCCAGCCCCTCGGCCACGCGGGCGACGTGTTCGTAAAGGCTGCGCTGGGCGATCAGCGTCGAGGCGACGAGCGCGAGCGGGATGAGGCCAAGCGGCCAGAAGGCCAGGCAGAAGCTCTGGAGCAGCAACGCGGGAGCGATCGTGGCCGCGAGCAGCAGCGCCAGCGCCAGCACGCCCATCGCCTTGCGGGTGACGAAGGACGAGGCCTCGCGGTTCAGCGCCCGGTCCAGCGCTCCAATCAATCGCCCGATCCAGGTGACGGGATGGCCGATTGCGGCATAGAAGCGCTCGGGATAGCCGAACGCCGCCTCGATCGTAAGCGCGAGCACGAGCAGCGGCAGGCTGGCGGAGAGGTTCATGCGGGGCGCGGGCGCGATCGTGGCTGAGGACGACATCTGGCATGGCGGCGATCTCGCCACGGCCCGCGCGCTCTTTCCGGATGCGCCGCAACCGTGGATCGATCTCTCCACCGGGATCAATCCGATCCCCTATCCGCTTCCGGCGCTGCCGTTAAGCCTCTGGACGCGCCTGCCCGGCGCCGATGACGAGGCCGCGCTCATCGCCGCCGCCCGCGCGGCCTACCGGGTGCCGGACGGCGCAGGCATCGTCGCGGCGCCCGGCACGCAAATCCTGATCGAGCTGCTGCCGCATCTCGCGCCGGCCGGGCCCGTCGCCATCCTCGGTCCGACCTATGCGGAACACGCCCATGCCTGGCGCAAGGCGGGCTTCACGGTGATGGAGGCGGCATCGCCCACCGAGGCGGCTGCGACCGTCGTCGTGGTCAATCCCAACAACCCCGATGGCCGCATGCTCTCGCGAACGGAACTCGCCGGCCTCGCCGTCCGCTGTGCCGCGCGCGGCGGCCTGCTCGTCGTCGACGAGGCCTTCGCCGATTTCACGCCGGAGACGAGCCTCGTGCGGGATTTGCCCGCTGGCGCGCTCGTCCTGCGCTCCTTCGGCAAGACCTATGGGCTCGCAGGCCTGCGTCTCGGCTTCGCCATCGGCGCTGCCGATCTGATGGCGCGGCTCCGAGCATCGCTCGGGCCCTGGTCGGTGGCGGGACCTGCCTTGCACGTCGGCGCGCAGGCCCTCGCGGATCGCGATTGGCTCGCCAGGGCCGGCGCAGATCGCAGCCGTGATGCCGCACGCCTGGACGCGCTGCTCGCGCCGTATGGCCGCATCGTGGGCGGCACCAGCCTGTTCCGCCTGTTGGAGACGCCGACTGCATCGGCACTCTTCGTCCGCCTCGGCCGCCACGGCATCTATGTCCGCCGCTTTCAGAGCGCACCCGACCGTTTGCGCTTCGGCCTGCCCGGCGACGAGGCCGCGTGGTCGCGCTTGCAGGCGGCGCTCATTGATGCGCCCGAAACATCGCCACCAGCGTGAAGCTTGCATGCGGCGAGCGCGGGGACAGAAGCCGGCGCGGCGGCTAACGTCCACTGACGGATTCGGGGAGAGACGACGCATGGCATTGCTGCCGCCGGAAGGCGAATTGACGATAGGCTTCGCGCACGCCGCCTATCAGCTCAGGGACGAATTCGCCCGCCGCAATCGCGCCGCCCGCAGCTTCGAGGTCCGCAGCCTCGACGAATTGCGCGAGCGCGGGCCGGAGGCGGATATCATCGTCGTCTCCGGCATGTGGCGTAACGATCTGTTGCCGAGGCTGCCGAAGCTGCGCTTCATCCAGTCGGTCAGCGCCGGCACCGACCAGTTCGACAAGGCGGCGCTCGGCGCAGCCGGTGTCCGTCTCGCCAGTGCACAGGGCGGCAACGAGCGCGCCGTGGCCGAGCATGCGATGTCGCTGATCCTGGCGCTGACCCGGCAAATCCATTTCGCCCGGGACAATCAGGCAAAGCAGTCCTGGCGGCCGATGATCGGCGATCGCGCGCTCCGCGAGGATGAGCTCGGCGGCGAGACGCTGGTCGTCGTCGGGCTCGGCCGCATCGGCCTGAGGCTGGCGAAGCTCGCGGCCGCGTTCGACATGCGCGTCATCGGCGTGCGCCGCAGCCCCGAGCCGCAGCCGCATGTCGAAGCCATCGTCCATCCCGACAAGCTCGCGGAAACGGTCGCGCAGGCGGATTTCGTCGCGCTGACCTGCCCGCTGACCCCCGAGACGGAAGGGCTGGTCGACGCCCGCATCCTCGCGGCGATGAAGCCCTCCGCCTACCTGATCAATGTCGCGCGTGGCCGCGTGGTCGACGAAGCCGCGTTGTTGGATGCCCTCGGCAATGGCGGGATCGCCGGTGCCGGGCTCGATTGCTTCCATGACGAGCCGCTGCCGGCGGCCTCGCCGTTCTGGCGCCTGCCGCAGGTCATCGTCACCCCGCACAGCGCCGGCGAGACCCGCGCCTATGAGAGCAATGTCATCGATATCCTCATCGACAATCTGGATCGTCTCGCACGCGGCGACGCAGGCCTGCGCAACCAGATCGTCTGACCGGGGCAGATGACGGCCATGGCTTCGCCCAGATTTCTTCGGCCCGGCGGGCCGTCGCTCATCGTCGCGCTCGGCGTCACGCAGGTCTTCGGCTATGGCGCGCTCTACTACGCCTTCACCGTGCTGGCGCCGCGCATCACCGAAAGCTTCGGCTGGCCGCCGGAATGGACCTATGGCGGTCTGGCGGCCGGGCTCTTCCTCGGCGGCGCCGTCGCCCCGGTGACCGGCAGCCTGATAGACCGCTACGGCACGCGGCTGGTGATGACGGTGGGATCGGCCTTGGCCGGGCTGTCCCTGCTGGCGCTGGCGGAGGCGCGGGGCATCGTCAGCTACGTCGCGGCCATGGTCGCGCTGCAGGCGGTGACCACCGCGGTCTTCTACGATGCGGCCTTCGCTGCGCTGACGCAGGCGCGCGGCGGCCAGGCACGGCGCGCCATCAGCCAGCTCACCCTGATCGGCGGCTTCGCCTCGACGCTGTTCTGGCCATTGACCAGCAGCCTGCTGGCGGTCCTCGACTGGCGCGGCGTCTACAGGCTCTACGGCCTGTCGCAGATCCTGGTCTGCATGCCGTTGCACCTCCTCTTCCTGCCGGGGCGGGTGAAGCGGCCGGTGGCGGCGCATGCCTCGGGCGCAGCCGCATCGGCGCCGGCGGAACCCGAAACGGCCTATCTCACGGGCGATGCCCGCCGCCGCGCCTTCCTGTGGCTGGCGCTGGCCTTTTCGCTGCAGGGCTTCGTCGTCTCTGCCATGGCGATCCATCTGCTGACGCTGCTGCGCGGCTTCGGCCTCGGCGCTGCGGTCGCGGTCGGCATCGGCGCGATGCTCGGGCCTTCTCAGGTGGCGGGGCGATTGGTCGAGATGCTGTTCGGCCGCGCCGTCTCGCCCGTCACCACTGCCTGGGTTTCCGCCTGCCTGATGCCGCTTGGCCTTGCGCTGCTGCTGGTCGGCGGATCGCTGCCGGTGGTTGCCGGCCTCTTCGCCGTTGCCTTCGGCATCAGCATGGGGCTGAGTTCGATCGTGCGCGGCACGGTGCCGTTGCAACTGTTCGGGCCGGTCGGCTTCGGCGCGACGATGGGCAAGCTCTCGGCGCCCGGCCTCGTCATCAAGGCGGCGGCGCCGCTGGCCTTCGCCGTGGCGCTGGAGCGCGGCGGCGTGACGGTCTCGACGCTGCTGCTGATCGCCTTCTCGGCCCTGGCTGCCGTCGCGCTCTTCCTGCTGGCACGCAGCCGGCGCTGAGCTTTCAGGCCAGCAGCCCCTGCCACCAGCGCCGGGCGGCATCGCGCGTCCGGATGGCGAAGGCATAGGCGGCCGATGCCCGCACCCAGCCCAGGACCTGGTCGCGCAGGCGGATCACGATCCCCATGATCCCTGCGAACCAGCCATAGCTCATCAGCTTCTCGCGCCCGGCATGATAGATGCGCTCGACGATGAGGAAGCTGGCGAGATGGGCGAGGCCGAGCACGATCAGCCCCGGCCAGAAGGCGCCGCGCGCCATCATGACGAGGCCGAGCAGCTTCAGCGGCTCGGCGATGGCGAAGGGCACGGCGAGCGCCAGCAGCACGAGCGGGCGCGGCAGCCCGGCCACGGCTTCCTCGAGGCGATGAACCAGCCGCAGCGATGAAAACCAGCGGATGAGCGGCCGGTAGAGCGGCCGCGCCATCTCGTCGAGGACGATGAACACCGTCAGGACCGCGCGGACGATCCCGAGCGCGAGCCGCTTGGGCAGGCTCCTGTCGGGCGAAACTGGGGGCATGGTGTGATCCGGCGTGAAGCCGTCCTTAATAGGCCGGTCTTTATGGCGTTTCGAAGCCCGAAACGAAGATCGCGAGAGCCTGTCACTCTTTGAAGCGTGCTGCGTTTTCGTGGAAACGCGAGTCATCCCGGACGGAGCGAAGCGCAGATCCGGGATCCATGCCTGACGATTGTTGGACACGCTCTGGCATGGATCCCGGGTCAAGCCCGGGATGACGTCGCGGGTCTGTAGAAATCAGCAAATCTTTGCGCTGCAACTCAGCTGCGCGCGTCCTCCTTGAGCATCGCCACGCCCTTCTCGGCGATCATCATGGTCGGGTTGGCGGTGTTGCCCGAGGTGATGGCCGGCATCACCGAGGCGTCGATGACGCGCAGGCCCATGACGCCGCGCACGCGCAGGCGCTCGTCCAGCACGGCGCCGGGATCGTCGTCGCGTCCCATCCTCGCCGTGCCGACCGGGTGGAAGATCGTGGTGCCGAGCTTTGCGGCGGCATCCAGCAGCGCTTCGTCCGAGTCGGCCTCCGCACCCGGCAAATATTCCTCCGGCCGGAAGCGTGCCAGCGGTGCCTGCGCCACGATCCGGCGGGTCAGCTTCAGTGCGTCGATCGCGACCTGCCGGTCTTCCTCGGTGTCGAAATAGTTCGGGGAGATCACCGGCGTGTCGTGCACGTCGGCGGAGCGCAGATGGACGCTGCCGCGGCTGGTCGGCCTGAGATTGCAGACACTCGCCGTGAACGCGTCGAAGGGGTGCAAGCCCGAACCCCAGCTGTCGAGCGAGAGCGGCTGGAAATGGTACTGGAGATTGGCGGTGGCATAATGCGGCGCGGATTTGGCGAAGGCGCCGACCTGCGAGGGCGCCATCGTCAGCGGGCCGGAGCGCAGCGCCGCCCATTGCAACGCCATCAGCGGGCGCCGCCAGACCTTGGCGTAGTCGCTGTTCAGCGTCTTGACCCCCTGGACCTTGTAGACCGGCCGGATCTGGAGATGGTCCTGCAGGTTCTCGCCGACGCCGGGCGCATTCACCAGCGTCTCCAGCCCGAGGCCCTGCAGGCGCGCGCCATTGCCGATGCCGGAGCGTTCGAGCAGCAGCGGGGAGGCGATCGCGCCGGCCGAGAGCACGACCTCGCCGCTGACCTCGACCCTCAGCTTCTCCTCGCTGGGTGTTCCCAGGCCATGGGTGAATTCGACCGCCTTGGCCCGGCCGTTCTCGAAGACGATGCGCTCGACATGGACGCGCGTCTCCAGCCGCAGGTTGGTGCGGTCGCGCTGTTCGAGCAGCGGCTTCAAGAAGGCGCGATAGGCACTCAAGCGGCGCCCACGCCGCTGGTTCACCTGGAAATAGGATGATCCCTCGTTGTCGCCGGTGTTGAAATCCGGGATCTTGGCGATGCCGGTAGCCTCGGCCGCGTCGCGGATGGCGTCGAGGATCGCCCAGCGCACGCGCGGATGCTCGACGCGCCATTCCCCGCCGGCCTTGTGCAGCCCGCCGGGCGGCGGCGCGATATGGTCCTCATGCCTGAGGAAATAGGGCAGCACCTCGTCCCAGCCCCAGCCGGTCAGCCCGAGCTGGCGCCAGCCGTCATAATCGGCCGCCTGGCCGCGCATATAGACCATGGCGTTGATCGCCGAGGAGCCGCCTACGACCTTGCCGCGCGGATAGGCCAGCGCCCGCCCGCCGAGGCCGGGCTGGGGCTCGGTCTGGAACAGCCAGTCGGCGCGGGGATTGCCGATGGCGAAGAGATAGCCGACCGGAATGTGGAGCCAAATCCAGTCGTCCAGCCCGCCCGCTTCCAGCACGAGGACCTTGGTGTCCGGATCGGCCGCGAGGCGGTTGGCGACGACGCAGCCGGCCGATCCTGCGCCGATGACGACGTAGTCGAAGCTGCCGATCAGGCGGCGGTCGGAAGGCACGGCGTCGGACATGGCGTTTCCCGGGGGTGCGGCGGCTGCGATGTCCGCTCTTCGATCCCTGAGGGATACTGTGCGCCATGCCGGCCGGCAATCGCACGGGCTTGCGACGTTCGGCCCATCTGCGGATGGGACGGAGCGCCCGGTTCGGCGCGCTCGACCTCCCATGTCGCCGCATCGGCGCAGCCCTGCCGGCGCCCGGCTTGCTTACCGCCTCGCGCCTGCGCGATAAGCGGTGCAGGCCGGCTCGCTGCCTGTCGGCCCGACGGAGTGACGATGAGCTTCCGCAACATTCACGCCCACGGTCTCGTCCGGATCGCATGCGCCGCGCCGCGGCTGAAGGTTGCCGATCCCGCCTTCAACGTGGCCGAGACCATCGCGCTGCTGCGCCGGGCCGATGAAGGCGGCGCCTCGCTCTGCTTGTTTCCGGAACTCGGCATCAGCGCCTATGCGATCGACGATCTGCTGCAGCAGAACGCGCTGCTCGACGCGGTGCGTGAGGCCCTGTCGCGGCTCGTCGAGGAAAGCCGGAGCCTGCGCTGCGTCGCGGTCGTCGGTGCGCCCCTGCGCGTCGAGGGGCGGCTGTTCAACTGCGCCGTCACGATCCATCGCGGCCGCATCCTCGCCGCCGTGCCGAAGACCTATCTACCGAACTACCGCGAATTCTACGAGCGCCGGCAGTTCGCCTCGGGCGAGCGCGCCGGTGCGCTCTATATCGATCTCTGCGGCCAGGAGGTGCCTTTCGGCACGGACATTCTGCTCGCCGCTTCCGACATCCCCGATCTCATCGTCCATATGGAGATCTGCGAGGACGTCTGGACGCCGATCCCGCCGAGCTCCTTCGCCGCGCTCGCCGGCGCGACCGTGCTGCTCAACCTCTCGGCTTCAAACGTGACCATCGGCAAGTCCGACTGGCGCCACTCTCTTTGCAAAGCGCATTCAGGGCGCTGCATCGCCGCCTATGCCTACTCCGCCGCCGGCACCGGCGAATCGACCACCGATCTCGCCTGGGACGGGCAGGCGATGATCTACGAGAACGGCGCGCTGCTGGCCGAGGCCGAGCGCTTCGCCGCCGAGCCGCAGCTCATCCTCGCCGATATCGACCTCGAGCGGCTGGCGATGGACCGCATCCGCCAGAACACCTTCGGCGACAGCGCCGACATGCATCGCGACAGGCTCGGCTTCCGCCGTATCGACTTCACGCTCGATCCGGATCGCGGCTCGGATCTGGGCCTCGCTCGCACGGTCGAGCGCTTCCCCTTCGTGCCGAATGAGGATGCCCGGCTGAACGAGCTTTGCTTCGAGGCCTACAACATCCAGTCGCACGGTCTGCGCAAGCGGCTGGAGAGCACGCGGCTCGACAAGGTTGTGATCGGCGTCTCCGGCGGCCTCGATTCGACGCAGGCGCTGATCGTCGCGGCCCATACCTTCGATGCGCTCGGCCTCCCCCGCGAGAACATCCTCGCCTATACGCTGCCGGCCTTCGCCACGAGCAAGGACACCAAGGACAACGCCTGGCGGCTGATGAGATCGCTCGGTGTCAGCGCCGAGGAGATCGACATGACGCCGGCCTGCCGGCAGATGCTGGTCGATATCGGCCATCCCTTCGCCAAGGGCGAGCCGGTCTACGACATCACCTTCGAGAACGTGCAGGCGGGCGCGCGCACCTCGGTGCTGTTCCGCCTCGCCAACCGGCACAACGCGCTGGTGATGGGCACCGGCGACCTTTCGGAATTGGCGCTCGGCTGGTGCACCTATGGCGTCGGCGATCACATGTCGCACTACAACGTTAACGGCTCCGTGCCGAAGACGCTGATCCAGCATCTCATCCGCTGGGTGGCGCAATCCGGCCGCTTCGGCGCGGAAGCCTCGGCCGTGATGCTCGACATCCTCTCAACCGAGATATCGCCCGAGCTGGTGCCGGGCGACGGCGACAAGCCGGCCCAGAAGACCGAAGATTTCGTCGGCCCCTATGCGCTGCAGGACTTCAACCTGTTCTACACCACGCGCTACGGCTTCAAACCCAGCAAGATCGCCTTCCTGGCCGAGCATGCCTGGCGCGACGCGACCGCCGGCGACTGGCCGCCGAACATGGAGGCAGCAAAGCGCGTCGCCTATGATCTCCCGGTGATCAAGCGCTGGCTCGGCGTCTTCATCCGCCGCTTCTTCGAGACCAGCCAGTTCAAGCGCTCGGCCATGCCGAACGGCCCGAAGGTTTCCTCCGGCGGCTCGCTCTCGCCCCGCGGCGACTGGCGCGCGCCGAGCGACGCCTCGGCTGCGCCCTGGCTGAAGGATTGGGAGCGGATTCCGGATTGAAGGAAGGAAGCTGAGGTTGTTGGGTTCGCTCCCCGGCGCAAACGACGGATTTCGGTACGCCGTCGCAATTGTCAGCCTCTTACGTCGTGTCAACCACTGAGCTCATTCTTAAACGGCTCTGAGGCCGCCGAGGCGCCTTGTCGTCAGGGAATGACCCCCGGGGGTAGCGGCGGCTCCGCATTGAGCAGCGTGATCGTCACCCGTCGGTTCGGCGGGGTGTAGGGATTGTCGACGAAGAGCGGCTCGGTGTCCGCGCGTCCCACCACGGAAACGAAGCGGTTGCTGGGGAGCCCGGCGCCCGACAGTATCTCGCGCACGGCGAGCGCTCGCCCGGCGGTGAGGCTCCAGGAATCGACGGCCTGCACCGAGCCCGGGCGCGCGGCGGCCGTATGGCCGGCGACAGACAGTTGGTTGGGCAGCCGGCGCAGGGTGGGCGCGAGCGCCTCCAGCACGAGACGAGTGCGCTCGTAGGGCTGGACCGAGCCCTCGGGGAACATGGTGCGGCCGTACTCGTCCACGAGGGAAACGTTCAACCCCTCCTTGGTCGGCTCGATCACGATGTTGCGCGACAGCTCGGCAATTTCGGGCATCTTCTGGAGCGCCTGCCGGAGGCTGGCTATGGCGCTGTAGTTGGCCTGCACGCCGGCGGCCGGGCGGCTGACCTCGCGGTCGCTGGCGCGGCCCGAATTTGTTGGGCGCGCTTTGTCGTCCTGCCCGGTAGTGCCCCTCGCCGCGTCGCGGGGCGCCGACGGCTTGTTGCCTGCCTTGTCTAGGACGGTGCCCATCAGGACGCCGCCAGCGCCACTGGTTGTAGGACTCGGAGCCGCCGGGGCGAAGTATTCCGCCAAGCCGATCTTCTGCTCCTGCGTCGTCATGCTGATCAGCCACATCAGCAGAAAGAACGCCATCATGGCGGTCACGAAGTCCGCATAGGCGATCTTCCAGGCCCCGCCATGGTGCGCATGAGCGGCCTTCTTGACCTTCTTGATGATGATCGGCTGGGGGGGCTTGGCCATCGAGTCCCTATTGGAGATTGGGTCAGATCTAGGCAGGCAGATCGGCGGTTGCCGCTTCCACTTCGCTGAAGGTCGGGCGGACGTCGCTCATCAGAGCCTTGCGGGCAAATTCTACCGCCATCACCGGCGGCTGGCCGCTGATATGGGCGAGGAGACCCGCCTTGAGTGAAAGGTAGTATTTGGATTCCGCCTCGTAGATGCCCTTGAGCGACTGCGCCATGGGCCCGAAGAAGCCGTAGGCGACGAAGACGCCGAAGAAGGTGCCGACGAGCGCGCCGCCGATCAGATGTCCCAGCACCTCCGGCGGCTCGGTGATCGCCCCCATCGTCTTGATCACGCCGAGCACGGCGGCGACGATGCCGAGCGCCGGTGTTCCGTCGGCGAGCGACTGCATGGCCGCAACGACACGCTCCTGCTCCTGGTGGTGCGTCTCCAGTTCCTCGTCCATGAGAGCGTCCATCTCGTGGACGTTGTTGGCGCCCATCGTCAACATCCGCATGTAGTCGCAGACGAACTCGACCGCATGATGGTTCGCTGCAAAAGTCGGGAAGGCGTTGAACAGCGTGGACTCGCTCGGATTATCGATGTGCTCCTCGACCGCGAGCATGCCCTTCTGCTTCACAAATTTGTACAATGAATACTGCATCCCCAGCAGTTCGACATAGCATTCCTGCTTGTACTTGGGGCCCTTCATGAGCGTGCCGAGCATGGCGGGCACGGCCTTGAGCACCGGCGCGGGGTTGCCGATGACGAAGGCACCGATCGCTGCACCGAGGATGATGACGAACTCGAACGGCTGCCAAAGGACCTCAAGGTGGCCACCCATCGCCGCGTAGCTGCCGAAGACGCAGACGAAGACGATGATTGTGCCGACGATCAGCCGCATGGTTTGCCACCCTCGCACCGCAGCAGGTACAGCCACGCGAAGCCACTACTGGTCCGACGAAATGACCGATCAAGGTTAATGGCGAGTTTACAGCCATTGGCACGCGGGCTTGTAAGCGTCGTCGTCCTCCGGCCACGGCTTTGAGGCTTGGGGCGGCAGGGCCGGCCCACGGGAGGAAATCGGGGTGCGATGAGCCTCCGCCAATCCCGGTGATCGGCGTCCAATAGGGGACCGTTTCCCGCGGTCTACGCTGCGCCGCTTTGCTGTGGCGCGGCGAGGCTGAGGATGACGCGGGTGAGAGCCAGGTGGGCAACGTGTGCAAGCGCTTCCTCGCGCCGACGCAGCGCTTCGCAAGCTACAAGGAGCCGAACGCCAGGCTTGCCGAACGCTACGTCACGCACGCCAAGGCGACGGCTCCCCCTCGGTTCCGTGGACCATCTGGCATGCTCTGATTGCGTTCTCTCGCCGGCGCCAATCCAACCCTCCGGACAACGTATCGAGTCGCTGGAAAGCTGACCAAGAAGGTTGACCGCATATCGGACTTTTAGCCGATGCTTGCTGAGTGCCGCAGAACAGAACTGTCACTCCGCTTGGGGGCGCAGCCAGCACTGGCGTAACGAGGCGGAACGAGGAGTGTCCGGATTTGGGGGCGGGCTCAACTGATCGCCGCAACACACTCGGCGAACTTCTCGGCTGGGGTTTGATAGAGCAAGGTCTTTCTGGGCCGTTCGTTGAGCTGACGGGCGATGGCGCTGAGCTGGGCCTGGCTTTGCAGGGACAGGTCGGTTCCGTGGGGAAGATACTGGCGCAGGAGCCGGTTGGTGTTCTCGTTCGAGCCACGTTGCCAGGGTGACCTGGGATCGCAGAAGTAGACCTCGACGTTCGAAGCGAGGGCCAGCCGCTTGTGGTCGGCCAACTCCTTGCCTCGGTCCCAGGTCAGGGACTGATAGAGTTCGCCGGGCAGTTTCTTCGACTGTTTGATCAGGGCGGTGATGACGCTCCCGGTGTCTTTGTTGGCGACCTTGACCAGCATCACGTAGCGCGAATGCCGCTCGACCAGCGTGGCGACGTAGCTGTTCCGGGAGCCGCCGATCAGGTCGCCTTCCCAGTGACCAGGGACCGCACGATCCTCGACGGAGGCCGGCCTTTCGCTGATGGAGACGGCGTCCCTGATCTGGCCCAGGCCGTTCCGCTTCAGGCTGGCGTGCCGGGAGCGGCGGATCGTTCGCCGGGCCCTCAGGTGGTCCAGCAGTTCCTTCTTCAGCACCCCACGGGTCTGGATGAACAGGCTGCGGTAGATCGTCTCGTGCGACACTTGATTGTGTGGCTCCCGGGGGCAGGTGCGCTTGAGCCAGCCGGCGATCTGCTCGGGCGACCAGTTCCGCTGCAGCTTGCCGGATACTGTCCGGGCCAGACCGGGTCGGCAAGCCAGCTTGCACGGCTTGGGACGCAAGGCCCGGTCCCAGGCCGCCTGATCGGAGCGCGCCGCGCGGTAGCGATCCGGCCCGCCGTTGCGCTGAACCTCGCGACTGACCGTGGACGGTGATCGGCCCAATTGCCGAGCGATCACGCGCAGCGACCGGCGGGTGCTGAGCCCTCGGGAGATTTCCTCCCGCTCGCTGAGAGTGAGCGCCCGCGGCGCCCGCCGCCGGTCTGGAGGCCGAATGCCGCCCGTCGGCGAAAGCACCGAGAACACCGAAGAGGACTCCCGATCGAACCGCCGCCCAATCGAACTCATCGACTCGCCGGCCTTCCAGCGATCCCAGATCTCAGCCCGCTGGGCCGCCGAATAGTAGATCCGCCGCCGCTGCTTCATCACCCACGCTCCATCTCCAAAGGAAAAGTAGCGTGTTGCGATTACCGATTGAGACCACCGGCGATCTCCCAATGTCCGGTTGTGGCGCGATCAGGTCGTTTGCGGCGCCGGTCGCGAAGTTCGGCTATCCACCCAAATAGAGCATTCCCTGCAGCCCAACAAAAAGCCCGCGGCGCGAGCCGCGGGCTGATCGTTTTACGCTTCGAAGGCCTCAGGCCGCGACGGCGGCCGGCTCCTTCTTCTCCCATTCCTCGCCCCAGATCATCACGGCATGGCCGGGGGAGACCTCGCGATACTGGCGCACCGGCACGACGTAATCGGGCGCCCGCACTGGGCTCTTGATCTCGTCGTTGGTGACGGGGCGCTTCTCGGAGCGCCGGGTCGGATCGGCGATCGGTACCGCCGCCAGCAGCCGCTTGGTGTAGGGGTGCTGCGGATTGCCGAAGATCGCCTCGCGCGGGCCGATCTCGACGATCTCGCCGAGATACATCACGGCGACGCGATGGCTGACGCGCTCCACCACCGCCATGTCGTGCGAGATGAAGAGATAGCCCAGCCCCATGCGGGCCTGCAGGTCGAGCATCAGGTTCACCACCTGCGCCTTGACCGAGACGTCGAGCGCCGAGACGGCCTCGTCCGCCACGATCAGCCGCGGCTCGACCGCGAGCGCCCGCGCGATGCAGATGCGCTGGCGCTGGCCGCCCGAGAACTCGTGCGGGAAGCGGTTCGCCATTTCCGGCAGCAGGCCGACGCGCTTGAGCAGGTCGGCGACCTTGTCACGGGCTTCCGAACGGGTGGCGAGATTGTTGATCAGGAGCGGCTCGGCGACGGCGGTGCCGATGTTCATGCGCGGGTTGAGCGACGCGAACGGGTCCTGGAAGATCATCTGCATGCGCTTGCGCTGTTCGCGCAGGTCATGCTGGTTGAGCTTGAGCACGTCGACGCCGTCGAGCAGCACGGAGCCCGCCAGCGGCTCGATCAGGCGCATCACCGAGCGGCCGGTGGTGGACTTGCCGCAGCCGGATTCGCCGACCAGCGCCAGCGTCTCGCCGGCTTTGAGGCTGAAGGAGACGTTCTCGACCGCATGCACCCGGCCCCTGACGGAGCTGAGCAGGCCGCCGCGGATCTCGAAGCGCGTGGTCAGGCCGGAGACCTCGAGCACCGGGCGCTCGGCCGCCTGGACGGTATCGGGCACTTCGGTCGGCACGTCGGAATCGCCGGTGGCGCGGTCGACGACCGGGAAGCGCATCGGCCGGCGGCGGCCTTCCATCGAGCCGAGCTTCGGCACGGCCGAGAGCAGCGACTTGGTGTAGGGCTTCTGCGGCCTGGCGAAGATGTCCTCGGTGTTGCCGGTCTCGATCTCGTCGCCATTGTACATGACGACCGTGCGGTCGGCGATCTCGGCGACGACGCCCATGTCGTGGGTGATGAAGAGGACGGACATGCCCTCCTCGTCCTGCAGCGTCTTGATCAGTTCGAGGATCTGCGCCTGGATCGTCACGTCGAGGGCGGTTGTCGGCTCGTCGGCGATCAGCAGCTTCGGCTTGCAGGCCAGCGCCATCGCGATCATCACGCGCTGGCGCATGCCGCCCGAGAAGCGGTGCGGGTACTCGTGGAAGCGCGACTTCGCGGCGGGAATGCGGACCTTCTCCAGCAGGCGGATGGTCTCGGCCTCGGCCTCGGAGCGCGACAGGCCGCGATGCAGGATCAGCGCTTCGGCGATCTGGAAGCCGATGGTCAGCACCGGGTTCAGCGAGGTCATCGGCTCCTGGAAGATCATCGCGATCTCGTTGCCGCGGATGTGCCGCATGTCGGAATCCGGCAGCGTCAGCAGCTCCTTGCCGTTGAGCTTGATCGAGCCTTCGATCTTGCTCGAGCCGGGCGGGGTCAGCCGCATGATCGAGAGCGCGGTCACGCTCTTGCCGGAGCCGGATTCACCGACGACCGCCAGCGTTTCCTTCGGCTTGATGTCGAAGGAGATGTTGCGGACGACCGATTTCCAATGGCCTTCCACTCGGAAGGAGGTCGTGAGGTTCGAAACGGACAGGATCGGGGAGGTCATCTCAGGTCCTTCTCTGGATCAGATCACGCGGCGCGGGTCGAGCGCATCGCGCAGGCCGTCGCCGATGAAGTTGATCGACAACACGGTGAGGAAGATTGCAGCGCCGGGGAACAGTGCCCAGTGCGGCGCGGAGTCGAGATGGTCCTTGGCGTCGAACAGCAGGCGACCCCAGGTCGGGATATCCGGCGGGAAGCCGAGGCCGAGGAAGGAGAGCGTCGATTCCGCGATGATGGCCGAGGACACCTCGATGGTGGAGGCGACGATCACCGGGCCGAGCGCGTTCGGCAGGATGTGGCGGGTCATCTGGCGCAGCTTGGTCGCGCCCTGTGCACGGGCGGCCTCGACGAACTCCTTCTCGCGCAGCGAGAGGAACTGCGCGCGCACCAGCCGGGCCACCGGCATCCAGCGCAACCCGCCGATGACGACGACGATCAGCACGAAGACGCCGCCCTCCACCCCGAACAAGGCCTTCAGCTGCTCGCGGAACAGGTAGATGATCAGCAGCAGCAGCGGCAGCTGCGGCAGCGACAGGAACAGGTCCGTCACCCACATCAGCACGGGGTCGGCGACCTTGCGCGACATGCCGGCGAAGGCGCCGATGATGACGCCGACGGTCGTCGCGACGATCATCGCGGCAAGGCCGACGGCGAGCGAGATGCGCCCGCCATACATCATGCGCGCCAGAATATCCTGGCCGAGGTCGTCGGTGCCGAGCGGGTGCGCCCAGGACGGCCCCTGCAACTGTGCCGAGAAGTCGATGTCGTTGATCGCGACCGGCCAGAACCACGGGCCGACGACGACGCTGAGGATCAGGAAGGCGAGCACGACGGCGCTGGCCATGGCGAGCTTGTGCCGGCGGAACCGGCGCCACGTCTCGCGCCCCGGCGAGACCGCGACGGTGGCGGCTGCGGCCGTCACGATCGGATCAGCTGAAGGAGATGCGAGGGTCGAGCCAGCCATAAAGGACATCCGCAATGAGATTGAACATGACCACCAGGCAAGCGAAGACGAAGGTCACCGCCATGATCACAGGTGTGTCGTTGGCGAGGATCGCGTCGATCAGAAGCGAGCCGATGCCGGGGATTCGGAAGATCTGCTCGGTCACGATGGCGCCGCCGAACACGGCGGGCATCTGCAGCGCGACCAGCGTCACCACCGGGATCAGCGCGTTGCGCGTGATGTGCCGCAGCGTGACCTTGCGCTCGCTGAGGCCCTTGGCGCGCGCGGTGGTGACATAGTCGAGCCGGATGACGTCGAGCACGGCCGAGCGGACATAGCGCGTATAGGAGGCCGCCTGGAACAGGCCGAGCACCATGATCGGCATGATCGCCTGGCGGAACATCTCCCAGTACCAGCGCCAGCCGGTCGCGGCGACGTCGGAACGATAGACGAAGGGGAACCAGTCTAGCGAGACCGAGAAGATCAGGATGAAGAGCAGGCCGGTGAAGAAGGTCGGCAGAGAGAAGCCGACGAATGCCAGCGTGTTGGCGATCTGGTCGAAGATCGAATAGGGCCGCGTCGCCGCGTAGATGCCGACCGGCAGGGCGATGCATAGCGCCAGGATCTGCGAGGAGCCGACCACGAACAGCGTCGTCGGCACGCGCTGCAGGATGAGCTTGTCGACATTGATGCGGCTGGCGAAGGAGAAGCCCCAGTCGCCCTGGGCCATGGCGCCGAGCCAGCGCAGATAGCGCACCATGATCGGGTCGTTCAGGCCGAAGCTGGCGCGGATGGCTTCGCGCACCTCGGGCGGCACGTTGGGATTGGTCGCCATTTCGGAGAACGGATCGCCCGGCGCCAATGCAAGCACCGTGAACAGGATCACGCTGATTCCGAGAAGACTTGGAATGGCGATCAACAGCCGCCGTATGAGATAGGTCGCCATATAGTTTCTTCTCTTTGCGTGCGCGGCACCGCCGCGGACTGAACGCCGATTGCAACCGGCCCATCCTTGCGGCTTGCCGCAGCCGAAAGGATGGGCCGGGTACAAAAGCGGCCCCTCGCGGAGACGAATCTCTCCGCGAGGGGCCGCCTGGCTCTTAGCTGCGATACCAGGCCGCGAGGTTCCAGGTATCGACGTCCCAGCCGGAATGGTCGTGGGAAAGGTTGTTCAGCGATGCGGCCACGCGGGTGCGGGACAGCAGCGGCAGGATGATGTTGGCCTCGCAGAAGATCTCGTTGACCTTGATCAGCAGCGCGGCGCGCTTGGCCGGGTCGAGCTCCTTCTGAGCGGCCTTGTAGGCCTCGTCGGCAGCCGGATCGGTGTAGCGCGAGACGTTGCGGCCGAGCCACTTGTTCTCCTTGGTCGCGACCTCCCAGGAGACGAACTGGTTGAGGAAGCGCTCCGGATCGGGCTGGGGCTGGGTCGTCGTGTACATCTCCATGTCGACATAGAGCTTGGTGTAGGTGTCGGGATTGGCGACGTCCGACGAGAAGAACACCGAGGCCGTGACCGACTTGAGCTCGAGATCGATGCCGGCGCGCTGGCAGGCCTGCTTGATGATGGCCTGGGTCTTCTGGCGCGGGGCGTTGATCGAGGTCTGGTAGACGTATTTGAGCTTCTTGCCGTCCTTCTCGCGGATGCCGTCGGCACCCTTCTTCCAGCCGGCGTCGTCGAGGATCTTGTTGGCCTTGTCGACGCTGAACTCGTATTTCAGCTTCTGCGACTTGAACTGCTTGGGCTCGTTGACGAAGCTCGCCGTCGCGATGCCGCCGCGGCCATAGATGAACTTCTGGATCGAGTCGCGATCGATCAGGAGGTTGATCGCCTCACGCACCTTCGGATCCGACAGCGTCGGGTGCTTGGTCTTGATGCTCGAGCGCTCGCCGTCGACTTCCGTCCACGGATCGGTCGGGTTCAGGATGATGAACTCGATGTCGCCCGAGGCGACCGCGCTGATCTTGCCGCGACCGCCGGTCTCCATGCGCTTGAGGACCTCGTCCTCGACCTGCAGGTTCCAGGCATAGTCATATTCGCCGGTCTGCAGCACGGCGCGCGCCGCCGAGACTGCGTCGCCGCCGCCCTTGACCTCGAGCGTGTCGAAGGCGGGCTGGTTCTTGATGTGATAGTCGACGAAACGCTCGCCGGTCAGGACGTCGCCGGGCTTGAACTCGACGAACTTGTAGGGGCCGGTGCCGATCGGCTTCAGGTTGTCCGGCGCCTCGCGCGACTTGGCGCCGACATAGTCGCCGAACCGGTGCTTGGGCAGGATCTGGCCGACGGTGCCGACGAAGGGGTCGGCCCAGAACGGCGTCGGCTGCTGGAAGATGACCTTGACGGTGAGGTCGTCGACCTTCTCGACCTTGATGTTGGTATAGGAGCCGGTGGTGTAGGCGGCCGTCGCCGGATCCTTGGCGTATTCCCAGGTGAAGACCACGTCGTCGGCGGTGAAGGGCTTGCCGTCATGCCACTTCACGCCGGGCTTCAGCTTCCAGGTCACGACCGTGCCGTCGGCCGAGAGCCCGCCATTGGCCTTCGTGGGCACCTCGGCGGCGAGGCAGGGGATGAGGTTGCCTTCCTTGTCCCAGCCGGCGAGCGGCTCGTAGAAGATGCGCGAGGCGATCTGGTCCTTGGTGCCGGAGGCGAAATGCGGGTTGAGCAGGGTCGCGGCCTGCCAGAGCAGGATCTTCAGCGGCCCGCCGCCACCGGCCTTGGTCGGCTTGTATTCGAGCGTGGCGTTCGCCATCGCGACATCGTTCCAGACGAGGATCTGGCTTGCGATCGGCGCGGCGATACCCACCGCCGCCATCTTTTGCATGAAGGAGCGTCGCGAAAGCGTGCCTTCCTTCACATCCGCG
Source organism: Bosea sp. NBC_00550 (assembly GCF_026020075.1). Classification (NCBI taxonomy): domain Bacteria; kingdom Pseudomonadati; phylum Pseudomonadota; class Alphaproteobacteria; order Hyphomicrobiales; family Alloboseaceae; genus Allobosea; species Allobosea sp. NBC_00550. Next base: position 4,765,937 of record NZ_CP102772.1, read on the forward strand.
ACGAGGCCGCGGATTTCCTGCTCTTTCATCGGATTGCCTCCACCTTTAAACAATAAATTATCCCCCGGCGCTTTCGCGCCGTGTTTTCGTTGATGGCCTCAGCAAGGCATGTGCCAACGAAAGCGTCAACTGTGCAGCGCGGGACTGGTATGTCCCTGTGACGGTCTCGGATGGCTGGAAGCGGGAGCGTATGCATGAATGTGCCTTGCGCCTGCATCTTGCTGAAATTTTATGCGGGTCAATCCGTAAAGACGACAGTTTTCTTTCCGTTGAGAATGATGCGGTCCTCGAGGTGATGGCGGACGGCGCGCGCCAGCACGCGCCGCTCGATGTCGCGCCCCCTGCGGACGAGATCGTCAGGCGTGTCCCGGTGCGAGATGCGCTCGACGTCCTGCTCAATGATCGGGCCTTCGTCGAGATCCGAGGTCACGTAATGGGCGGTGGCGCCGATCAGCTTCACGCCGCGCTCATGCGCCTGGTGATAGGGCTTGGCGCCTTTGAAGCCGGGCAGGAAGGAATGGTGAATATTGATGCAGCGCCCGGCGAGCTTGGCCGAAAGCCCGTCGGACAGGACCTGCATGTAGCGCGCGAGCACCACGAGATCGGTCCGGCTGTCCTGGATCCGCCGCCAGATCTCGGCCTCCTGCTCCATCTTGGTCTGGCGGGTGACCGGCAGGTGGTGGAAGGGCAGCTCGCCCAGATCGGTCGAGGCGAAATGCTCGCGCGCGTGATTCGAGACGATGCCGGTGATCTCCATCGGCAATTCGCCGATCCGCCAGCGATAGATCAGGTCGGCCAGGCAATGGTCGAATTTCGAGACCAGAAGCATGACGCGCTTGCGGCGGCTGGCCTCGTGCAGGCTGAGCTCCATGCCGAAGCGCCGGCCGAGCGCCGCGAGCGATTCCGCGATGGCCGCGTGCGGCTGGCTGCCGTCAAGCCGGTTGAAGACGACGCGCATGAAGAACCGGTCGGACTCGGTGTCGTCGAATTGCTGTGCGTCGAGGATGTTGCAGCCGGCCTCGAACAGCAGGGTGGAGACGGCGGCGACGATGCCGGGGCGGTTCGGGCAGGAGAGGGTCAGGGTCGAGCTGAGATCGAGCATGGCTGGCGCCGCCCGCCGGGGCGGCCCTTTCACGATAGAGATGAAGACATGAAGCGAGGAGCCGGCTGCGCGCGACGCGCTGCGGTCAACCTCGGCCGGCCGGGCGCCGGAAAGCTGCCGCCGGTGAGCGACGTTGCGGCCGGGAAAGGCGCTTCGGTCTCGCTGTCCTCATGATCGTCCGGGCTGTCCTGGCTCATTGGTCGGCTGGACCATGCCGGATCAAACACCGCCCCCGGCGGCTTTTGTCAACGCGTGCAGCCGGAGCGCCTTGACTTGTTCGTGCCGAGAATGGAATATTTATTCCAATAAGCGGGAAGCCTAAAAAATTCCTGCCGTTTTCCGGGAGGCAGCTTCCTTGCCGCAAGCCAGCGTGTTCAGCCGTGATCTCCACGGCAAGGTCGCCGTCGTCACCGGTGCCAGCCAGGGACTTGGCGAGGCGATCGCGCGCGAATTCGCCGCTCGCGGCCTGCAGGCCGTGCTGCTGACCGGGCGCAACGCGGCGCGCGGCGAGGCGGTGGCGGAGAGCCTGCGCACTGAGGGCTGCGACGCTCGTTTCCATCAGGTCGATCTCGCCGATCTCGACGCCGTCAGGCAGATCGTCCCGGCGGCGGAGAAGGCCTTCGGCCGCCTCGACATTCTCGTCAATGCCGCCGGAGATACCGATCGCGGCACGATCTTCGACACGTCGCCGGAGCTCTACGAGCGCATCATGGCGGTGAACCTGCGAGCGCCCTTCTTCCTGATCCAGGGCGCGGCCGAGCTGATGCAGCGGCAGGGCATCGCGGGCGCGATCGTCAACATCCAGTCGATGTCGGCCCATGGCGGTCAGCCTTTCCTCTCCGCCTACAGCGTTTCGAAGGGCGCGCTCGCGGTGCTGACCAAGAATGTCGCCTACGGCCTCATCAAGCACCGCATCCGCGTCAACGGCCTGAACATCGGCTGGATGGCGACCCCGGGTGAGGACGCCATCATGAAGCTGCGCCACGACGCCAGGGATGGCTGGCTCGACGAGGCCGCCGCCTCCCAGCCTTTCGGCCGGCTGATCGATCCGCGCGAGGTCGCCAAGGCCGTCGCCTATCTCGCTTCTGCCGAGTCGGGGCTGATGACCGGCGCCAACATCGATTTCGACCAGAACATTCTCGGCGCGCACGACTAGCGCGCTGAGCCCAATCGCGGCAGGACGGCCGCCGGACATGACCACGGGACTGAAGACGACCATGAAGATCGGATTGCTGGGCGCCGGCCGCATCGGGCGCATCCACGGGCTGAACGTCGCCGCGCGCGGCGATGCCGAGTTGGTCGCCGTCACCGACGCGATGCCGGAGGCCGCCGCCTCGCTCGCCGCCGCCACCGGCGCGAAGGCCGCGAGCACCGAGGCGATCCTCGCTGACACCGCCATCGACGCGGTGCTGATCTGCACCCCGACCGACACCCATGCCGATCTGATCGAGCAGGCAGTCTCCGCCGGCAAGGCCGTGTTCTGCGAGAAGCCGGTCGATCTCGACGCCGCCCGCATCCGCCGCTGCCTGGAGATCGTCGGCAAATCCGGCAAGCCGCTGATGATCGGCTTCAACCGCCGCTTCGATCCGAATTTCGCGGCGCTGGAGAAGCGGCTGCGCGCGGGTGAGGCCGGCGAGATCGAGATCGTCACGGTGATCTCGCGCGATCCTTCGCCGCCGCCGGTCGATTACGTCAAGCGCTCGGGCGGGCTCTTCCGCGACATGATGATCCATGATTTCGACATGGCGCGCTTCCTCTTGGCCGAGGAGCCGGTCGAGGTCTTCGCGCTCGGCTCCGCCCTCGTCGACAAGGCGATCGGCGAGGCCGGCGACGTCGATACCGCCGCCGTCGTCATGAAGACGGCCTCGGGCCGCATCGCCCAGATCTCGAATTCCCGCCGCGCGACCTATGGCTATGACCAGCGCATCGAGGTCCACGGCTCCAAGGGCATGCTGCGTGCCGGCAACATCCACGAGACGACCGTCGAGATCGCGACGGGGCAGGGCTTCCGCGCCGATCCCGTGCAGAACTTCTTCCTCGAGCGCTATGCGGCCGCCTATCGCGCCGAGCTCGACGCCTTCATCGCCGCCTGCAACGGGAAGGCTATGGCGTCGCCGACCGGCCTCGACGGGCTGAAGGCCCAGATTCTGGCCGATGCCGCGACGGAATCGGCACAGACCGGCAAGCCGGTCCGCGTCGATCTGGGAGCCAAGTGATGGCTGGTGGTGCGATGACCCCGGCGGAACGCGATCTGCGGTATTATGCGGCGCTCGGCCTCGCGGCCGAGGCAAGCCATCTGGCGCTGGGCTATTTCAACAAGCGCGAGTCGCTCGGCGTCACCATGAAGGGCGCACAGGACTGGCTGACCGTCGCCGACGGCAAGGTCGAGGACTTCCTGCGCCAGCGGCTTTCCACGCTGTTCCCGAACGATTCCGTCATCGGCGAGGAAGGCGGCGGCGAGGCCTCCTACGCCGTCTGGATTCTCGATCCGATCGACGGAACCGCCAACTTCGCCCATGGCGACCGCAACTGGTGCATCTCCATCGGCTTCCTCTCGCAGCGGCAGCCGGCGATCGGGGTTGTGGCCGCGCCTGCGCTCGGCGAGGTCTATGCCGCGCGGCGCGGCGTCGGCGCCACGCTGAATGGCGATCCGATCAAGGTTTCGGGGGCGGCCGACATAGCCCGCTCCTCCGTCGAGCTCGGCTGGTCGACCCGCATTCCCGCGCAGAACTACCTGAAGGTGATCGAGCGGGGCTATGCGGCGGGCGCGGCGATGAAGCGCGGCGGCTCCGGCACTCTCGGCCTTTGCCATGTCGCCGGCGGTTGCAGCGACGCCTATGCCGAACTTCACATCAACGCCTGGGACGTCGCGGCGGGCATCGTCATCGCCAGCGAGGCCGGCGCTCACATCAATGATTTTTTCGCCGGCGAAGGGATCGCCAAGGGCAATCCGATCCTATGCTGCACGCCGGAGCTGGCACCGGTGCTGAAGGAGATCACCGGAATCGTTTAGCCAGCACGATATTTGATTGATCTTTCGGAGAAGTCGTCTCAGCTTCGTCTCAAGCCACAAAAACAAGAGATCCGATCAGGGAGGTTACCATGCAGTCGAAATCCTGGCTCAAGGCGGGGCTCTTCGCCGCGCTCGCCACCGCGGCCTTCGCCGCCACGCCGGCCCGCGCTCAAGGGTCGCTCGTCATGTATTGCGGCGTCCAGGAGGAATGGTGCCGCGCCATGTCGACGGCCTTCGAGAAGGACACCGGCATCAAGGTCGCGATGACCCGCAAATCGGCGGGCGAGATCTATGCCCAGCTCAAGGCCGAATCCTCCAATCCGCGCGGCGACATCTGGTGGGGCGGCACAGGCGATCCGCATCTGCAGGCGGCGGAGGAGGGGCTGACCCTCGAATATGAATCGCCCAAGAACGCGGAGCTGAACAGCTGGGCGCTAGACCAGTGGAAGGCCGCCAAGCAGCGTTCCATCGGCATCTATGCCGGCGCGCTCGGCTTCGGCTTCAACACCGAGCAGATCAAGGCCAAGGGCATCCCCGAGCCGAAATGCTGGGCCGACCTGCTCAACGCCAAGCTCAAGGACGACGTCCAGGTCGCCGATCCCAACTCGTCCGGCACCGCCTACAACCTGCTCGCCACCGTCGTGCAGCTGATGGGCGAGGAGAAGGGCTTCGAGTATCTCAAGGCCCTGCACAAGAACATCAGCCAGTACACCAAGTCGGGCGCCGCTCCGGCCAAGGCGGCGAGCCTCGGCGAGACCGCCGTCGGCATCGTCTTCATCCATGACGCGGTGGTCTTCGCCGTGCAGGGCGACCCGATCAAGCCGGTCGCGCCCTGCGAGGGCACGGGCTACGAGATCGGCTCGATGTCGATCGTCAAGGGCGCGCGCAATCTCGACAACGCCAAGAAGTTCTACGACTGGGCCCTGACCCCGGCCGCCCAGGCGCTGGCCGCCCCGGCCAAGTCCTATCAGGTGCCGTCGAACAAGGCTTCGCCGGTGCCGGCGCAGTCGCCGAAGATGGATCAGATGAAGCTGATCAACTACGACTTCGTGAAATACGGCTCCTCGGCCGAGCGCAACCGCCTGCTCGCCAAGTGGGACAAGGAAGTGAAGGCGCTGCCGAAGTAATCGGCGCCGTCCTTCGGTGAGACGTCGGGAGGTTCACCTCCGAACCTCCGCCGTCATCCCGGGCTTGACCCGGGATCCATGCCAGAGCGCTTCCGCTTAACGTTCAGGCATGGATCCCGGATCTCCGCTCCGCTCCGTCCGGAATGACGGTTGCGGGGCTCCTACAGAATCGCATCAAGAACCGTGAAGGCCGGCGCGAACCGGCCCGGATCGCTTTCCACGAGGGGACAGGGCAACCATGGCGCCAGCGACGCGACTCGTGCTGCTGATCGGCTGGCTCGGCTATGCGCTGATGCCCTGGTATCTCGTCGAGGGCATGAGCCTGACGAGCTGGGGCTGGCTCGGCGAATACCCGTTCGGCAAGGCCGGCAGCGCGCTGGCGCTGGCTCTTTCGGGCCAGACGCCCTGGCTCCTGCCGGTGGGCATTGCGCTGGCAGCGGCGACGGCCTTTGTCGGTAGCCATGACCGGCAGCGCACGGCCCGCGTTCTGGTCTGGGCGGGCCTGCTCGGCATGGTCCTGTTCTTCGCCCAGGCCTTCTCCATCGTCCTGCAGGACCAGGGCATTCCATGGCTCGCGGCGCTGCTCGGCGGGGCCGGCGCCGCCCAGCGCGGCATCGGCGGCGGCGCCTTCGTGACGCTGCTGTCGCTGCTCTTCCTGCTCTGCCACGGCCTCGCCTATCGCGGCGTCTGCCGCGGGGATCTCTTCACGGTCTCGACGATCGGCCTCGTCGTCCTGCTGATCGGCATCTTCATCTTCTTCCCGGTGGCGATCATCCTGAAGAGCGCCCTGGTCGACCAGAGCGGCGCCTTCGCCCCCTCAGCCTTCATCGCGCGCTTCCTCGATTCCTCGATCTGGGGGTTGGGCTGCGTCACCAGCAACACCAATTGCGGCGTCGCCTGGAACACGCTGGTCCTCGCCGTGCTCTGCGGCGTCATCACCACCCTGCTTGGCCTTGCCTGCGCGCTTCTCATCCTGCGCACCGGCATGCCGGGCAAGCGCATCATGCGCGCGCTGACGGTGCTGCCGATCATCACGCCGCCCTTCGTCATCGGCCTGGCGCTGATCCTGCTCTTCGGCAGGGCGGGAGCCATCTCGACGATGCTCTACGAATGGTTCGCCATCCCGCGCTCGCGCTGGCTCTACGGCCTGCCGGGCGTACTGCTGGCGCAGGTGCTCGCCTTCGCGCCGATCGCCTTCCTCGTGCTGATCGGCGTCGTCCAGGGCATCAGCCCAAGCCTGGAGGAAGCCTCGCAGACGCTCGGCGCCAAGCGCTGGCAGACCTTCCGCACCGTGACCTGGCCGCTGCTCAAGCCCGGCATCG